>NC_015588.1:2706332-3007036 GCF_000215105.1 Isoptericola variabilis 225
CCACCTGGGCGCTCGCGACCCGGCCACGGGCGGCTTCGTCCTGCTCGGCAAGACCTTCAAGGGGATGACCGACGAGATGCTCGAGTGGCAGACGAAGCGGTTCACCGAGCTCGAGACGCACCGCTCGCAGGGCGGTCAGGTCGTCCACGTCCGGCCCGAACAGGTGGTCGAGATCGCGTTCGACGGCATCCAGCGGTCGAGCCGCTACCCCGGCGGCGTGGCGCTCCGGTTCGCCCGGGTGCTGCGCTACCGCGACGACAAGACGGCCGACGAGGCCGACACGATCGACACCGTCCGCTCGCTCGCCGGGCTCGGCTAGCGCGAGGCCGGGGCGGCGCCGAGCGCACGCCCCGGGCCGGAGTCCGGTCAGGCCGTCAGGCGGACCCGCCGCGGCGGCGCACCAGCACAATCGTCGTCGCGCCCACCGCGACGAGCGCGAGCGCGGCCACGACGAGCGTCGTGACCTGCGCACCGGTCATCGCCAGGCTGGGCGCGTCGACGGCGCCGGGCGTCGCCTCCACGCCCGGCGCGGCGTCGTCGGACGTGTCGGCCACGAGCTCGACGTCCTCGGCGTCGACGGCGGTGCCGTCGGTCGGAGCCGGCGTCGCGGTCGGGGTCAGGGTGACCGGCTGCTCGTCGGTGCCCTCGGGGGCCTCGCCCTCGTCGGTCGTGGCCGGCTCGTCGGCCGACGCGGGTGCGTCCTCCTCGGGGCCGGCGGTCCCGGGCGGCGTGGTCGTCGCCGTCTCGTCGCCCGGCTCCTGCGCCGGCGCCGCCACGTACGCGACCGCGTAGTGGCTGATCGCCTTGAGCTTGCCGCCGGTCGGGTACGCGATCTCGAGCTCGGCGACCGGCTCGTCGAGGACGACGATCTTCGGGCCCTCGCCCCGGCTGGTCGACCCGGCCTTGACGCAGTACGAGGAGATGAGCATGCCGTCCGGCGCGGTGAGGGTGACCGTCGTCTGCTCGCCCCCGACGTCGGTCTTGGGCACGTCGAGGTCCGGACACACCTGGCCGTCGTAGGAGAAGGTGGCGTCGGGCCAGGAGTAGGTCGTCCCCTCGTGCTCGGCGGTGCCGCCGTCCCACCGCTCGCCGACCTCCGCGTCCCCCGGTCCCGGCGGCGTGGCCGGCAGCGCCGGCGCGGAGAGTGCCGAGGCCGGCCCCGCCAGGGCGGCGGTGACCAGCAGGGCGGCGGAGATCAGGGCAGGTCGGCGCACGGGCGCTCCTCGGAGGACGAGACGGTGGTGGCGTGCGACGCGGCGTCGCGTGCGCGGCACGACGGCCGCACCCGGCGATCGTAGCGAATCGGACAGGTGCCGTCATACCCGTGCGGACGGGTGAAAAAGGCGGTGATCAGCGCCGACGCCGGCGCGCGCCCCTGCCCGACGACGGCCGTCCCGCTCGTGCCCGGGGCTGCGGGGAGCGGCGCTGTCCGCCGCGCCCCGTGCCCCCGTCGGACGCCGCGCGACCGTCGCCCAGCGCCTCGCGACCGTCTGATGCCTCCTGCGCGCTGCGCGCGCCGCGGCCGCGCGAGCTGTTCGCGGTGCGCCCGCGCACGATCCCGACCATCTCCTCGACGAGATCGGTCGTGCGGTCGGTGACCCATGCGAGGCCGACGGGCGCCGTCGGCCCTCCGTCGAGCACCCGGTAGGTGACGTCCTTGCGGTGGTGCAGCCGCGCGAGCGACATCGGCACGATCGTGACGCCCGCGCCGCTCGCGACCCACGCGATCGCGTCGGACGTGGTCGCCGGCGGCTCGGGCTCGACGAGCGCACCCGACCCGTCGTCGTACGGCTCGGGCGGGCGGCCGGGCAGGTCGGCACCGGCACCGGCACCGGCACCGGCGAACAGCACGTCGTCGCGCGCGAGCCACACGACGTCGTCGGCGACGTCGGCGTACGTGACGTGCTCGTCGGGCTCGGTCGCGGCGAGCAGGTGGTCGCGCGAGACCACGACGACGGGCAGCTCCTCGTAGAGCGGGATCGCGCTGAGGACGGTCTTGTCGACCGGCAGGCGCAGGATCGCTGCATCGGCCGCGCCGTCGTGCAGCGTGGCGACGGCGTCGGCGGCCTCGACCGGCACGAGCTCGAGCGCGACGTCGGGGAGCCGGTCGCGCCACGTGCGGGCCCACCGGCCGGGCGTCGCGCCGGGCACGTACGCGAGGCGGAAGGTCTCGCGCTCGGCGTCGGGGCTCGCGGAGGGCGCGGTCGCGTCGGTCACACCCTCAGGCTACGGGGCTCGTGGGCACCGGGCGCCGACTACGCTGGGCCCATGGCCGGTACCCCGTTCTCGCAGCAGGTCCTCAAGCCGACGAACGCGGCGAAGCGGCTCGGGGTGTACCTCCCCGCGACGCCCCCCGAGTTCCAGGAGCGCGGCGTCACGCGCGCCGAGCTCGAGGAGCTCGAGAAGAACCCGCCCGAGTGGCTCGCCGACCTGCGCCGCAACGGCCCCCACCCGCGCCCCGTCGTCGCCGGCCGGCTCGGCATCTCGATCGCCGGCCTCGCGCGCGGCGGCATCACCGAGCCGCTGACGACCGAGGAGATCGACGCCCTGCGCGCCGACCCGCCCGAGTGGCTCGTGCGCGAGCGCGAGGTCGCGGCCCGCGTGCGCGAGGAGGAGGAGCGGATCGCCGCGAAGGAGGCGGAGCAGGCCGCACGCGCCGAGCGCCGCACCCGCCGCTCGGCGACGTAGCGCTCCCCGCGGCGAGGTAGCGCTCCGCGCGGCGAGGTAGCGCGGTCTACGACGACGCGGCGCGGTCCGTGTGCCCGAGCGACAGGTCGGGCGCGACGGTGTCGCGGATCGCCCGCTTCAGCGGCGGGATCTCGGGGAACCCGCCCTGCTCGGCGCGGTCCCACAGCAGCACGGGCTCGCGGCCGTCCCCCGGGTCGAGCTCGACGCGGAACACTCCTCCGGTCCCCGGCACGAGCGCGACCTCGCCGAGCCGCGTCCGGAACGTCGTCAGCAGCTCCTGCGCGACCCACGCCGCCCGCATCAGCCACCGGCACTGCGTGCAGTAGGTGATGGCCACGCGGGCCTGCGACGTCGGCTCGTCCGTCATGGGCACAGCGTACGGTCGTCGATGTGACAGACCTGTTTCCGCCCGGCGTCGCGGCCGTCCTCGACGCGCTCGTCCCGTGGCCCGACGACGGGACGCGCCCCGAGGGTCCGGTCGCGGTCGACGCGACGGACCGCCTCCTGCTCGACGAGGCACGTGGCCTGCTCGCCGAGGCGGAGCCGGGCGACGTCGTCGTCGTCGGCGACCGGTTCGGCGCCCTGACGCTCGGGGCGCTCGCGCTCGGCGCACCCGACGTGCGCGTCCACACCGACGCCGTCGACGCCGAGGCGGCGCTGCTCGTCAACGCCGACCGCACCGGCGGCCGCGGCGGCCTCGCCGTGCACGCCGAGCTCGGCGCCGAGCTGCTCGACGGCGCACGGCTCGTCCTGCTGCAGCTGCCGAAGTCGCTCGCGGAGCTCACGGAGATCGCCGAGCTCGTCGCCCGGCACGCGGCCGACGACGTCACCCTGCTCGCGGGCGGGCGGCTCAAGCACATGTCGCGGTCGATGAACGACGTGCTCGCGGACTCGTTCACCTGCGTCCGCGCGACGCTCGCGCGGAGCAAGTCGCGTGCGCTCGTGGCCACGGGTCCGCGGCCGGAGCGTCGCGACGCCCCACCGAGCTTCCCCGTCACCGCCCGTCTCACGGACCCGGCGCTGCTCGCGGCCGGCGTGCCCGACGGCGGCACCCGCCCGCCGCACGTGACCGTCGTCGCGCACGGAGCCGTGTTCGCCGGCGCCGGCCTCGACCACGGCACCCGCTTCCTGCTGAGCACCGCCGACCGATGGCCGGCGGCCGAGGCCGTCCGCGACGCGGTCGACCTCGGCTGCGGCACGGGGCTGCTCGCCGTCGTGCTCGCGCACCGCTACCCGGGCGTGCGCGTCGTCGCGACCGACAGGTCCGCCGCCGCGGTCGCCTCGGCCCGCGCCACGGCGGCGGCCAACGGCGTCGCGGACCGTGTCCACGCCCGGCGGGGCGACGCCGGAGCCGACCTGCCCGACGCGAGCGCCGACGTCGTGCTCCTCAACCCGCCGTTCCACGACCGGGCGGCGGTGACGACCGACGCCGCGCACCGCATGTTCGCCGCCGCCGGGCGCGTGCTGCGCCCGGGCGGCGAGCTGTGGTGCGTGTTCAACACGCCGCTGCGCTACCGCCCGGCGCTCGAGCGCGCCGTCGGGCCGACGGAGCACGTGGCGCAGGACCCGCGGTTCACGGTGACGCGATCTCGTGCGTGAATGTCAGAAGCCTGGTGGGACAGGGCCCACCAGGCTTCTGACACGAGCGAGGGTCAGCGCACGCCGACGACGTCGACGACGAACACGAGCGTGTCCCCGCCGCCGATGCCCGCCTGCGGGACGCCGCGCATGCCGTAGCCGTGCTCCGGCGGGATCGACAGCAGCACGCGGTCGCCGACGTTGCGGCCCACGAGGCCCTTGTCCCAGCCGCCGATGACGGCGCCGACGCCGATCGGGAAGTCGATGGTCTGGCCGCGGTCGTACGAGTTGTCGAAGACGTGGCCGCCCCACGTCTGGCCGAGGTAGTTGACGACGATCGTGCGGCCGGCCTCGACGACCGGGCCCGTGCCCTCCTCGAGCACCTGCACCTGCAGGCCGCCGGGCGCGTCGCCCTCGGGGAAGGTCAGCTGGGGCTTGTCGCCGAACGAGCCGGACGCGGTGGGGAGCGTGCTCACTGATGCCTCACTTGGTCGGGGAGCCGACGGCGGACGGCCGCCGGCGATGCCCGTCCAGCCTACGCGGGGGCACGGCCGGCGCACCTGGGGCGGCGGCCGCGCCCGTGGACGCCTCGCGCTCGCGCCGCACCGCGTGCGCGACGGCGACGAGCGCGTCGAGCGTGACGCGTGCCGGCGGGGTCTGGGCCGCGGCGTCGCGCACGACGGCGTAGATGGACCGCACGGGAGTCGGGCGCACGACCGGCACCGCGGTGACGCCGTCGGGCAGGTGCGCGGCCCCGAGGTTTTCCGCAGGTTGCCCGACGGCGGTACCCCGGGCGGGGTGCTGACGTCCGGGCGGGTGCACGTCACGTCCCGGCGACGGGCGCGTGACGCCGGTGTGAAACCTCGTAAATCGGGCCCTGCGGGCTGGATTCCCGGGCCCCCGAGGTCTCACCCTGGGACGCATGACGCTCGACGCCTCTGCGCCGTCGGCCCTGCCGGGCCGGAGCCCCTTCCCCTCCATCGCCGAGTACGGCTTCCTGTCGGACTGCGAGACCAACGCGCTCGTCGCGCCCTCCGGGGCCGTCGAGTGGATGTGCGTGCCCCGCCCGGACTCCCCGAGCGTCTTCTCGGCGATCCTCGACCGCGGCGCCGGCCACTTCCGCGTGGGCCCGCACGGGGTGCGCGTCCCCGTCGCGCGCCGGTACGTGCCCGGCACCCTCATCCTCGAGACGACGTGGCAGACGTCGACGGGGTGGCTCGTCGTGCGCGACGCGATGGTCATGGGTCCGTGGCACGACGTCGACGAGCGCTCGGGCACCCACCGCCGCACGCCGACCGACCACGACGCCGAGCACATCCTGCTGCGCACCGTGAAGTGCGTCTCGGGCACGGTCGACCTCGAGGTCGTGTGCGAGCCGATGCCCGACTACGCCCGCGGCGAGCCGCGCTGGGAGTACGCGGGGCCGGGGTACTCGGCGGTCGTGGCGCGCACGGGCGGGTCGAACCCCGACCTGCGCCTCACGTCGAGCCTGCGCTTCGGCCTCGAGGGCCGTCGCGCGAGCGCGCGCACGCGCATGGAGGAGGGCCAGACCCACTTCGTGGCGATGTCCTGGTCCGAGCTGCCCGCGCCGGCGTCGTGGGGAGACGCCGTCGAGCGCATGTGGCGCACCGAGCAGTTCTGGCGCGACTGGATCACGCAGGGCGTGTTCCCGGACCACCCGTGGCGCATCTACCTGCAGCGCTCGGCGCTCACGCTCAAGGGCCTCACCTACGCCCCGACGGGCGCCCTGCTCGCCGCGGCGACGACGTCACTGCCCGAGACGCCGGGCGGCGAGCGCAACTGGGACTACCGGTACGCATGGATCCGCGACTCGACGTTCGCGCTGTGGGGCCTGTACACGCTCGGCCTGGACCGCGAGGCGAACGACTTCTTCGCGTTCATCCAGGACGCGTGCTCGGACGACCGGCCGCTGCAGATCATGTACGGCGTCGGCGGCGAGGAACGGCTCGAGGAGCACGAGCTCGACCACCTGTCGGGCTACGAGGGCGCGCGGCCCGTGCGCATCGGCAACGCCGCGTACGCGCAGCGCCAGCACGACGTCTGGGGCGCCGTCCTCGACTCGGTCTACCTGCACACCCGCAACCGCGAGCAGCTGCCCGAGGCGCTGTGGCCGGTGCTCAAGCGTCAGGTCGAGCAGGCCGCGCTGCACTGGCACGAGCCCGACCGCGGCATCTGGGAGGTGCGCGGCGAGCCGCAGCACTTCACGTCGAGCAAGCTCATGTGCTGGGTCGCGCTCGACCGTGGCGCCCGGCTCGCGCGTCTCTACGACGAGCACGACTTCGCCGACCAGTGGCAGAAGCTCGCCGACGAGATCCACGCGGACATCTGCGCCAAGGGCGTCGACGAGCGCGGCGTGTTCGTCCAGCGCTACGGCTCCGAGGCGCTCGACGCGTCGCTGCTGCTCGTCCCGCTCCTGCGGTTCCTGCCGCCCGACGACGAGCGCGTGCGCGCCACGGTGCTCGCGATCGCCGACGAGCTCACCGAGGACGGGCTCGTGCTGCGCTACCGCGTCGAGGAGACCGACGACGGTCTGTCCGGCGAGGAGGGCACGTTCACGATCTGCTCGTTCTGGCTCGTCTCGGCGCTCGCCGAGATCGGCGAGGTCGAGCGCGCGCGGGCGCTGTGCGAGCGGCTGCTGTCGTTCGCGAGCTCGCTCAACCTCTACGCCGAGGAGATCGACCCGCGCACCGGCCGGCACCTGGGGAACTTCCCGCAGGCGTTCACGCACCTGGCGCTCATCAACGCGGTCATGCACGTGATCCGCGCCGAGGAGGACGCCGTCGACCACCGGTCGTTCCGCGCCCCGCGCGGCGCCTGACCCCTTCGCGTGTCAGAAACCTGGTGGGCCGGAGCCCACCAGGTTTCTGACACGGGCGTCAGTGCGCGAGGTAGCCCAGCAGGTCGTGCCGGGTGAGCACGCCGACCGGGTCACCGCCGTCGACCACGAGCAGCGCGTCCGAGGTCTGCAGCGCCGCGCGCACGGCGTCGAGCCCCTCGCCGATGCCGACGAGCGGGAACCGCTCGGCCATGTGGTCCGAGACGCGGTCCGCGAGCTGCGCCTTGCCCGAGAAGACCGCGTCGAGCAGCTCGCGCTCGGTCACGGCGCCCGCGACCTCGCCGATCTTCACGGGCGGCTCCGCCACCACGACGGGCATCTGCGAGACGCCGTACTCGTGCAGGATCTCGATCGCGTCGCGCACGGTCTCGTTCGGGTGCGTGTGCACGAGGTCCGGCAGCGCGCCCGTCTTGCCGCGCAGCACGTCGCCCGCGGTGATCTCGGCGTCGGCGTCGAGGAACCCGTACGAGCGCATCCACGCGTCCGAGAAGATCTTCGACATGTAGCCGCGCCCGGAGTCGGGCAGCAGCACGACGATGACGGCCTTCGACGCCGCGACCGGGTCCTCGTCCTCGAGCCGCCGGGCCAGGCGCAGGGCGGCCTCGACGGCCATGCCGCACGAGCCGCCCACGAGCAGGCCCTCCTCGCGCGCGAGGCGGCGCGTCATGGCGAACGAGTCGGCGTCGGTCACGGGGATGACCTCGTCGGGCACGCTCGGGTCGTAGGCGCGCGGCCAGAAGTCCTCGCCCACGCCCTCCACGAGGTACGGCCGGCCGTCGCCGCCGGAGTACACCGAGCCCGCCGGGTCGGCCCCGACGATCCGCACCGGCCCGCCGTCCTCGGGCGCCCGGTCCGCGGAGACCTCCTTGAGGTACCGGCCCGTCCCGGTGATGGTGCCGCCCGTGCCGACGCCCGCCACGAAGTGCGTGACCCGGCCGTCGGTGTCGTCCCACACCTCGGGGCCGGTGGACTCGTAGTGCGACGCCGGACCGTTGGGGTTCGAGTACTGGTCCGGCTTCCACGCGCCCGGCGTCTCCGCGACGATGCGGTCGGACACGGAGTAGTACGAGTCGGGGTGGTCCGGCGGCACCGCCGTCGGCGTCACGACGACGCGGGCCCCGTACGCGGCGAGGACGTCGCGCTTGTCCTTGCTCACCTTGTCGGGGCACACGAAGACGCACTCGTAGCCCTTGCGCTGGGCCACGAGCGCGAGCCCGACGCCGGTGTTGCCGCTCGTCGGCTCGACGATCGTGCCGCCGGGCTTCAGCAGGCCCGACTCCTCGGCGGCCTCGACCATCTTGAGCGCGATGCGGTCCTTCACGGAGCCGCCGGGGTTGAAGTACTCGACCTTCGCGAGGATCGTCGCGGACAGGCCCTCGGTCACCCGGCTCAGGCGGACCAGGGGTGTTCGGCCCACGAGCTCGGAGATGTGCTCGGCATATCGCATGGCGTCATCCTCCCACCGCGCGGGCCGGGCGCACCCGCGAAGTAGCGCGGCACGGCGCGAAGTAGCGCGGCACGGCGCGAAGTAGCGCGGGCACGAAGCAGAGAACCGGCGAGGTCGCACACTTTCGCGTGCTACCTCGCCGGTTCCCGCGCTACCTCGCCGGTTCCCGCGCTACCTCGCCGGTTGCCGCGCTACCTCGGCGAATCCCGCGCTACCTCGCCGGTTGCCGCGCTACCTCGCCGGTTCCCGCGCTACCTCGGCGAATCCCGCGCTACCTCGGCGAATGCTTGCGCTACCGCGTCACTCGCTGCTGTTGAAGATCGCGATGAGGCGCAGGAACTCCAGGTACAGCCAGACCAGCGTGACGATCAGGCCGAACGCCGCGGTCCACGCGTAGGTCGACGGGACGCCCTGCTCGACGCCGCGCTTGATCGCGTCGAAGTCGACGATGAGCGACGCGGCGGCGAGACCGACGGCGACGAGGCCCACGATGATGCCGAGCGCACCGCTGCGCATGCCCCAGCCCTCGAGCACGCCCGTCCACGTGAGGACCACGTTGATGAGCGAGAAGGCCATGTAGCCCACGAGGGCGATGAGCAGCCAGCGGGTGAACTTGGGCGTGACCCGCACGCGGCCCGACTTGAAGAGGAACAGCGCGGCGGCGAACGTCGCCATCGTCGCCACGATCGCCTGGAGGACGACGCCCACCGCGTTCTCGCCCGCGATGCTGCCGAACAGCAGGCTGACGCCACCGAGGAACACGCCCTCCGCGACCGCGTAGAGCGTGATGAGCACCGGGCTCGGCTTCTTCTTGAACGCGTTGACCAGACCGAGCACGAGGCCGGCGATCATGCCGACGGGCCACAGGCCCGGGGCGAAGGTCCACGTCGCGGCGGCGACCACGACCAGCAGGGCGAGCAGCCCGCCGGTCTTGATGATCACGTCGTCGTACGTGAGGCGCTTGGTGTCCGCCGTCGTCGCCGACGGCGCGTTGTACATGTTCTCGAGCGACGCGGCGTCGGCCGCCTGCGCGCCCGCCGTGCCGTACTGGCCGTACTGCGGCTGGCCGTAGGGCGACGGCGCCGTCGCGGCGCCGCCCCCGCGCGCCGTGCGGCGCGGCTCGCCGAAGACGTCGCTGTTCGAGAAGACGGGGTTGCTCATGAACTCCTCCTGGTCGCGGCTGCCGGTTGCCCGACGACGGGACGTCGCTCGGGCATCGCCGGGTCGCTGGCCGTGCGATCCATCCTAGGGAACGCCACCGACGCCCGAAAGGTTCCCGACGACCTGCGGGAACTTTCGTGACGTTCCCGAGACCCTCCCCTACGCTCGGAGGAGCGCGACCACGCACACGGGGGGTGGCGCATGATCGAGGCTCGAGGCCTGTCGAAGCGGTACGGCGAGAAGCTCGCCGTCGACGACGTGACGTTCACCGTGCGGCCGGGCGTCGTGACCGGCTTCCTCGGCCCGAACGGCGCGGGCAAGTCGACGACGATGCGCATGATCCTGGGCCTGGACCGCCCCACCGCGGGGACCGTCACGATCGAGGGCCGCCGCTACGCCGAGCACCGCGCGCCGCTCGCGGAGGTCGGTGCGCTGCTCGAGGCCAAGGCCGTGCACCCCGGGCGCACCGCGCGCCAGCACCTGCAGGCGCTCGCCGCGACGCACGGCATCCCGACCACGCGGGTGGACGAGGTCATCGATCTCACGGGCCTGACCGCCGTCGCACGCAAGCGGGTGGGCGGCTTCTCGCTCGGCATGGGCCAGCGGCTCGGCATCGCCGTCGCGCTGCTCGGCGACCCGCGCACGCTCCTCCTCGACGAGCCGGTCAACGGCCTCGACCCCGAGGGCGTCCTGTGGGTCCGCAACCTCACCCGCTACCTCGCCGAGCAGGGCCGCACGGTGTTCCTGTCGAGCCATCTCATGAGCGAGGTCGCGCTCACCGCGGACCACGTGCTCGTCATCGGCCGGGGCCGCATCCTCGCGGACACGCCCGTGCGGGACCTGGTCGACGGCGCCTCGCGCCGGCACGTGCGCGTGCGGACGCCGCACGGCACCGCGCTGACGGAGGCGGTGCGTCGCGAGGGCGCCGACGTCGAGGCGTCCGACGACGGCGCTCTGGACGTCGCGGGTCTCGACGCCGCGCGGGTCGGCGAGCTCGCGGCGGCGGCCGGCGTCGTGCTGCACGAGCTCACGCCCGTGCGGACCACGCTCGAGGACGCCTACATGGGGCTCACCGCCGACGCCGTCGAGTATCACGCCGAGGCGGTGGGGCCGTGACTGCCGCGACCCGCACGGCCGGTGCACCGCCGTCGGGCATCCCCGTGCACCACGTGACGTTCTGGCGCGTGCTGCGCTCGGAGTGGATCAAGTTCCGGACGCTGCGCTCGACCCTGTGGACGGTCGCGATCACCGCCGTCGTCATGGTCGGCTTCGCGCTGCTCGTGGCGTCGCTCCTCGGGACGGACGACCCGCAGATGCAGCAGGGCATGCAGGAGGACCCCGGGCTGCAGGCCATGGGCATGACCGGCACGACGATCGTCACGGTCGGCTACTCGTTCGGGCAGCTCGCGATCGCCGTGCTGGCCGCGCTCGTCGTGACGAGCGAGTGGTCGACCGGCATGGTCCGGTCGACGTTCGCCGCCGTGCCGCACCGGCTGCCCGTGCTCTGGGCGAAGCTCGTGGTCATCGTCGCCGCGACGATCGTGCTGGTCACCGCCGCGCTCGCCGTCGCGTACGTCGTGACGCGGCCGATCCTCGAGGAGGCGAACCTCGCGGTCGACCTGTCCGAGCCCGCGCAGGTGCGCGCCCTGCTCGGGTGCGTGCTCTACCTCGCGACCGTGGCCGCGTTCTCGCTCGCCGTGGGGACCCTGATGCGGCACACCGCGGGCACGATCTTCACGCTCGTGGCCCTGTTCTTCGTGCTGCCGATCATCTTCCAGATCATCGTCACGACGACGGACGCGCGGTGGACCGACGAGGTCAACATGCGGCTGCCGTCCGTGGCCGGCGAGCGGATCATCTCGACCGGCACGACGCCGGACACGCTGCTCGAGCCGTGGACCGGCTACGGCGTGCTCGCCGGGTACACGGTCGTGCTGCTCGTCGCGGCGGCCGTGACGATCCGCCGCCGCGACGCGTGAGGGCTCAGCCCACGACCGCGGGGTCGGCCGCGTGCCGGGGCCGGCGCACCTCGGCGTCGTCGTCCCCGGCGCACGCGAGGCGACGACGCTCCTTGCGCCGCTCGACGAGCGTGTAGAGCACGGGCACGACGAGCAGCGTGAGGAGCGTCGAGGACACGAGGCCGCCGATGACGACGAGCGCGAGCGGCCGGCTGATGAACGCGCCGCCGCCCGTGACGCCGAGCGCCATGGGCGTGAGCGCGAAGATCGTCGCGAGCGCCGTCATGACGATGGGCCGCAGGCGCTTGCGCGCGCCCTCGCGCACGGCCTCGTCGAGCGACCGGCCGCGGGCGCGGTACTGGTTGATGAGGTCGATGAGCACGATCGCGTTCGACACGACGATGCCCACGAGCATGAGCACGCCGATGAGCGCCGGGACGCCGAGCGGCGTGCCGGTCGCGAGCAGCGCGACGAGCGCGCCGGTGGCCGACAGCGGCACCGACACGAGCAGGATGAGGGGCTGCACGAGCGAGCCGAACGTCGCGACCATGATCACGTAGACGATCGCGATCGCCGCGACGAGCGCGAGCCCGAGGTCCTCGAACGCCTCGGCCTGGTCGGCCGCGACGCCGCCGATCTCGACCGTGGCGCCCGGCGGGAGGTCGAGGTCGGCCACGGCGGCCTCCAGGGCACCGGTCAGCGTGCCGAGGTCCTGCGTCCGCGGCGTGGCCGAGACGGTCGCCGACCGCTCCCCGTCGACCCGCGAGATCGCCGTCGGCGTGCTCACCTCGTCGAGCGACGCGACGTCGGTCAGGGGCACCGGACCGGACGCCGTCGGGACGGTGAGCTCCTCGACCTCCGCTCGGGTCGCGGGCGCGTCGCCCGTCACGACGACGACCTCGAGCGGCCCCTCGCCGAGGTCGACCTCGCCCACGCTCTGCTCGGGCTCCATGGCCGCGGCCACGACGCCCGCGACCTGCGTCTCGGTGAGCCCGCGCTCCGCGGCGGCCTGCCGGTCGACGGTCACCTGGAGCAGCGTCTGCGACGACGCGAGGTCGTTGCGGACCTCGGCCACGCCGTCGAGCCCGGCGGCGGCGTCCTCGACCGCCTCGGCCGCCGCCGCGAGGTCGTCGCGGTCGTGCGCCTGCACCACGACGTCGACGGTCGTGGACCCGAAGCCGGAGTCGCCGCCCGCGACGCTCACGTCCGTCGTCGGGCCGTCGTCGGTGAGGGGTTCGACGGCGGCACGCACCTCGTCCTGCGCGGCCACGCCGTCGGCGTCGGGGTCGAGCGTGACCGCGAACGTGGCGCGCGGGGCCGACCCTCCCCCGCCGAACGCGGTCTGCATGGGGTCTCCCGAGCCGACCGTCGTCTGGACGGTCTCGACCGCGGCGACGCCGGCGAGCGCGTCCTCGAGCTTCCGCGCGGCCGCGTCCTGCGCCTCGAGCGAGGTGCCGTCGGCGAAGGTCTGGGTCACGGTCAGCGTGTCCTGGCCCGAGTCGCCGATGAAGTTCGTCTCGAGGCGGGGCACGAGCGCGAGCGTGCCGCCGAGGATGCCCGCGGCCACGAGCAGCGACAGCCAGGGGTGGCGCAGCGCGGCGCCGAGCGTCGGCACGTAGGCGCGCTGCCACAGGCCGCGGCGCTCCCTGGCCTCGGCCTCCGCGCGGAGCGCGGCGCCGCCGTCGGGCGTCGCGGCCGGCGCCTTGACGAACCAGTACGCGAGCACCGGGACGATCGTGAGCGCGACGAGCAGCGAGGCGAGCATCGCGATCGCGACCGTGAACGCGAACGGTCGGAAGAGCTCGCCGACCATGCCGGTGACGAAGCCGAGCGGCATGAAGACGGCGACCGTGCAGATCGTCGACGACGCGATGGCGCCGCCCACCTCGCGGACCGCCGTGAGGATGGCCTCACGCTTGCCCTCGCCGTAAGAGAGGTGGCGCTTGATGTTCTCGATGACGACGATCGCGTCGTCGACCACGCGGCCGACCGAGATCGTCAGGGCCGCGAGCGTGAGGATGTTGAGCGTGTAGCCCGTGACGTTCATGACGAGGAACGCCGTCGCGAGCGACAGCGGGATCGACACCGCCGAGACGAGCGTCGCACGCACAGAGAGCAGGAACACGAGGATCACGAGGACCGCGAAGACGAGGCCCAGCCCGCCCTCGGTCGCGAGACCCTCGATCGACTCCTCGATGAACGGCGCCTGGTCGAAGACGACGGCGGTCGTGACGCCCGCGGCCTCGAGCTCGGCCGCGTGCTTCTCGAGCGCGGCGCGGACCGCGTGCGAGACCTCGACCGTGTTGCCGTCGGGCGTCTTGGTGATGCCGACGCCGAGCGACGGCTCGCCGTCGAGGCGCGCGTACGACGTCGGGTCGGTCTCCGCGACCGTGACGGTCGCGACGTCGCCGAGCGCGACGGGCTCGGGCGCCTCCGGCACAGCGGCGCCCTCGGGCAGCTGCGATGGGTCGGCCGCGGCCGCGTCGTCGGGCACGGCCGGGGGTGAGGGAGCCTGCGGCACGAGCGGGACGGCCTCGAGGTCCTCGACGCTCTCGAGGCGCGACCCGGCCTGCAGCGAGTACGTGACGTCGCCCTCCGTGAGCGTACCCGCGGGCAGCACGACGCCGTGGTCGTGCAGGACCTCGGTGACCTGGTCGAGCGTGAGCCCGGACGCCGCGAGCGCCTCGGCGTCGACCTCGACCTGCACCTGCTCGGTCGCACCGCCCGTGACGGCGACCGTCCGGACGTCGGCGACGTCCTCGAGCGCGGGCACGAGGATCGTCTCGACGCTCGCCGCGAGGTCGGCGGTGCTCTCGCCGCCCGCCACGGCGAGCTGCACGACCGGCAGGTCGTCGAGCGACCCGGTGACGACCTGCGGCTCGACGTCCTCCGGCAGCTGTGACTGCGCGCGCGTGATCGCGGTCTGCAGGCGCTGCGTGGCGGCGTCCATGTCGGTGCCGTACGCGAACATCACCGTGGTGACGGACATGCCGTTCGTAACGGTCGAGCTGAGCTCCTCGATGCCCTCGACCGTGAGCGCCGCCGCCTCGAGCGGCTCGGTGACACTTTCCTCGACGACCTCGGGCGACGTCCCCGGGTAGGCCGCGACGACCGCACCGGCCGGCAGCTGCAGCGACGGGATGAGTTCCTGCTTGAGCGACGTCAGGCTCATCGCGCCGAACACGAAGATCGCGACCGTCGTCAGCGCGACGACGGCGCGGTTCGCCAAGGACAGGCGGGCAAGGCGGTACACGCTCACTCCAGTCGGCAGGGGGGAGGGTGCACGACTGCGGCGTCGTACGAGTGCCACAACGGAGCGTACGCCCGCCCGGTTCCCCGCCGAGGTAGCGCACTTCTCGCCGAGGTAGCGCACTTCTCGCCAAGGTAGCGCGTCCCTCGCCGACGTAGCGCGTTTCTCGACGAGGTAGCACCGTCCCGCGCGCTACCTCGCGACGCGCCGCGCTACCTCGCCACCTGCCGCGCTACGTCGCGACCTGGTGCGCTACCTCGTCGGTTTTCACCCACACTTCTTTGCAAAGAACTTCTTGCAAAGGTCCCTTTGCATCGCTAACCTCGTCGTATCAGCCCCGGTCTCACCACAGAGGAGTCCCGATGCTCGCCGCCGCCGCTCCGTCGCTCCCCCGCACCGCCGACCTGCGCGGCCTCGACCGCACCGCGGTCCGGCTCGGGACGCGCCTGGTCGAGATCGGCCGTCGCCGCGCCGCCGCCCGCGCCAACCGCCTCGCCGCCCGCGCGGCCCGTGCCGCGGCCGAGCGCGAGCTCGACGCCCGGCGTCGTGCCGCCGTCGAGCACCGGGTCGACAACCGTGCTCAGGTCAACCCGCTCGGGCTGCGCTGACCCCGCCCGCGCGCTGGGTAACGTCAGGTCCATGAGCACCGACCCCGACGACCGTCGTCCGACCGAGGACCAGGAGCAGGAGCCCGGCCGGACGACGTCGTCGCGCCCGGGCCTCGGCGGCCTCGGCGACGCGCTCCGCGAGTCGATCCGGGACGCCGCCACCGAGAGCGTCTCGGCCGGCCTGTCGGCGGGCGCGGCGGGGTTGTCGAAGCTGGACGGGCTCGGCGAGCGCATCCGCACGAACGTCGAGGACGCGCTCGGCACCGCGCTCGGCCCGACGGCGCTGCGCGGCCTCTCGCACCCGCTGCGCGTCAAGATCCTCGACCTGCTCACGACCCACGGGTCGCTCACCGCGAGCCGGCTGGGCGAGCTGCTCGGCGAGTCGAGCGGCTCGACGAGCTACCACCTGCGCCAGCTCGCCAAGCACGGGTTCGTGCGCGAGGTCGAGGGCAAGGGCACCGCGCGCGAGCGCTGGTGGGAGACCGTCCCGGGCAGCTTCAGCGTCATGCCCGACCCCGCGGACGACGCGGGGACGCGCATGGCGAAGGACCTCGTCAACGCGGAGTTCGAGCGCTCGCGCCAGGAGAAGATCTGGGCCCTGCTGCGCCGCATGAACGACAGGCCCGGCGAGCACCCCGAGTGGGAGCGCGCGGCGACGCTGAGCACGATCAACGTCTGGGCCACGCCCGAGCAGCTCGAACGGCTCGTGGCCGCCGTGCACGCCACCCTGCAGGAGCAGACCGAGGCGCTGCGCAACCAGAAGGGCGCCCCCGGCACCCGGCCCGTGCAGATCCACTTCAACGCGTTCCCGGTGGTCGGCGCCGGCGACGCCGAGCACTGAGGACCGGGCGCCGAGCGCGGGCCGGTCCTCTGCCGTGGGCAGATGCGCTCACGGCAGAGAACCCTCCCGCGCACGCCCCCGCCGTCGGACCGTGGGGGCATGACGACCACACCAGCACCTCCCACCGCCCCGTTCGACGACCAGCTCGCGTTCCGGCTGCTGCACCAGCGGATCGTCGTGATCGGCAGCGAGATCGACGACGCCGTCGCCAACCGCGTCTGCGCCCAGCTGCTCCTGCTCTCGGCCGAGGACGCGGCCTCCGACATCGCGATCTACGTCAACTCGCCGGGCGGCTCGGTCACGGCCGGGCTCGCCGTCTACGACACCATGCGGCTGCTGCCCAACGACGTCGCGACGGTCGGCTTCGGCTTCGCCGCGAGCATGGGCCAGTTCCTGCTCGCCGCCGGGACCAAGGGCAAGCGCTACGCCCTGCCGCACACGCGCATCATGATGCACCAGCCGTCGGCCGGCATCGGCGGCACCGCCGTCGACATCGCGATCCAGGCCGAGAACCTCGAGCACACCAAGCGGGTCATGCACGAGCTCCTCGCCCTGCACACCGGGCACACGGTCGAGCAGGTGGCCGCGGACTCCGACCGCGACCGCTGGTTCACGGCGACCGAGGCGCTCGAGTACGGGATGGTCGACCGCATCGTCGAGTCGGTCGAGGACGTGCGCCCGTCGGCCACGGGCCGGAAGGCGGGGCTCTGATGGCGAGCTACACGATCCCGACCGTCCTCGAGAAGACCCCGCTCGGCGAGCGCACGTACGACGTCTTCAGCCGCCTCCTGCGCGAGCGGATCGTCTTCCTCGGCACCGAGATCGACGACGGCGTCGCGAACGTCGTCATGGCGCAGCTGCTGCACCTGGAGTCGGAGGCGCCCGAGCAGGAGATCGGCCTGTACATCAACTCTCCGGGCGGCTCGGCGACGGCGATGACCGCGATCTACCACACGATGCAGTTCGTGCGCAGCGAGGTCTCGACGATCTGCATGGGCCAGGCCGCGTCGGCGGCGGCGGTGCTGCTCGCCGCCGGCACGCCGGGCAAGCGGTACGTGCTCGAGCACGCGCGCGTCCTGCTGCACCAGCCGTCCACCCAGGGTCAGGGCACGATCTCCGACCTGGCGATCCAGGCCCGCGAGATCCTGCGGCTGCGCGGGGAGACCGAGTCGCTGCTCGCCCGGCACACGGGGCGCAGCGTCGAGCAGCTGCGCGCCGACACGGACCGCGACCTCGTGCTCTCCGCGCGCGAGGCCGTCGAGTACGGGGTCGCGGACGCCGTCGTGAGCTCGCGCAAGCTCCCGGCGCGCGCCGCTCGAGCGGGACTCGCGGTGCCTCAGGCGGCGACGAGCACCGCGTCCGTCGCGGTCCGGTGCCCGACGGCGGTGCTCGCCGCGCGCACGTGCCGCACCGTCGCGGAGCGCTCGCCGGCGGACGTGAGGACCCGCACGCCGGCGCGCTCCGCCTCGACCGCGGCCAGGGTGGCGTGCGCTTGCGCGACGAGGTCGACGAGCCGGATGCCGAGCGCGTCGCAGACGGCGGCCAGCACCTCGGACGACGCCTCCTTGCGCCCACGCTCGACCTCCGAGAGGTACGCGATCGACATGCGGGCGGCGGCCGCGACGTCCTGCAGGGTCCGGCCCTGCCGCAGCCGCGCACGCCGCAGGATCGCACCGACGAGGTGCCGCAGCAGCGGCTCGCGCACGTGCTCCATGCGCCGACGGTACCCCCGCCCGGTCGGCCTCGACCGCCCGCGGCGGCGACCGCCGTCGTCGTTCCGCTACGGGCAGAAGCGTGCCCCCGCCCGGGTTCGAACCGGGACTGGGCCGGGTTTAAGCCGGCTGCCTCTGCCAGTTGGGCTACGGGGGCGTCGCGCGGAGACGAGCCGGGCGGCCTCGCTGGGCAGCTCCGAACTCGTTCGGCACCTCACGGTACCGACCGAGTCCGAAAGTGCCGAGCGAGACCGCCCTTGACGTCGTCGTGCCGGAGCTCAGCCCTTGGCGGCGCGGTCCGCCGAGGACACCGCCTTCTGCTCGACCTTCACGTTCGCGTCCTTCGGCGGCACGGACGCCTTGCGGAACTCGTCGCGCGGGTCGTGCAGCGAGCCGAGCGAGACGATCTCGCGACCCATGAGGAACTGACCGATCCAGCCCACGATGATGCGGAACTTGCGGTTGCCGGTCGGCATCGCCATGACGTGGTAGCCGCGGTGCGCGAGCCACGCGAGCGTGCCGCGCAGCTTGAGGAAGCCGAAAAGCTCGGCGACGCCCTTGTACATGCCGAGCGACGCCACGACGCCGAGGCTCTTGTGCTTGTACTCCTCGGGCTGGTCGCCCTTGAACACGGCGACCATGTTGTCGGCGAGCTGCCGGGCCTCGCGGATCGCGTGCTGCGCGTTGGGCGGGCAGAACTGGCCCGGGTTGAGCAGGTCGGGCACGGCGGCGCAGTCGCCCGCGGCCCAGGCGTCGGGGACGATCTCGCCGTCCTCGGTCGCGACCTGCAGCGTCGGCTTCACGATGACACGGCCCAGCTTGTCGACCGGCAAGTCGGAGGACTCCTTGAGCACGGGGTTCGCCTTGACGCCCGCCGTCCACACGATGGTGTCGGAGTCGAACTCGACGCCCGTCGACGTCACGACGTGCCCGTCGACGCACGAGCTGAGGAACGTGTTGAGGTGGAACTCGATGCCGCGCTTCTTCAGCTCCTCGAGCGCCCACTGGCCCATCGGCTCGGTGACCTCGGGCAGGATGCGGCCCGAGCCCTCGATCATGACGAAGCGCAGGTCTTCCGGCTCGATCGTCGGGTAGTTGCGCGTGGCGTACCGCGCCATGTCCTCGATCTCGGCGAGCGCCTCGATGCCGGCGAACCCGCCGCCGATGAACGTGAACGTGAGCATGCGCTTGCGCGCCTCGGGGTCCCACGTCGACGACGCGACGTCCATGCGGTTGAGCACGTGGTTGCGGACCGCGATGGCCTCCTCCACGTTCTTGAACCCGATGGCGTTGTCCGCGAGGCCCGGGATGGGCAGCGTGCGCGAGACCGAGCCGAGGCCGACGACGAGGTGGTCGTACGAGACCTCGTAGTCCGGCCCCTCCTCCGGGCGGATCGTCACCTTCTTGTCGCCGTGGGCGATGGTGACGACCTTGCCCTGGAGCACGTCGACGCCCTTGAGCGCCAAGCGGTGCGGCGCGACGACGTCGCGCGCGTCGATCGATCCGGCGCCGGCCTCGGGCAGGAACGGGGCGTACGTCATGTACGGGCGGGGGTCGACGACGACGATCGCCGCCTCCTTCTTTCCCAGCTTGCGGCGCAGGCGCCGCGCCACGTACAGGCCGACCGAGCCGCCGCCGAGCACCACGACGCGGGGCACCTTGCGCGGGCGGGGGCTGCGCGCCGGGGCGTCCTGGGCACGGCTCAGCACGGACACATCGTTCTCAGGCATGCCGACAAGTCTACGACCGTGCCGGATGCCCGCCCCCCGAGAGGTCGCGGGGCGAGACCGACGTCACGCGAGCACGCGTCAGCGGCCTCCGCTCGCGTCGAGCACGGGGGTCGGCGACCCGGCCGGCGACCGCGTCGCCGGCGGCGTCGTGCCGTCCGCCGGCTCCTCCTCGGGCGGCGTCGTGCCCGACGGCGGAGCCTCCTCGGGACGGACGCCGACGACGGGGGCCCACGTGCCGTCGTCGGTCCACTCCATGCCCGTCTCGGGCACCGCCCGCAGGGGGTAGACGTTCCAGCGCTCGCGGCCGTCGGTCGACACCGCGGGCCGGAAGTACCGCGAGCCGTCCACCTCCGGCACGGCCCAGGGCTGCTCGGCACCTGCGTCGGTGATCGTGCGGACCGCGCGGCCGCGGTCGTCGTAGAGCTGGACGTCGCGGATCGGGTCGCCGTTCGCGTCGTAGGCGAAGAGGTTGGACAGCTGCATGCCGTCGACCCAGACGCCGTCGTCGCCCGGCATGCCGCCGTAGGAGACGGTGTGCGCGTCGGAGTAGCCTGCCTGGTAGCCGGCGTCGTAGCCGTTGCCGCCCTGGTACGCGTACGTGCCGCGGACGGCGGACCCGTGCGTCTCGCCGATCGCCGCCGGGACGAGCAGGACCGCCACGACGCTCGCGAGCACGGCGGCGCGCGGCACCCACGTGCGCGGGAACCAGCGGCCGCGTGCCCACTGGACGCTGACGAGCGCGGCGCCCGCCATGACCACGGCCTGGCCCGCCGTGAGAGGCACGAGCGACAGCGATCCCGCGCCGAGCCACGCCACGAGCAGCGCGCCGAGGATCCACCCGCGCGCGACCCACCACACGGGCCGCAGCTCGCGCCCGAGCTCGCGCAGCGAAGCCCACTGCGGCGTCGACGTCAACGGCCGCCAGCTCTCGGCCCAGCGCTCGCGCAGGTCGCCCCAGTTGGAGGCGACCGTCGCCCCGAGGTCCGGGCGCCGGTTGCGCGGCGGACCGGCGGGCGGCAGCCCGGCCGCTGACCGCAGCTCGGCGGCGTAGGCGGCGGCCGGGCCGAAGTGCGCCGCGAGGTCGAGCGCGACGTCGTCGGGCGGCGTGGTGCCGTCGGCGGACGTCGCGGCGCGGCCGCGGCCGCCGCCTCCTGGACCGCCTCGGCCAGGTCGGCCTCGAGCCCGTCGGTGAGGTCCTCGGTGACCTCCGGTCCGGGTCAGGCGATCGACAGCGCGATGCCGTCGAGGATGTCGCTCTCGCTCGTCACGACCTCGGCGAGGGCACCGCCGGCCGCGGCGACGTCGTCGCGCACGCGCGCCACCACCTCGGACCACACGAGCGCACCGGCGCCGATGACGTCGGCACGACCCGGGTGCATGAACCCGAGCGCGAGTCGCTGCTCGCGCGTGCGGTGCAGCAGGTCGTCGCAGGCGGCGAGGACGGTCCCGGGCGCGAACGTCGCGCCGTGCACGCGCTCACGCCGGTAGCTCGGCAGCCCGAGGGCGTGCGCGGTGACGGTCGTGATCGAGCCGGCGAGGCCGACGAGCGTCGCCGTCTTGCCCAGCGGCACGACGGCGGCCGCGGCGTCGAGCGCGGCGCGCACGTCCGCGCGGGCGGCGGCGATCTCCGCGTCCGTCGGCGGGTCGGTGCGCAGGTGGCGCTCAGTGAGCCGCACCGACCCGACGTCGAGCGACAGGGCTGCGTCCGGCGTCGTCGTGCCCAGCACGAGCTCCGTGGACCCGCCGCCGAGGTCGACCACGAGGTACGGGCCCGGGTGGTCGGTCGCGGTGCCGCTCGTGGCGCCGGTGAAGGACAGCAGCGCCTCCTCGTCGCCCGAGACGACCTCGGGCTCGACCCCGACCGCATCCAGCACGCCGTCGCGGAAGACGTCGCGGTTGCGCGCGTCGCGCGTGGCCGACGTCGCGACGAAGCGCACGCGCTCGGCACCCAGGTCACGGATCGCGCGGGCGTACTCGCGCGCCGTCGTCAGGGTGCGCTCGAGCGCCTCGGGCGCGAGCTCGCCGGTGCGGTCGACGCCCTGGCCCAGCCGGACGACCTCCGTGCGGCGGTCGACCTCGGTGAGGGTGCCGTCGTCGGAGACGTCGGCGACGAGCAGGCGGATGGAGTTGGTGCCGCAGTCGATGGCGGCGACGCGGCGGGTGGAGCTCGATGTCACGGGGCCCACCCTCTCATCGGGAGCCGACACCCCGCGCGTCAGCAGGTGCAGCGGTCGGGGCGCCACTCGTCGCGGACCATCGCGAGCGCCTCGTCGCCGAGTGGGTTGACGCACGGGCCGGCGGCGAGCGCGTGCGCCATGAGGACGTGGATGCACTTCACGCGCGTGGGCATGCCGCCCGCCGAGATGCCGGCGATCTCCTCCACGTGGCCGAGCTCCTCCCGCTGCGCGAGGTAGTGCTCGTGGGCCTTGCGGTACGCGGCCGCGAGCTCGGGGTCCTCGGCGAGCCGCGCCGTCATGTCCTTCATCACGCCCTGCGCCTCGAGCCGCGACGCCGCAGCCACGGCACCCGGGTGCGTGAGGTAGTACGTGGTCGGGAACGGCGTGCCGTCGGGCAGGCGCGGGGCGGTGCGCACCACGAGCGGGCGGCCGCACACGCACCGGGCGGCGATGCCGACGACCCCGCGCGGGGTGCGGCCGAGCTGCTCGGCGAGCACCTCCAGGTCGCGGTCCGTGACGGCGGTGGGGTCGTCGGTCGTGTCGTTCACGGGGACCATTGTCCCCGATCGGCTCCCGGGTCCGGCCCGCCCGTCACGGGGAGGGCGACGGTGAGGACGACGGCGAGGGTGACGGGGACGGGCCCGACGACGGGTCGGCTGCCGGGTCGGACGGCTCGGGCGACGGCGTCGGACCGTCCGCGACCTGCACCGACTCCCACACGGACTGGTACCAGGGCACGTCGGCGGTCGGGTCGGTGCCGACCGGTCCCGGCTCGACGGCGCGCCCCGTGAGCGGGTCGATGTCCTCGACGACGGTGTCGGCGTCGAGCGTGCGCCACACCTTGTCGCCGGGGAACACGTACTGCAGCCGCGAGCGCGCCTGCTCGATGACGTAGGTGCGGTCCTCCCAGCGCGCGAGCTCGAGCTCGAGCCGGTCCCGCTCGGCCTCGTGACGCGCGAGCTCGGCGCGCAGCCGGTCGATCTCCGCCGACTGCTGGACCGCGCCGCGCACCGTCGGCAGCAGCAGCACCAGCGCGAGCAGCACGACGACCGACAGGACGATGAGCCGCACCGTCAGCACCTCGGGCAGCACGAGCCCGTACCGGCTGCGACGTCGCTCCTCGCGCGCGGGCCCGCTCGGCCGGCGCGTGGCCGGTCGTCTCGTGCCCGACGTCGTACCCCCGGTCGCGCTCGACGCCTTCGTCGCGGCAGGCTTCGGGGCCGAGCCGCGCGCCGTCGTCGTGCCGCGCGAGCCCGACGGACGGGGCGCGGGGCGGCGGGACGACGGCGTGGGGGGTCGGCGGGACGGCACGTCCCGATTGTGCCGAGTCGGGCGGCCCGCGTCGTGGACCGGCGTCGGCGCGCCCGCGAGGTAGCGCCGCGCCTCGCGAGGTAGCGCGTTCGCGCGCGAAGTAGCGCCGCGCCTCGCGAGGTAGCGCCGCGCTCCGCGAAGTAGCGCCGCGAGGTAGCGCGTTCGCGAGCGAGGTAGCACGACGTCGGCCGCTCACCTCCGTGAAGGTGAGCGGCCGACGTCGGGCCGGGTAGCACCCGCGCTACCTCGTGGCAGAACGCGCTACCTTGGCGAGAAACGCGCTACCTCGCGGAGCGAAGCGCTACCTCGCGGCAGAACGCGCTACCTGGCGGGGGCTCAGCCCTGGAAGCGCGGGAACGCGGAACGGCCGGCGTAACGACCGGCGTCGTCCAGCGCCTCCTCGATGCGCAGGAGCTGGTTGTACTTGTTGATGCGCTCGCCGCGGGCCGGGGCGCCAGTCTTGATCTGGCCGGCGTTGGTGGCGACCGACAGGTCGGCGATCGTCGTGTCCTCGGTCTCGCCCGAGCGGTGCGACGTCATCGTGGTGAAGCCGTTGCGCTGCGCGAGCGTGACGGCGTCGAGCGTCTCGGTGAGCGAGCCGATCTGATTGAGCTTGACCAGCAGCGAGTTCGCGGCCTTGGTCTCGATGCCCTTGGCGAGGCGCTCGGGGTTGGTGACGAACAGGTCGTCGCCGACGATCTGCACCTTGTCGCCGACCTTGCCCATGAGCGCGCTCCACGAGTCCCACTCGTCCTCGGACAGCGGGTCCTCGATCGACACGAGCGGGTAGTCCGCGACGAGCTGCTCGTAGAACGCGATCATCTCCTCGGGCGTCTTGGCGCTGCCCTCCCACTGGTACGCCCCGTCGGAGAAGAACTCCGTCGCGGCGACGTCCAGCGCGAGCGCGACGTCGGTGCCCGGCGTGTAGCCGGCCTTCTCGATCGCGGTGAGGATGAGGTCGAGCGCGGCGCGGTTGCTCGACAGGTTCGGCGCGAAGCCGCCCTCGTCACCGAGGCCGGTCGCGAGGCCCTCGGACTTCAGCACCGACTTGAGCGCGTGGTAGACCTCCGTGCCCGTGCGCAGCGCCTCCTTGAAGGAGCCGGCGCCGATCGGGGCGACCATGAACTCCTGGATGTCCACGTTGGAGTCCGCGTGGGAGCCGCCGTTGAGGATGTTCATCATCGGGACCGGGAGCACGTGGGCGTTCGGGCCGCCGACGTAGCGGAACAGGTCGAGGCCGGCGCTCTTGGCGGCGGCCTTCGCGACGGCGAGCGAGACGCCGAGGATCGCGTTCGCGCCGAGCTTGCTCTTGTTCGGCGTGCCGTCGAGCTCGATGAGCGTCTGGTCGATGATGCGCTGCTCCTCGGCGTCGTAGCCGATGAGCTCGGGGGCGATGTCGTCGATGACGGCGTTGACCGCGCCCTCGACGCCCTTGCCCAGGTACCGGCCCTTGTCGCCGTCCCGGCGCTCGACGGCCTCGAAGGCGCCCGTGGAGGCACCGGACGGGACTGCGGCACGGGCGAACGTGCCGTCGTCGAGGGCGACCTCGACCTCCACGGTGGGGTTGCCGCGAGAATCCAGGATCTCGCGCGCGCCAACGGCTTCGATGCTTGCCACGGATGCTCCTTCGAACAGGGCTCACGGGCGACCGTGCGGCCTGCCCAGGGCGAGGTGCCCGGGACCGCGTGCGCCCGCGACGGTGGTGGGTTGACGCCCCCAGCCTAGACCGGCGGCTCCCATGCGTCGCACGGTCCCGACAGGTGGTCACGCGCCGCCCGGGAGCTTCTCCCGCGCGGCGCGACGCAGCGGCGCCGGCAGCCGGTCGCCGGTGCGCTCGAGGAACGCCCGCACCGCATCGGGGTCGGCCGCTCCCGCATGCTTGAGCGCGATGCCGACGGGCTTGCGGACGACGGGGTCCGGGTCGTCCGCGAGCAGCTCGGCGAGGCGCAGCAGGTCGGCGATCCCGTCGCGGTCACGCGGGGCCGGCGCACGAAGAAGTCGAGCACGCAGAACGCGGCGAGCCGCGGCTCGTACTCGGGCTCGTCGAGCAGGCGGTCGACCTCGTCCAGCGGCATCGCGGTGTAGCGCTTGGCGACGTCGAACAGCGTGCCCATGCGGGCCCCGAGCACTCCCCCGTCGCCGGTGTAGTGCCGGTTGGGGTGCGCGGCCGGGTCGGCGACGGCGCGAAGGTCGGCGAGCAGGGACGCGGCGGTGAGCTCCACGACGCCACCGTAGCGAGCGCTACCTCGCAAGCCGGAGCGCTACCTCGCCGTGCCGACGGCGGCCGCGGCACCCACCTCCCCCAGGATGACGGCGTCGACGAGCTCGCGCGCCCACGTGAGCACCTCGGCACCCCGCAGCGGCCGCCCGCCGATGCGCGCCGTCGTCGGGAAGGGCACGAGGATCGCGCGGATCGCGGGCTTGAGCACCGTGCCCGGGTAGAGCCGCTTGAGCCGCAGCTGCGCGGACTCGGGCAGGTCCACGGGCGCGAACCGCACGTACTTGCCCTGCGCGGTCACGTCGCTCAGGCCGGCACGGCGCGCGTGGTTGCGGAAGTCGGCGACGTCGAACAGCGCCGCGGCCACCTCGGGCAGCGCGCCGTAGCGGTCCTCGAGCTCTGCGCGCACCTCGGCGAGCGCCTGGGCGTCGTGCGCGGCCGCGATCTTCTTGTACGCCTCGAGGCGCAGCCGCTCGGTCGCGATGTACGACTCGGGCAGGTGCGCGTCGACCGGCAGCTCGATCGTGACCTCGGGCGCCTCCTCCTCGGCCTCGCCACGGAACGCCTGGACGGCCTCGCCGACCATGCGCACGTAGAGGTCGAACCCGACGCCCGCGATGTGACCCGACTGCTCGCCGCCGAGCAGGTTGCCGGCGCCGCGGATCTCGAGGTCCTTCATCGCGATCTGCATGCCGGCGCCGAGGTCGGTGTTGGCGGCCATGGTGGCGAGCCGGTCGTGCGCCGTCTCCGTGAGGGGACGCTCCGGCGGGTAGAGGAAGTACGCGTACGCGCGCTCGCGACCGCGCCCGACGCGCCCGCGCAGCTGGTGGAGCTGCGAGAGGCCGAGCATGTCGGCGCGCTCGACGACGAGCGTGTTGGCGTTGGAGATGTCGAGGCCCGTCTCGACGATCGTCGTGCAGACGAGGACGTCGAGCTCCTTCTCCCAGAACGCGCGGATGACCTGGTCGAGCTGGCTCTCGCTCATCTTGCCGTGCGCGACGCCGACCCTCGCCTCGGGCACGAGCTCGCGCAGCCGCGCGGCGGTCCGCTCGATCGTCTCGACCTTGTTGTGCACGTAGAACACCTGGCCCTCGCGGAGCAGCTCGCGCCGCACGGCCGCCGTGATCTGCTTCTCGTCGTACGCGCCGACGTACGTGAGGACCGGGTGGCGCTCCTCGGGCGGGGTCGCGAGCGTCGACATCTCGCGGATGCCGGTGACCGCCATCTCGAGCGTGCGCGGGATCGGCGTCGCCGACATCGCGAGGACGTCGACGTTGGTCCGCAGCTGCTTGAGCGTCTCCTTGTGCTCGACGCCGAAGCGCTGCTCCTCGTCGATGATGACCAGCCCCAGGTCCTTGAACTGGACCGAGCCCGTGATGAGGCGGTGCGTGCCGATGACGACGTCGACCGTGCCGTCCTTGAGGCCCTGGATCGTCTCGGCCGACTCCTTCTCCGACTGGAACCGGCTGAGGGCCCGCACGGTCACCGGGAAGCCCGCGTACCGCTCCGAGAAGGTGTCGAAGTGCTGCTGCACGAGCAGCGTCGTCGGGACGAGCACGGCGACCTGCTTGCCGTCCTGGACCGCCTTGAACGCCGCCCGGATCGCGATCTCCGTCTTGCCGTAGCCGACGTCGCCGCACACGAGCCGGTCCATGGGGACCGGCTTCTCCATGTCGGCCTTGACCTCCTCGATCGTCGCGAGCTGGTCCGGCGTCTCGACGTAGGCGAAGGCGTCCTCGAGCTCGCGCTGCCACGGCGTGTCCGGGCTGAAGGCATGGCCCTGGGTGGCCATGCGGGCGCTGTAGAGGCGGATGAGCTCCGAGGCGATCTGACGGACGTGCTTGCGCGCCTTCGCCTTGGTGTTCTTCCAGTCGGCGCCGCCCATCTTGTTGAGGCTGGGCGCCTCGCCGCCGGTGTACTTCGTGACCTGGTCGAGCTGGTCCATCGGCACGAAGAGCCGGTCGCCCGGCTGGCCGCGCTTCGACGACGCGTACTCGATGACGAGGTACTCGCGCGTCGCCGCGTTGGCCCCCGCGCCCAACGTGCGCTGCACCATCTCGACGAAGCGCCCGACGCCGTGCTGCTCGTGCACGACGTAGTCGCCCGCCTTGAGCTGCAGCGGGTCGACGACGTTGCGCCGGCGCGAGGGCATCTTGCGCATGTCGCGCGTCGTCGAGCCCTGGCGGCCCGTGAGGTCGGACTCGCTGAACACCGCGAGGCGCAGCTCGGGTGCGACGAAGCCCTTGCCCACGAGCGCCGGCGCGACGAGCACGACGCCGCCCTCCGGCTCGGACTCGAGGGCCGTGACGAGCCGGGCCGCGGTGTCGGCGGCCGAGAGCTGCTCGACCATGCGCTTGGCCGGGCCGGGACCCTCGGTCGTGAGCACGAGGCGCCAGCCACCGCGCTGCAGCGCCTTGACGTCGTCGAGCGCCCGGGCCAGGTCGCCGCGGTACGACTCGACGTCGCGGGCGCCGACCGTGATGGTCGTGACGCCGTCGGACTCGACGACCGGTCCCCCGACGTCGTCCGCGCCGGCGCTCTCGCCGGGTGCGGCGCCGTCGGGTGCGGCGTCGAGGCTGAACGCCGACATCGTCCACCAGCCGAGCCCGCGCCGAGCAGCGACGTCGCGCACCTCGGCGAACGTGGCGAACGACGCCGCCGACAGGTCGATCGGTGCCGCTCCGCCGGCGACCGCACCGGTCCAGGCGGCGGCGAGGAACTCCTCCGTGGTCGCCACGAGGTCGTGGGCGCGCCGGCGGACCCGCTCGGGCTCGTGGACCACGAGCAGCGCGTCGTCGGGCGCCAGCTCGAGCACGGGGACCATGCGGTCGACCAGCACGGGCGCGAGCGACTCCATGCCCTCGACCGCGACGCCGGCGGCGAGCTTGTCGAGCATCTCCACGGCGCCGGGCAGCTGCTCGACGAGCTCCGCGGCACGCCGGCGCACGGCGTCGGTCAGCAGGATCTCCCGGCACGGCGGCGCCCACAGGCCGTGCTGCGCGATCTCGAGCGAGCGCTGGTCGGCGACGGCGAACCAGCGGATCTCGGTGACCTCGTCGCCCCAGAACTCGATGCGCAGCGGGTGGTCCTCGGTGGGCGGGAACACGTCGAGGATGCCGCCGCGGACGGCGAACTCGCCGCGGCGCTCGACCATGTCGACGCGCGAGTACGCGGCGGCCACGAGCCGGTCCGCGACGTCGGTGAGGTCGACGGTGTCGCCGGGGTGCAGCTCGACGGGCTCGAGCTCGCCGAGGCCGTCGACCACGGGCTGCAGGAGGGCGCGCACGGGCATGACGAGGACGCGGATCGGCCCGGACTGCCCGCCCTCCTCGCTCGGGTGCGCCAGACGGCGGAACACGGCGAGGCGCTTGGCGACCGTGTCGGCGCGGGGCGAGAGCCGCTCGTGCGGCAGCGTCTCCCAGGCTGGCAGCACCGCGACGTCGTCGGACCGCTCGTCGGGCAGGTACGCGCGCACGGACGCGGCGAGCTCGTCCGCCTCGCGCCCGGTCGCCGTGACGACGACGAGCGGCCGGCGCTCGGCGGCCGCGGCGAGGAGCGGCGGGCGCACGCCCACCGGGGTCACGACGTCGACGAACCCGCGCGCGGGGACGCGCTCGACCGCCTCGGCGGCGCCGGGGTCGGCGAGCAGGGCGGGGATGAGACCGGTGAGGTTCATGGGTGTCCTTCGATCGTTCGCGCACGACGACGAACCCGGAACTCCCGCGATGGGGGGGTGCCCGGGCTTGCCGTACCAGGTTACGCGCCGCCTCCGACGCCCGCGGCGGCTCAGACCGTGGCCGTGAGCACAGCGCCGAGCCCGAGGTCGTACATCTCGTACCCGCCCTGCTCGAGCGCGCTGAAGATCGCGAAGAGGAAGACGATCGCGAGCACCCAGCCGATCGTGCCCAGCACGCCCAGGACGATGCCGGCGATCGCCAGGCCCCTGCCCTCCTGGCCCGTCCGGCCGATCCGCGACAACGCGATCATGCCCAGGACCAGCGGGATGATCGCCATGCCCAGGATGCCCGTGACGAGCGCCGCGATCGCGAAGCCGTCGGTCCCCCGCGAGAAGCGCTGCTGCCCGTACGCCGCGTACATCGGCTCGGGCGGCGCGTCGCGGTAGCCGGTCTGCGAGTGGTAGTACGGCGGAGTCCCGCCGCCCGAGTCCTGTCCGGACCGGCCGTACGGGTCCGGGTCCGCCGGCGGCTGTGCTCCGCGGGCACCCGTGCCGGGCATCTCGACGCCGCCCGTCGGGTTGACCTCGTAGCCCGACGGCGCCGGGGAGTAGTTCGGGGGCAGCGTGGACCCCGAACCGCTCGGCGGCGCGGGCCGGTACGGGTCGTTCGGGTCGACGGCATCGCCGTGGTCGTTGCTCATGCGTCGAGTCTGCCGGACCGGCGGCCCGCCGCGCCACGGCCCGAGCGGGTCAACCCCGCGCGTGGTACTTGCCCTGCGCGGCGAGCAAGCCCTCGACAAGCAGCATCTCGACCGCGTCCGCGGCGTCGTCGACGAGCATCGGCAGCTCCTTGCGCTCCGTGGCCGAGAAGTCCTTGAGCACGTAGTCGGCGGTGTCCATGCGCCCGGGCGGACGCCCGACGCCGACCCGCACGCGCAGGTAGTCGCGGGTGCCGAGCGCCTTGCTGATGTCGCGCAGGCCGTTGTGGCCGCCCTCTCCCCCGCCGATCTTCAGCTTGATCGTGTCGAAGGGGATGTCGACCTCGTCATGGACCACCACGACGTGGTCCGGCTGGACCCCGTAGTACTTCGCGAGCGCGGAGACCGGCCCGCCCGACGTGTTCATGTACGTCGTCGGCTTGGCCAGGACCACGCGCGGCCCGGGGGCGCCGCCCGGCAGCACGCCGAGCCGGCCCTCGGCGACGACCGCCTGCGCACGACCGTGGCGCGCGAACCGCACGCCGGCGCGCTCGGCCAGCAGGTCCAGCACCATCTGGCCGACGTTGTGCCGGTTGCCCGCGTACCGCGGGCCCGGGTTGCCGAGCCCGACGACGAGCCACGGGGAGTCAGTCACGTGCAGGTCCTTTCATCGCCGAGGTAGCGCTGCGCCTCGCGAGGTAGCGCTGCGCCTCGCGAGGTAGCGCTGCGCCTCGCGAGGTAGCGCTGCGCCTCGCGAGGTAGCGCTGCGCCTCGCGAGGTAGCGCGTCCGGCCACGAGGTAGCGCGTCCAGCCACGAGGTAGCGCGACAGCAGACGGATCGAGGCGCAGCCCTCGTCGGACTGCGCCTCGATCTGGCCGTGCTCACGCTACCTCGGCGGCGCGGCAAGCGCTACCTCGGCGCGGCAAGCGCTACCTCGGCGCGGCGAGCGCTACCTCGGCGCGGCGAGCGCTACCTCGGCGCGGCGAGCGCTACCTCGCGGAGAGGGTCACTCCGACTCGGTCGCCTCGGCGGGGGACTCCTCGGGCGACTCGGCGGACTCCTCGGCCTGCGGCAGCGAGACGGTCACGACGATGTGCTCCGGGTCGGTCAGCAGCTCGACGCCGGAGGGCAGCTCGACGTCGCCCGCCGTGATGTGCGAGCCGGCCTCGAGGCCCTCGATCGACACGTCGATGGACTCGGGGAGGTGGGTCGCCTCGGCGTTGACCGACAGCGTCGGCGACTCGACGAGGTGGATGGTGCCGGGCGCCGACTCGCCGACGACGTTCACGGTCACGTCGACGGCGATCTTCTCGCCCGCGGAGACGACGAGCAGGTCGACGTGCTCGATCGTGTTGCGGACGGGGTCGCGCTGGACGTCCTTGGCGACCGCGAGCTGCGACTTGCCGTCGAGGTCGATCGAGAACAGCGCGTTGGCGTGGCGCACGGCGAGCATCGTCTCGTGGCCCGGCAGGGTGATGTGGACCGGGTCGGTGCCGTGGCCGTACAGGACGGCGGGAATCTTGTCCGCGCGGCGGATGCGGCGGGCGGCACCCTTGCCGAACTCCGTGCGGGCCTCGGCGGCGATCTTGATCTCGGACACGTGGATCACTCCTGTGATGGTCTGTGCGTGCCGACGGCCAGAGGGAGCCGTCGGCTGTCCACGGAGTGTGAGGTGCCCCGCGGACGGGCGGCTGCGTCGGCGCGGGACACGTGACGGACGCGAGCGAGGACGCGCCGCGGTCCTGCGCGCGAACCGCGCGCGGCACCGACAGCCGCCCAGTCGATCACGGATATCCGACGGATCCAGCCCTGAGGGTGCGATCGCGGCCCGCACCCTGTGCGTGCCGGCGCCCGTCAGACGTCCCTCGCCGAGGCAACCGGTCTACTGTACCCGGCGCGGCGCCCGCTGGAAAACTGCCGGACGCACGACGACGGCGGCCGCCCGGACCGGGCGGCCGCCGTCGTGCACGCGCTACCTCGCGCGAGAACGCGCTACCTCGCGGAACGACGCGCTACTTCGGCGAACGACGCGCTACCTCGCCGGACGCCGCGCTACTTCGGCGGATGCTGCGCTACCTCGTCAGCTGTTGCCGTCGAACAGCGAGGTGACGGACCCGTCGTCGAACACCTCGCGGATGGCGCGCGCGACGAGCGGCGCGATCGACAGGACGGTGAGCTGGCCGAACCGCTTGTCGACGGAGATCGGCAGCGTGTCGGTCACCACGACCTCCTTCGCGCCGCACTCCGAGAGGCGCCGCGCGGCCGGGTCGGACAGCACGCCGTGGGTCGCCGCGACGACGACCGACTTCGCGCCCGCGTCCATGATGACCTTGACCGCCTCGGCGATCGTGCCGCCGGTGTCGATGAGGTCGTCGACGAGCACGCACTCGCGGCCCTCGACGTCGCCGACCACGCGGTTGGCGACGGCCTGGTTCGGACGCGTGACGTCGCGCGTCTTGTGGACGAACGCGAGCGGCGCGCCGCCGAGCTTGGCGGCCCACATCTCGGCCACGCGGATGCGGCCGGCGTCGGGCGAGACCACCGCGACGTTGTCGAGGTCGACGCGCGTGCGCACGTAGTCGGTGAGCACCGGCATGGCCCACAGGTGGTCGACCGGACCGTCGAAGAAGCCCTGGATCTGCGCGGTGTGGAGGTCCACGCTCATGATGCGGTCGGCGCCCGCCGTCTTGAGCATGTCCGCGACCAGGCGGGCCGAGATCGGCTCGCGGCCGCGGCTCTTCTTGTCCTGCCGCGCGTAGGCGTAGAACGGCACGACGGCGGTCACCGTGCGCGCCGAGGCCCGCTTGGCGGCGTCGACCATGAGCAGCTGCTCCATGAGCCACTGGTTGACCGGCGCGGTGTGGCTCTGCAGGAGGAAGATGTCCGTGCCGCGCACCGACTCGCCGAACCGCACGTACGTCTCGCTGTTCGCGAAGTCGTACGCGGACACGGGCAGCAGGCTGATGCCCAGCTCCTTGGCGACGGCCTCGGCGAGCTCGGGGTGCGCGCGCCCCGCGGCGAGGACGAGCATGCGCTCCCCGGTCCCGGCGATCGAGTTGTTCATCAGTGCGTGCTTCCTTCGGTGGCGGGGTCGGACGAGGAGTCGGTCGAGTCGGACGGAAGGTCGGCTGCGGTCGCGCCGGTGAGGGCATTGTGCTTGCCCAGCTCGAGCTGCGCCTGCGCGCCGAGCGCCGGGGCACCGTCGGGCCGCGCCTGCGCGCGTGCCGCCGCCTCGGCCGCGGGCGTGCCGGGTCGACGCCGCTCGACCCAGCCCTCGACGTTCTTCTGCTGCGCGCGGCTCACGCCGAGCGCGCCGGGCGGCACGTCGCGCGTGATGACGGAGCCCGCCGCCGTGTACGCGCCGTCGCCCACCGTCACGGGCGCGACGAACATGTTGTCCGCCCCCGTGCGCGCGTACGAACCGATGACCGTGCGGTGCTTGTTCACGCCGTCGTAGTTGACCGTGACCGACGCCGCGCCGACGTTCGAGTGCTCGCCGATCGTCGCGTCGCCGACGTAGGACAGGTGCGGCACCTTGGAGCCCTCGCCGATCTGCGCGTTCTTGGTCTCGACGAACGTGCCGATCTTGCCCTTGGCCCCGAGCACGGTGTTCGGGCGCAGGTAGGCGAACGGCCCGACGGCGGCACCCGCGCCGATCACGGAGCGCTCCCCGTGCGTGCGGGTCACCGTCGCGCCGGCGCCCACCTCGACGTCGGTGAGCGTCGTGTCGGGACCGATCGTGGCGCCCTCGGCGACCGTGGTGCGCCCGTGCAGCTGCGTCCCGGGCAGGAGCGTGACGTCGGGCGCGAGCTCGACGTCGACGTCGACCCACGTGGTGCCCGGGTCGACGACCGTCACGCCCGCACGCATCCACTCGGTGAGCACGCGGCGGTTGAGCTCGGCGCCCAGGGTGGCGAGCGCGACGCGGTCGTTGACGCCCTCGACGAGCATCGGGTCGTCGCTGAGCAGCGCGCGCACGCCGCCGCCCTCGCGGCGGGCGAACGCGACGACGTCGGTCAGGTAGACCTCGCCCTGCGCGTTGTCGGAGCCCAGGCCGGCGAGGCCGCGACGGAGCACCGCGGCGTCGAACACGTAGACGCCGCCGTTGATCTCGCGGATCTCGCGCTGGGCGGGCGTGGCGTCCTTGTGCTCGACGATCTCGAGCACCTCGCCCGTGCCCGGCTCGCGCACGATGCGGCCGTAGCCGGTGGCGTCGGCGACCTCGGTCGTGAGGATCGTGACGGCGTTGCCGTCGGCATGGTGGGCCGCGACGAGCTCGGCGAGCGTGGCGCCGTCGAGCAGCGGGACGTCGCTCGCGAGCACGACGACCGCGCCCTCGATGCCCTCCCCCAGCGGGTGGTCGTCGTCGTCGCCGTCGGTGTGCGCGTCGTGGAGGGTGTCGGTGTGCGCGAGCGCCGCCGCACGCTCGGCGTGGGCGCGCGCGTCGAGCGCGTCGAGCGCGCACTGGACGGCCCGGCCGGTGCCGGGGACCTCGTCCTGGTCGGCGATGATCGCGCCCGGCTCGAGCTCGAGCGCGGCCGCTGCGACCGCGTCCCGCTCGTGCCGCACGACGACCGCGAAGTGCTCCGGACGCAGCTCCTGTCCCGCGGCGACGGCGTGCCCCAGCATGGTGCGCCCGCCGACGCGGTGCAGCACCTTGGGCGTCGCGGACTTCATCCGAGTGCCCTGGCCTGCTGCGAGGACGACGACGGCGGCCGGCCGCGGCGTCCCTTCCTCGGTCGGTGCGGTCGAGCGGTTGGAGACCACCAGTTGTTCCCTCTCTGTCGCGGGCACGTGCTCCGCCCCCAGGACTCGAACCTGGACCAAAGGCACCAAAAACCCTTGTGCTGCCGATTACACCAAGGCGGACCGGCCGTCACGGCGATGGTTCGGGGCCTGCCCCGGCGCGGGTCGCACCACCGCCGCACGTCCGTCCTCAGTCTGCCAGGTCCACGGCGCTTCCCCGGCGCCGGTCCGGCAAATCGGGCGCGGGGCGGCCGTGGGCCGCGCCACACCGCCCGGACGGCGAACAGGCAGAATGGCCTTCATGCCTGCCGATCCCCGCGAGTCGAAGCGCGCTCCGCGTGCCCGCATGACGGCGAGCCAGCGCCGCGAGCAGCTGCTGGAGGTCAGCCGCGGCCTCTTCGCGGAGAAGGGTTTCGACGGCACGAGCGTCGAGGAGATCGCGGCGCGCGCCGGGGTGTCGAAGCCCGTGGTCTACGAGCACTTCGGCGGCAAGGAGGGCATCTACGCGGTCGTCGTCGACCGCGAGGTCCAGGCGCTCACGGCGGCGCTGACCGGGGCGCTCGCCGAAGGCGGGCACCCCAAGGTCATGGTCGAGCGCACCGCGCTCGCCCTGCTGGGCTACATCGAGGCGTCCGAGGACGGTTTCCGCATCCTCGTGCGCGACTCCCCCGTCGCGCAGGCGACCGGCACGTTCTCGAGCCTCATCGGCGACGTCGCGACCCAGGTCGAGCACATCCTGGCCGCCCAGTTCAAGCACAACGGGCTCGACCCGAAGGTGGCGCCGCTGTACGCGCAGATGCTCGTCGGCATGGTCGCGCTCACGGGCCAGTACTGGCTCGACGCCCGCAGCCCGAAGAAGACCGACGTCGCCGCGCACCTCGTGAACCTCGCGTGGAACGGGCTGTCCGGCATGGTCAAGAAGCCGACGCTGACCAAGGGCGGACCCCGGCGCGCACCCGGCGCCCGTCAAGAGTCTTGATGTCGAGAGACTCGCGGTACCCTCGGGCCATGGAGGTCACCCCCCGGTCCGCGGCCGACGAGGTCGACCGCATCGTCGACGCGTGGCGCCGCGAGCGGCCCGACCTCGACGTCGAGCCGCTCACGGTCTTCTCGCGCGTCAGCCGCCTCGCACGGCACCTCGACCGCGCCCGGCGCGGGGCGTTCGCGCGCCACGACCTCGAGACGTGGGAGTTCGACGTGCTGTCCGCGCTGCGCCGCGCGGGCGAGCCCTACCGCCTCTCGCCCGGCACGCTCGTCGCGCAGACCCTCGTCACGAGCGGCACCATGACCAACCGCATCGACCGGCTCGAGCGTCGTGGGTTCGTGCAGCGCCACCGCTCGCCCGACGACCGCCGCGGCGTCCTCGTCCAGCTCACCGACACCGGACGCGAGCGCGTCGACGCGGCGATGAGCGATCTCCTCGACGTCGAGTCGCGCGTCCTCGACGTGCTCGCACCCGCCGAGCGCCCCCGGCTCGCCGCCCTGCTGCGCACGCTCACGGCTCAGTTCGACCTGCACGAGTGACCTCGTGACCCGCGCCCACCTGCCGCGGTGGTTCCTCCTCGCGGCGCTGCTCGCCGCCGCGCTGAACCTGCGCGCGCCGCTCGCCGCGCTCGCGCCGGTGGTGGACGACGTCGCGACCGGGCTCGCGCTGTCGCCCGCGGGTGCGGGGCTGCTCACCTCCGTGCCGGTGCTGTGCTTCGCGCTGTGCACGCCCGTGGCGTCGACGCTCGTGGCGCGGGTCGGGCCCGAGCGTGCCGTGGGCCTGGCGCTCGTCGCGGTCCTCGCCGGCACCGTGCTGCGCTCGGCCGGCAGCGTGCCCGCCGCACTGGCCGGCACGGCCGTGCTCGGCGTCGGGATCGCGGTCGGCAACGTGGCCGTGCCGGTCGTCATCACGCGCGACTTCCACCACCGCGCCGGGTCGGTGACCGGGGCGTACACGGCAGTGATGAACGTCGGCTCGACCGCCACGACGGTCCTCACGGTCCCGCTCGCGGCGGCGCTCGGCTGGCAGTGGGCGCTCGCAGGCTGGGGCCTCATGGCCGTCGTGGCGCTGGTCGTGTGGGTGCCTGCGGGCCGCGACCTCGGCGCGCAGCACGCGGCCGGGACCGCACCCCGGGTGCTGCCGCACGACCTCGTGCTCGAGCCCGAGCAGCGCCGCGCCATGCGGCGGCTCGCCGCCGTGCTCGCCGTGGCGTTCGGCGCTCAGGCCGGCGGCTACTACGCGATGACGGCCTGGCTCCCCGAGATCCTGCAGGACCGCCTCGGCCTCGGTGCGGCGGCGGCCGGCGGGGCCGCGGCACCGTTCCAGCTCTGCGCGGTCGCGGGCTCCCTGCTCGTGCCGATCGCGCTCGCCCGGGGGCGGGCCCGTCGCGTCGCAGCCGCCGTCTCGCTGCTGTGGCTCGCGCTGCCCCTCGGGCTGCTCGTCGCACCGGGGGCGTGGCTCGTGTGGATCTGCCTGGCCGGCGCCGGGCAGGGCGCGGCGTTCACCGTCATCTTCACCGTCCTGGCCCAGCGCAGCCCGAGCGTCGCCGCCGCGAGGCGAGCGTCCGCCGTCGTGCAGACCGCCGGCTACGCGTTCGCGGCGCTCGCTCCGACGCTCGTCGGGGCGCTGCACGGCGCGACGCACGGCTGGACCGTGCCGCTCCTGGCCGTGACGGGGCTGATCACCGCCATGACGGTCGCGCTGCTCACCGCCGCACGTCCGCCCCGCTGAGCCTCCCCGCGCCTCAACGCGCGAGCGAGACGGCGAGCGCACCGAGCGCCCGGATGGCCTCGACGGCGTCGGGCTCGGCGTACCCGCGGGTGCACACGGCGACCACGAGGGCGTCCGGCCCCGGCTCGCCGACGAACGCGACGTCGTGCCGGATGCCGTCGACCCAGCCCGACTTCGACCCGAACCGCACCCCGTCGGGCACGACGGCGGTGAGCAGCCGGTCCTGCTGCCGGCCGAGGAGGTCGGTCGCCCACGCGGTCCACCGCGCACCCACGAGCTTGCCGGTCACGACGGCGGACATCAGGGCGACGAGGTCGGCCGGCGTCGTGCGGTGGCTCGCCCCCGTGGCCTCGGCCGCGAGGTCGCAGTACAGCCGGCCGAACTCGCTCGCGTGCGCGCCGGCGTCGGACAGCGCGCGGTTCACCTCGGGCAGGCCGACGAGGTCGACCACCATGTTCGTGGCCTCGTTCGACGACACGACGACCATCCGCTCGAGCACCTCCGCCAGGCGCATCGGCGCGCCGGACGGCGGCATGCCCTCGTCGAGGTCGTCGGGCTCGATGCGGAAGTCCGGTGCTCCCGGGACCTGCGACGTGAACGTGTGCCGGCTGGCGACCGTCCGGTCGAGCGCGAGCCTGCCCGACTCGAGAGCGCGGGCGGCGGCGACCAGGACCGCGAGCTTGACCGTCGACGCGGCGTAGAACGGCTCGTCCGCGCCGCGCGACGCCAGCACCGTGCCGTCCGCCCGCGCGACCTGGTACGCGACGACCGGGATCCCGTCCGAGTGCGTGCCCGTGACACCCATCCGGGCAGGGTACTGGTCGCTCGCGTGGTCCCCGCTCACGCGAGCCGCTGCGTCACCACGGAGGCGTCCGGACCGTGCTCGACGCGCGCGAGCGCACCGTTGACCAGCACGAGGTACGGCGGCACGTGCCCGCACTCGACGTCGGCGAGCACCGGGACTCCGAGGTCGCCCAGCGCGTGCCGGACGGCGTCGAGCGCGTGCTCGAGGCGGGGCGCGAGCGGCCGGGGCACGCCCGCGGACGGGGCGGGAACGCCGACGACGTCGCCGGGTCGCAGAGGGCGCGGGAAGCGGACCGGCATGGTGCGGATGCGACGGCGCTCCGGCCGTGGTCAGACGCCGAGCCGCACCAGCACGCGGTCGAGCGCCGCGACGGCGCTCTCCAGCGTCTCGACGTCGACGGTCAGGGCCGGACGGAACCGCACCGAGCGCTCGCCGCAGCCCAGCATGAGCACGCCCTCGTCGTCGCGCAGGCCTGCGACGACGGCGTCGCGGACCTCGCGCGACGGCAGCGACACCGCGCACATGAGCCCGCGCCCGCGCGGGTCCGTGACGACGCCGGGGTGTGCCCGGGCGAGGTCCTCGAGCAGCCCCAGCAGGTGCCGGCCCTTCTCGGCCGCGCGCGCGATCAGTCCCTCGGCCTCGTAGACCTCGAGGATGCGGCGCGAGCGCACCATGTCGGTGAGGTTGCCGCCCCAGGTCGAGTTGATGCGCGAGGACACGCGGAAGACGTTGTCGGGGATCTCGTCCACGCGGCCGCCGGCCATGATGCCGCAGACCTGCATCTTCTTGCCGAACGCGACGACGTCGGGCTGCACGCCGAGCTGCTGGTACGCCCACGCGGTGCCGGTCATGCCTGCGCCGGTCTGGACCTCGTCGAGCACGAACAGGGCGTCGTGCTCGTGGCACAGGGCCTGCATGGCCTGGAGGAACTCGGGCCGGAAGTGGTGGTCGCCGCCCTCGCCCTGGATCGGCTCCATGACGAAGCAGGCGATGTCGTGCGGGTGCGCCTCGAACGCGGCACGGGCCTCGGCGAGCGCCCGGGCCTCGAGGGCGGCGACGTCGCGCTCGGCGCCGTCGGCGTCGTGGCCCAGGTACGGCGAGGTGATGCGCGGCCAGTCGAACTTGGGGAAGCGCGCGACCTTGCCCGGCTCGGTGTTCGTCAGCGACATCGTGTAGCCCGAGCGGCCGTGGAACGCGTGCTTGAGGTGCAGGACCTTCGTGCCGAGCTCGGGCGAGCGCCCGTGCGCCTCGTTCCACCGCGACTTCCAGTCGAACGCGACCTTGAGGGCGTTCTCGACGGCGAGCGCGCCGCCGTCGACGAAGAACAGGTGCGGCAGGGCCGGGTCGCCGAGCACGCGCGTGAACGTCTCGACGAACCGCGCCATCTCGACGGAGTACACGTCCGAGTTGGACGGCTTGTTGAGCGCGGCGCGGGCGAGCTCCTCGCGGAACGCCGGGTCGCCGGCGAGCGCGGGGTGGTTCATGCCCAGGGGGTTGGAGGCGAAGAAGGTGAACAGGTCGGTCCACTCACGGCCGTCGCGTGCGTCGACGAGCGTCGAGCCGTGCGACCGCTCGAGGTCGAGCACGAGGTCGAAGCCGTCGACGAGCAGGTGGCGGCGTAGCACGTCGAGGACGTCGCCGGCCCCGACCGGGCCGTCGGCGGTGACGGCGTGCGCGTGAGAAAGAGTCTCGGTCATACCGCGACCGTAGAGGATTTTTCCCGGTCGCACCAGGCTTGGACCGCAGATTATCCCGCCGTCCGGCGTGGAACGCCCGTGCCCGACGGCGGGACGTGCGTCAGGGGCTGACCGGCCGCCCGTCGAAGTACGTGCGCAGCACGATGGTCGACCTCGTCGAGACGCTCGCCTCGCGGCGGATGAGCCCGAGCAGGTCCTCGAGCGCGCTCGGCGAGGGCACGCGGACGAGGAGCAGGTAGTTGGCGTCGCCCGCGACCGAGTAGCACGCCTCGATGCCGGGCACGTCGCGCAGGCGGTCGGGCGCGTCGTCGGCCTGCGACTGGTCGAGCGGCGTGATCTCGACGAACGCCGTGATGGGCAGCCCGACCGCCTCGGGGTCGACGACCGCGCGGTAGCCCGCGATGACCCCGCGCGCCTCCAGCTTGCGCACCCGCGCCTGCACCGCGGACTGGGACAGCCCCGTCACGCCCGCGAGCGTGGCGAGCGTGGCCCTCCCGTCCTCGCGCAGCGCCTGCACCAGCGCACGGTCGACGTCGTCGAGGGCCGCGCGTCGCTCCGTGCCGTCGTGCTCCACGACCATGCTCGTCCTCCCACGCTCGTCCGCCGAAGCCCTCATCATCCCCGGCCCGGCACCTGCCGGGCAGGGCCCGTCCGGGTCCCGGACGGGTGAAACGCCCTCGTCAGCCGGCCGCCTCGGCCGCCTCGAGCCACTCGAGCTCGAGCCCCTCCTTCTCCGCGGCGAGCTCCTGCAGCCGCGCGTCGAGGCGGGCCACCTCCTCGTACGCCGTCGGGTCGGCCGCGATCTTCTCGTGCAGCTCGGCCTCCTCCTGCGCGATCCGCTCGAGCCGCCGCTCGATCCGGGCGATCGCCTTCTTCGCCGCCCGCGCCTCGGCCGCCGACGGCGCGGCAGCGGCCGGAGCGGCAGAGCCGACGGCGGAAGCAGAGGCGTCTGCGGGGAGGGCCTCGTCGCGAGGCTGGCTGTGTCTGGCGGGAGCGCCCGCGGAACGAGCGGCCGAGCGGTCGCCTCGCGACGAGGTCGTCCCCGCAGACGCCGGACCCGACCCCGACCGACGCAGCTCCAGGTACTGCTCGACCCCGCCCGGCAGGTCGCGGATCGTCCCGTCGCCGAGCAGCGCCCACTGCCGGTCGCACACGCGCTCGAGCAGGTACCGGTCGTGCGAGACGACGACGAGCGTCCCCGGCCATCCGTCGAGCAGGTCCTCGACCGCGGCGAGCGTGTCGGTGTCGAGGTCGTTCGTCGGCTCGTCGAGCAGCAGCACGTTGGGCTCCGACACGAGCAGGCGCAGCAGCTGGAGGCGGCGGCGCTCGCCGCCGGACAGGTCGCGCACGGGCGTGTGCGCGCGCTCGCGCGTGAAGCCGAGACGCTCGGTGAGCTGGCCGGCGGTGAGCTCCTTGCCGCCGACGACGACCGTGCGCTTCTCCCGGTCGACGACCTGCACCGCGGTGAGGTGCCCGACGTCGTCGAGCTCGCCCACGTCCTGGGTGAGCTCCGCGACGTGGACGGTCTTGCCGCGACGCACGCGACCGGCGTCGGGCTCGCGCCGTCCGGCGAGCAGGGCGAGCAGCGTCGTCTTGCCCGCACCGTTGACGCCGACGACGCCGAACCGGTCGCCGGGACCGAGACGCCACGTCACGCCGTCGAGCAGCGTGCGGCCCGGCACCGTGACGGTGACGTCCTCGAGGTCGAGCACGTCCTTGCCGAGCCGGCGCGCGGCCATCCGCGTCAGTTCGACCGAGTCGCGCGGAGGCGGCTCGTCGGCGATGAGCGCGGCGGCGGCGTCGAGCCGGAACTTGGGCTTGGACGTCCGTGCGGGCGCGCCGCGGCGCAGCCACGCGAGCTCCTTGCGCAGCAGGTTGTCGCGCTTCTCGGCGGCCGCGGCGGCCTGCCGGTTGCGCTCGGCGCGCGCGAGGACGTACGCGGCGTAGCCGCCCTCGTACCCGTCGACCGCGCCCGTCCCGTCGCCGCGCACCTCCCACATGCGGGTGCAGACCTCGTCGAGGAACCACCGGTCGTGGGTCACGACGACGAGCGCGCCGGTCGCGCCGGGCCGCCCGTACCGCTGCTTGAGGTGGTCCGCGAGCCACGCGACGCCCTCGACGTCGAGGTGGTTCGTGGGCTCGTCGAGCAGCAGGACGTCGGGGTCCTCGACGAGCAGGGCCGCGAGCGCCACGCGACGGCGCTGCCCGCCCGAGAGCGTCGTCGCGGGCTGGTCGAGGTCGAGGTCGGAGAGCAGGCCGGCGTGCACGTCGCGGATGCGCGCGTCCGACGCCCACGCGTGCGTCGCGTCGTCGCCGTGCACGAGGTCGCGGATCGTCGCGCCGGGCGGGGACACGTCGCGCTGGTCGAGCATGCCGAGACGCGAGCCGCCCACCCGGGTGACCCGTCCGCCGTCGGGCACGGCCGTGCCGGCGAGCAGCCGCAGCAGCGTCGACTTGCCCGCGCCGTTCGGCCCCACGACGCCCACGCGGTCGCCGTCGTCGAGACCGAGCGAGACGTCGTCGAGCAGCGTGCGCGTGCCGATGGTCAGCGAGATGCCGTCCGCGCCGAGGAGATGTGCCACCCCACGAGGGTAGTCGCGGCCCAGCCCGCCCCCCCGCGGGCGCTCCTGGACCAGGACCCGGTGGCCGCCGCGCCGGCGCTAGCATGCGCGCAGACACCGCAGTCACACCGGAGGACCGATGGCCCAGTTCGACCTGCCGCTCGAGCAGCTCGAGACGTACACGCCCACGATCGACGAACCCGCCGACTTCGACGAGTTCTGGGCGACCACGATCGCTGAGGCGCGGGCGGTCGACACCGCCCCCACGCTCGAGCGCGTCGACGCGGGGCTCACCGAGGTCGTCGTCGACGACGTCACGTTCCCCGGGTTCGGCGGTCACCCGGTCAAGGCCTGGCTCGTGCGGCCGGCGCATGCCGACGGCCCCCTGCCGACCGTCGTCGAGTACCTCGGCTACGGCGGAGGGCGCGGGCTGCCGCACGAGCGCCTGGCGCTCGCTGCCGCCGGGTTCGCCCACCTGGTCATGGACACGCGGGGGCAGGGCTCGGGCTGGGGCTCGGGCGGGGACACCCCCGACCCGGTCGGGTCCGGCCCCGCCTCGCCGGGGTTCATGACGCGCGGCATCCTCGACCCGCTCGAGCACTACTACCGCCGGGTGTTCACCGACGGCGTCCGCGCGGTCGACGCGGTGCGGCAGATCGAGGGTCTCGACCCGACGCGCATCGCCGTCGGGGGCACGAGCCAGGGCGGCGGCATCACGATCGCCGTCGCGGGCCTCGTGCCCGACGTCGTCGCCGCGGTCCCGAACGTGCCGTTCCTGTGCGACTTCCGGCGGGCCGTGCGCATCACCGACGCCATGCCGTACGGCGAGATCACGCGGTACCTGTCCGTGCACCGGGAGCACGAGCAGGCCGTGTGGCGCACGCTGTCGTACCTCGACGGGGTGTCGTTCGCGCGCCGCGCCCGGGCCGCCGGCCTGTTCTCCGTGGCGCTCATGGACACCATCTGCCCGCCGTCGACCGTCTACGGCGCCTACAACGCCTGGGCGGGGGCCGAGAAGCAGATCGACGTCTACCCGTACAACAACCACGAGGGCGGGCAGGAGTACCGCTTCGCGCCGACCCTCGCCTGGCTGCGCAAGCACCTCTGACCGCGACGTAGCGCGTTCCCTCGCGACGTAGCGCGTCGTGCGCCGAAGTAGCGCGTTCCGTCGCGAAGTAGCGCGCCGTGCGCCGAAGTAGCGCGTTCCGTCGCGCTACTTCGCGGCGTCGAGCGCTACTTCGCCGCGAAACGCGCTACCTCGCCGCGAAACGTGCTACCTCGGCGCAGGACGCGCTACCTCGGCGAGAAATGCGCTACCTCGCGGGGGTCAGGTGAGCAGGCGGGCGCCGTGGGCGGGGGCGGTGGTGCACCAGACGGTGTCGGCGGCGCCCTCGGCGGTCCAGGTCGCGGCGATGGCGAGCGCGTGCTGCCGTGACCGCGCGAGCGCCGCGACGGTCGGCCCCGAGCCGGACACGACGGCCCCGAGCGCACCGCCCTCGCGCGCGAGCGTGAGCGTCCGCTCGAGCTCGGGCCGCAGCGAGAGGGCCGCGGGCTCCAGGTCGTTGTGCAGGGCGGCGCCGAGCGCGTGCGGGTCGCCGGCGCGCAGCGCGTGCATGAGCGGCGCCTCGTCGGCGAGCTCGACGTCGCGCGCCTGCCCGGCGGTGAGCTCGTCGAAGCGCCGGTAGACCTCGGGCGTCGAGAGCCCGTCGTCCGACACCGCGAAGACCCAGTGGAACTCGCCGCGCGTCATCGCGGGCGTGAGCAGGTCGCCGCGCCCCGTCCCGACGGCGGTGTGCCCGAGCAGCGCGAACGGCACGTCCGAGCCGAGCCCGGCCGCGACGACCGCCAGCTCGGCGCGGGGCAGTCCCGTCTCCCACAGGGCGTCGCACGCGACGAGGGTCGCCGCGGCGTCGGCGGAGCCCCCGGCCATGCCCCCCGCGACGGGCACGCCCTTGGTGACGTGCAGCGCCACGTCGGGCTCGACGCCGGTGTGCCGGGCGAGCGCCTCGGCGGCCCGCCACGCGAGGTTGGTCTCGTCGAGGGGGACGCGGTCGGCCTGCGGCCCGTCCACGGCGATCGAGATCCCGGCGCCGACCGGCACCTGGGTCGCGGTGACCTCCTCGTACAGGGCCACCGCCTGGAAGATCGTCACGAGCGGGTGGAACCCGTCCTCCTGGACCGGTCCCACGCGCAGCGAGAGGTTGACCTTCCCGGGCGCGCGGACGCGCACGGACGGCTGCGGCGCGGGGGCGAGGTACGACGTCACGCCTCAACCGTGCCAGCGGGACCGCCGGGCTGCACGGCGGGCGCGGGCAGCTGCTCGGCGATGCGCGCGAACTCGGTGATGCCGAGCCGCTCGCCGCGCAGGGCCGGGTCGACGCCCGCGGCCCGCAGCGCCTCCTCGGCTGCGGCACCCGAGCCGAACAGTCCCGAGAGGGCCGCGCGGAGGGTCTTGCGCCGCTGCGCGAACGCGGCGTCGACGACGGCGAAGACCTGCTGGCGGGTCGCGGTCGTCGCGGGCGGGTCGCGCCGCTCGAGCGCGACGAGCGCCGAGTCCACGTTGGGGACGGGCCAGAAGACGGTGCGGCTGACGTTGAGCGAACGCCGCGCGTCGGCGTACCAGGCGGCCTTGACCGACGGCACGCCGTAGACCTTCGACCCCGGCTCGGCGGCGAGCCGGTCCGCGACCTCGGCCTGGACCATGACGAGCACCCGCTCGAGCGAGTCGAACCGCTCGAGGAACGTGAGCAGCACGGGCACGGCGACGTTGTAGGGCAGGTTCGCGACGAGCGCCGTCGGCGGCTCGCCGGGCAGCGTGCGCACGTCGAGCGCGTCGGCGAGGACGACCTCGAAGTCGGCGTCGGGCACGTGCGCCCGCACGGTCTCGGTGATCTGGCCCGCGAGCACGGGGTCGATCTCGACCGCGACCACGGAGGCGCCCGCCTCGAGCAGGCCGAGGGTCAGCGACCCGAGGCCGGGCCCGACCTCGACCACGCGCTGCCCGGGCCGCACCCCGGCCGCACGGACGATCTTGCGCACGGTGCCACCGTCGTGCACGAAGTTCTGGCCCAGCGTCTTGGTGGGCCGGACGCCCAGACGCCCTGCCAGCTCGCGGATCTCCGCGGGGCCGAGCAGGGCGCCTGGGGTGTCGGTCATGACAGGTGAGCCTATAGCCCACCCACGGTCAGCGGCTCAGTACCAGTTGTTGGCCTGGGAGTGGCTCCACGCGCCGCACGGCGTGCCGTAGCGGCCCGCGATGTAGCCGAGGCCCCACTCGATCTGCGTGGCCGGGTTGGTCGCCCAGTCGGAGCCGGCCGTGCCCATCTTGGAGCCGGGCAGTGCCTGCGGGATGCCGTAGGCGCCCGACGACGGGTTCTTGGCCAGGTGGTTCCAGCCGGACTCCTTGGTCCACAGCGCCTCGAGGCAGGTCCACTGCGAGCCGGTCCAGCCGCGGGCGGCGGCCAGCTGCTGGCCGATCGCACGGTTGCCGCTCACGGAGTAGCTGCGACCCGACGTCGAGCCGGACGAGGACGACGACGAGCCCGAGGACGACGAGCTCGACGTCGCCGGCTCCGGCTGGGGCTTCGGGCGCTCCTTGGTGCCCTTGACGACGACCTCGGTGACCGGCTCGGTCGTGACCTCGTCGGAGACCGTCTCGCGGGACTCCTCCTCGCCGTCGACCGTCGTCACGCGCTCGACGATCGTGCGGACGCCGTCCTTGCCCTCCTGGGCGACCTTCGTGCCGAGGTCGGCGTAGCGGTCGGCGTCCTCGCGCGTCTCGTGCCCGTGCTCGACGGGCTTCTCCGTGACGACCTCCTCGGTCACCACGCGCTGGACGACGAGCGCGACGGCGGCCGCGTCCGCGGCCTCCGCGACGCCCGCGGTCGCGATGTCGGTGACGTGGACGCGGTCGTCCTCGTCGAGCGTGACCTCGGCGGCGTCGAGCACCTGCTCGACGGCGGCGGTCGCGTTCTCGACGACCTCGGTCTCGCCGTCGGCGACCACGGCGACCGGGTCGTCGCCGTCGACCGGCAGCGGGAGCTCGGCGCGGTCGGCCGAGCGCGAGGCGACGATGCGCACCTCGGAGCCGCGGTCGTCGAGCAGCGTGAGGGCCTCGTGCGCGTCGGCGGCGGCGACCCAGGTCTCGGCCTGCTCGCCGTCGATGTCGAGCGTGAGCTCCTTGGCGGTGCGGACGACGATCTCCGTGCCGCTCTCGAGGGCGGACGACTCGGCGGGCGCGACGACGTCGCGCTCGCCGACCTCGACGCCCTGGGCCTCGAGCACGCCGCCGACGGAGCCGGCGAACGTCGTGAGCGTGGTGGTCTCGCCGTCGACGTCGAGCGTGACGGTCTTGCGCGCGTCGGCGTACCCGACGGCGCCGCCCGCGACGAGCGCGGTCGCGGCGACGCCGGCGACGATCGGCCACCGACGACGGCGGCGCGCGGTCGTGCGCGCGGACTCGGCCTGCTCGGCCTCGATCTGTGCGGTCATGGCGTCCTCAGGCGTGGTGTGGTCCATGGAAGTAGTCACTCGGGTCCAGACGTGGTGCTGTCCGGGCACGGGCGGCGAGAGGTCTCGACGGCCGATCCGGCGGGCTGCCCGAGCGCCCCGGGACGGGGCGCCGAACGCCGTCGTGCGGCGTCGGGCCGGTCCGCGCGCTTACACCATCGGTACGGCGGCGTGCACGCGAGACACTCGACCGTAACCGATTCGTTATCAGAGGCCAAGCCTCGGGCGGCCCGACGTGGCCATCGCCACATCGGGCCGCCCGGGCGTCATCCCGGCACGCGCGCGGTGTTGCGCCGGAGGCCCGGAGGCGTCAGAGCAGGCCGAGCTTGGCGGCGCAGTGCGGCCACTGGCCCCAGCCGGCACGCTGCTGGAGGATCTGGGCGCGCATCGTCTGCTCGGCGGCCGACGCGTCGGACGGCAGCCCCGTGCCGCCCACCGACTGCCAGGTCGACAGCGAGAACTGGTACATGCCGTAGTACCCGTTGCCGGTGTTGGTCGTCGGGTCGCCGCCCGACTCGCACTGGGCCAGCGCGGCCCACACGTCGCCGGTGGGCACCGAGCCGCCGGAAGACCCCGACGAGGACGACGAGGACGACGACGTGCTCGAGCGCGCGGGCTCCGGCTCCGGCTCGGGCTCGGGCTCGGGGCGCTCCTTGGTGCCCTTGACGAGGACCTCGGTCACCGGCTCGGTCGTCACCTCGTCCGAGAGCTTCTCGCGCGACTCCTCCGCGCCGTCGACGGTCACGACGCGGTGCACGATCGTGCGCACGCCGTCCTTGCCCTCCTGCTCGACGGCGGTGCCCTGGTCCGCGTAGCGGTCCGGGTCGACCTTGGTCTCGGTCTCGAACGGCACGGCCGCGGTCTCGGTGACCTCCTCGACCTCGACGCGCTGCACGACGACCGCCACGGTCGGCGCGCCGAGCTCGTCGGCGGCGCGGCGCTCGACGTGGATGCGGTCGTCGCCGTCGAGCGTGACCCCCGCGTCCTCGAGGATCGCCTCGAGGCCGATCCCGCCGTCGGGCACGACGGTCTCCTCGCCACCCACGACGAGCGCGACGGGCCCCTCGGCGTCGAGGCGCAGCGGCAGGGACGCGCGCTCCCCCGAACGCGTGGGCACGAGCGTCGCCTCGGTGCCGCGCTCGGCGAGCGTGCGCAGCGCCTCGTCGGCGTCGAGCGCGGTGACCCACAGGTCCCGCTGCTTGCCGTCGGCCTCGATCGTGAGCTGGCGGCCGTAGCGCACGACGACCTCGGCGCCGTCGCGCAGCACGCCGTCGCGGGCGGGCACGACGAGGTCGCGCTCGGAGAGGCGGACCCCCTCGGCGGCGAGGAGGCCGTCGACCGAGCCGGCGAAGGTGGTGACGGTGGTGGTGCGACCGTCGACGTCGAGCGTCACGGTCTTGCGGGCCTGGTCGACGACGGCGACCGCCCCGCCCGTGACGGCGAGGGCGAGCACCGTGACCATCGCGACGAGCGGCCACCGGCGGCGGCGACGTCGGGTGTCGGCCGGGGTCGGCTCTGCGGGGGTCGCAGCGCCGGGTGCTGCGGTGGCGGACTGCTCTTCGGGGGTGCGGTGCGGAGCGTTCACTCGGGTCCAGACGTCGTGCTGTCCGGGCACGGCGCGCGGACTCCCGGCTGGCTGTCGGGGCCGGGGCCGATCCGGCGATCCCGAAGACCGTAACCGCATCGTTACCATCCGCCAAGCGAAGGTGTGGTAAAGATGCCCGACTCTGTCCAGGCTGTCCCGGAAAGTCACCGCAGATTTCTCGTGCGTCAGTACCAGCCGACGGCCACCGAGTGGCTCCACGCGCTGCACGGCGTCCCGTAGCGCCCGGCGATGTACCCGAGGCCCCAGCGGATCTGCGTGGCCGGGTTGGTGCGCCAGTCGGCGCCCGCCGTGGCCATCTTCGTCCCCGGCAGGGCCTGCGGGATGCCGTACGCCCCGCTCGACGGGTTCTCGGCGTTCCAGCGCCAGTTGGACTCCTTGGTCCATAGCTTGTCGAGGCACGAGAACTGGTCGTCGCCCCAGCCCCGCTCGGCGGCGAGCGCCCGCCCCAGGGTGCGGGCCGAGCCGGGGTCGACCGCGACCCGCGCGACCTCCATCGTGCCGACGACCACGACCTCGTTCACCGGCTCGCGCGTCACCTGCCGGCTCACGAGGACCCGCTCGACCTCCGTGCCCGCGAGCGTGCGCACCTCGTAGGTGCTCACGGCCTCGCCGGGACGCCCGCGCGTGCGGACCGCCTCGTAGCCCTTGGGGAGGTCGGCCGACTCGATCCGCTCGGTCGTGAACGGCAGGACCTCGCGCACCTGGTCCGACGCCGTGTCGCCGCGGCTCACGAGCACGACCATGCCGTCGACGGCGGCCGCACCGAGCGGCACCGACGTGCGGTCGTCGGGCCCGAGCGTGATGCCGACGTCGGCGAGCACGTCGCGCACCGTGGACTGCGTGGTGCGCAGCGGCAGGACCGACCCGTCGACCGCGACCTGGACCGTCTTGAGCGTCGACACGCGCACCGGCTCGCGCCCGAGGACCGCCGAGCGCGACGCCGTCGCGACGGCCCGGTCGCCGCGCGGGCCCAGGGCCGAGAGCAGCTCGCCCACCGTGTGGGCCGTCGTCGTGAACGTGCGCGTCTCGCCGTCGATCTCGACGGTGACCTCGCGGCTCGAGCGCACCACGACCTCGCCGTCGTCGACCGCCGCCTCGCTCGCCGCGGGCTGCACGAGGTCGCCCTCGCGCACGGGGATGCGGTGGTAGCGCAGCACGTCGCCGACGGTGGCGCCGTAGGCCTCGACGGTGCGGACCTGGCCGTCGTAGTCGATCGTCACGGTCTTGTGCGCGTCGGTCACGGCGAGCGTGCCGCCCGCGAGCGCCAGCACGACGACGGCGTGCACCGCGTGGCGCGCCGCGCGCGGCAGGGGCCCTCGACGCTTCACCACGGGCACCAGACCGTAGCGGTCCCGGCGCGCGCGGGGAAGCCTCGGGATCCTCGGGGAACTCACCACGGCCCGTACACCCGCTCGGACGTCGCGGACAGCGCCGCGCACACCTCGTCGAGCGGCCGCTCGAGCGTCGCGGCCATCGCGCGCACGGTGTGCCCGACGACGTACGGCGCGTTGGGCCGGCCGCGGAACGGGTGGGGGGTGAGGTAGGGGGCGTCGGTCTCGACCAGGACGAGCTCGAGCGGCACCGCGCGCAGCGCCTCGCGCAGGTGGTCGTTGGCCCGGTACGTCACGGGGCCCGCGAACGACAGGTACCAGCCGTGCTCGGCGCACACCTTCGCGAGCTCGGCGTCGCCGCTGAAGCAGTGGAGCACCGTGCGCTCGGGCGGGCCGTCGGCGAGCAGGACCTCGACGACCTCGGCGTGCGCGTCCCGGTCGTGGATCTGCAGCGCCAGGCCGAGCTCCTTGGCGAGCGCGACGTGCGCCCGGAACGCCTCCCGCTGGACCTGCGCGCCGCGCTCGCCCGTGCGGAACAGGTCCATGCCCGTCTCGCCGATCGCCCGGATGCGGTCGTTGCCGCGCGCGAGGTCGGCCACGAGCGCGATCGCGTCCTCGAGGCTCGCCGCGTGGCGGTCCTCGGGGGCCGGGGCGAGCCCGTCCGGGCCCACCTCGTCGACTCCCGCGTGGAGCGTCGCCTCGTTGGGGTGGATCGCGACCGCCCCGAGGATCGCGCCGTGCTCGCGCACGAGGCCGTCCGTCCAGCGCGCCGACTCGACGTCGCAGCCGACCTGCACGAGGCGGTCGACGCCCGCGGCCGCGGCCCGCTCGAGGTGCGCGGCCACGCTCGGCGGCGCGACGTCGTCGGGCAGGACGTCGGCGATCGACTCGAGGTGCGTGTGGTTGTCGACCACGGGCACCGGCAACGGCTCGGGGTCGGCCGGGAACCCGCGCTCCCGCGTGCGCGCCACCTCAGACCTTCTCGCGCAGCCGCTCGAGCTCCTCCTCGACGATCGAGTCGTCGAGCTTGGTGAACACCGGGGTCGGCTTGGCGACCGGCGTGCCCGGCGTCACGGGGCGCGACTCCCACGCGGGGAACGCGTAGTCGCCCGTGATGACCGGGTACTCGCGCGACGGGTCGTCGAGGTCGGTGACCTCCTCGATGCGCGGCTGGGGCGCGAACGTGCCGGTGCCGCCGAGCGTCTCGTGCACGGCCTGCGCCGAGTGCGGCAGGAACGGCGCGAGCAGGGTGTTGCAGTCGCTCACGGCCTGGGTGACCGTGTGCAGCACGGTGCCGAGCCGCTCGGGGTCGGTCTTGAGCTTCCACGGCTCGGTCTCGGAGACGTACCGGTTGACGTCCGCGACGACGCGCATCGCCTCGGCGATCGCGGCGCGCTGCCGGTTGGTCTCGATGAGCCCGCCCACGGTGCCGAACGCGGCGCGCGTGGACTCCAGGACGCGGCGGTCGACGTCGGCGAGCTCGCCCGGCGTCGGGATCTGGCCGAAGTTCTTGTGCACCATGCTCGCGGTGCGGTTGACGAGGTTGCCCCAGCCGGCGACGAGCTCGTCGTTGGTGCGGCGCAGGAACGACTCCCACGTGAAGTCGACGTCCTGGTTCTCCGGGCCGGCCGCGGCGACGTAGTAGCGGAACGCGTCCGGCTGGTAGCGCGAGAGCATGTCGCGCACGTAGATCACGACGCCGCGCGAGGAGGAGAACTTCTGCCCCTCGACGTTGAGGAACTCCGAGCTCACGACCTCTGTCGGCAGCTGCAGGCTCCCGTACTGTCCCGGCGAGCCGCCGCGCGAGCCCTTGCCGTCGTAGGCGAGCAGCTCGGCGGGCCAGATCTGGGAGTGGAACGTGATGTTGTCCTTGCCCATGAAGTAGAGCGAGCGCGCGTTCTCCTGCGTCCACCACGCCCGCCAGGCGTCGGGGTCGCCGGTGCGGCGCGCCCACTCGATCGACGCCGAGAGGTAGCCGATGACGGCGTCGAACCACACGTAGAGGCGCTTGGTGGGGTTGTCCTCCCAGCCGGGCAGCGGCACGGGGATGCCCCAGTCGATGTCGCGCGTCATGGCGCGCGGGCGCACGTCGTCGAGCAGGCTGAGGCTGAAGTTGAGCACGTTGGGGCGCCAGCCGTCGCGGCTGCGCAGCCAGTCGCCGAGCGCATCGACGAACGCGGGCAGGTCGAGGAAGAAGTGGTTCGACTCGACGAACTTGGGCGTCTCGCCGTTGATGCGGCTGCGCGGGTTCTTCAGGTCGATCGGGTCGAGCTGGTTGCCGCAGTTGTCGCACTGGTCGCCGCGCGCGCCGTCGTACCCGCAGATCGGACAGGTGCCCTCGATGAAGCGGTCGGGCAGCGTGCGGCCCGTCGACGGCGAGATCGCGCCCATGGTCGTCTTCTCGACCATGTAGCCGTTCTTGTGGACCGTGCGGAACATCTCCTGCACGACGGCGTAGTGGTTGCGCGTCGTGGTCCGCGTGAACAGGTCGTACGTGAGGCCGAGCGACGTGAGGTCCTCGACGATGACCCGGTTGTACCGGTCGGCGAGCTCCTGGGGGCTCACGCCCTCCTGCTCGGCCTGGACGAGGATCGGCGTCCCGTGCTCGTCGGTGCCGGACACCATGAGCACGTCGTGACCCGCCATCCGCATGTGCCGGCTGAAGACGTCGGAGGGAACGCCGAAGCCGGCGACGTGGCCGATGTGCCGCGGGCCGTTGGCGTAGGGCCACGCCACGGCCGAGAGGATGTGGGTCATGGTGCCCGATCCTAACGGGGTGGTCACCGCCCGGCGGGTGCGAGTCTCACCCGCACGAGCCGGTCGTCGCCGTCGCGGGGCGAGCCCCGTCCGTCCGTGTTGTTGGTCAGCACCCACAGGGTCGCGGCGTCGTGCGGCCCGACGGCGAGGCCTGCGACGTGGGCCACCAGGCGACCGGGTCGACCGTGCCCCCCGGGCCGCCCGGGCCCTCGGCGTCGGGCCAGCCGTAGTTCCCGCCGGGCCGGATCACGTTGAGCTCGTCGTACGTGCGGGCGCCGAACTCGCTCGCGTACATCGTCCCGACGGCGTCCCAGCCGAGGCCCTGGACGTTGCGGTGCCCGAGCGACCACACGGGCGAGCGGGGCTCCGGGTTGCCGGGCGCGGGCTCGCCGTCGAGGGTGACGCGCAGGATCTTGCCCGCGAGGGAGGCCCGGTCCTGGGCGTTCGACGGGTCGCCCGCGTCGCCCGTGGCGACGTAGAGGTGGCCGTCGGGGCCGAACGCGACCGCACCGCCGTCGTGGTTCGCGGCGTGCGGGATGCCCTCGACGACGGTCGTGAGCTCGCCGAGGGTCGTGCCGTCCGGGGTGCCGCGCAGCACCGCGTTGTCGTCGGGGCCCGTGCGGTAGACCACGACGTCGCCCGACGCCGGGTCGAGCGCGACGCCCAGCAGCCCGCCCTCGCCGCGCGGGCGGGTCTCGGCCAGGAGCTGGTCCGCCCCCGCACCGGTGACGGGCGTCGAGGTGCCCGCGGCCGGGTCGACGACGAGCAGGCGCGCCGCGTCGCGCTCCGAGACCAGCAGCGTCCCGTCCTCGAGCGGGGCCAGACCCCAGGGGACGTCCAGGCCCTCGACCACCGTCTCCACGGTCGCGGTCACCGCGCCCGGACCCAGGGACGTGCCCGACGGCGTCGCTGGCGTCACGGACGGCGACCCGCTCTCGGACGGAGTTGCCGGCGTGGCCGGTGTGCTCGTCGCGGCCGCGGGCGGGGACGAGACGCCGACCGCGGGCTGCCCGGTGCAGCCCGCGGCCAGGCTCGCCGCCACGCCCGCCGCGGACGCGAGCGCGGCCGCGGACCGCGCCGGCCGCGCACGAGGCGCGCACCGCCGTCGGGCACCGGGAGACATGGCTCCATCCTGCAGCGCCGACGGCTGCCGTGCCGGTCAAGCCTGTGGCTTGCTCGCCTCAAGGCTGGTCCAAGGACGGAGGCCGCGATGGGGATCGTCGACCGGGTACGGAGCTGGTTCGGGCGCTCGCGGAGCACCGAGCCGGAACCCGCGAGGACGGACGAGCTGCCCTACGTCCCGCCGCCGTCCGAGGACGCACGACCGCGGCCGGGCACGATGACGGTCGAGCCGCTGCGCTGCTCGGCCAACGCCGGGTTCCTCGTCTGACCGCACCCGCACCGGGCCGAACGGTGGCAATGTGGGTCGTATGGACGAGACCACCAGGACGCGCCGGGCCCTCATCGTCGTCGACGTGCAGCCGACCTTCTGCGAGGGCGGCGAGCTCGCGGTCGAGGGCGGCAACCGGGTCGCGGAGGACGTCGCGGCCTACGTCGCCGTCCACCGCGAGCGCTACGACCTCGTCGTGACCACCCAGGACTGGCACATCGACCCGGGCGAGCACTTCAGCGACACCCCCGACTTCGTCGACACCTGGCCGCCGCACGGCATCGCGGGCACGCCCAACGCCGAGCTGCACCCCGCGCTCGCCGACCTCGAGGCCGACGTCGCGGTCAAGAAGGGCCAGTACGCGCACGGGTACTCGGGCTTCGAGGGCGCCGACGAGGCGGGGCGCCCGCTCGAGCAGGTCCTGCGGGACGCGGGCATCGAGGCGGTCGACGTCGTCGGGCTCGTGGAGTCGCACTGCGTCAAGCGGACGTCGCTCGACGCCGTGCGGGCGGGGTTCTCGACCCGCGTGCTGACCGACCTGACCATCCCCGTCACGCCCGAGCAGGGCGAGCAGGCCCGTGCCGAGCTCACCGCCGCCGGCGTGGAGCTCGCCACGTCGAGGTAGCGCGTTCTCCGGCGAAGTAGCGCGTCTTTCCGCGAGGTAGCGCGTTTCGTCGCGAGGTAGCGCGTTTCACGCCGAAGTAGCGCTCGCCGTCGCGAGGTAGCGCAGGTGCCCGACGGCGGGACCGGCGTCGGGCACGTCCGTCTCCGTTCGTCGCGCATACGGGCTTGGAAGGCGGCGTTCGGAGGCGGACGTCGGCTGGCAGCGCGCTACCTCGCGACGAAACGCGCTACCTCGCGGAAAGGCGCGCTACCTCGCGACGAAACGCGCTACCTCGCCGCGAGGGCAGCGGCGTACAGCTCGCGCTTGGGGACCCCGGCGGCGGACGCGACGTCGGCGACGACGTCCTTGAGCCGCTCCCCCGCCTCGACGCGCGCGAGCACCTCGCCGACGAGCTCGTCGACGCCGGGCGCCTCGGCCTCGGGCGCCCCGGCGACGACGACGCAGATCTCCCCGCGCAGCCCGTCGCCGCCGTCGGCCCGCTCGCGCACGAGCGACGCGAGCGACCCGAGCCCGCCGCGGAGCACCTCCTCGTACGTCTTGGTCAGCTCGCGGCACACGGCGGCCGGCCGGTCGGTCCCGAAGGCGTCCGCCATCGCCGCGAGCGTCTCGACGACGCGGTGCGGCGCCTCGAAGAACACCATCGTGCGCGGCTCGGCCGCGAGCGCCCCGAGCCATCGCGCCCGCTCCCCCGCCTTGCGCGGGACGAAGCCCTCGAACGTGAAGCGGTCGGTCGGCAGCCCGGACAGGGCGAGCGCGGTGAGCACGGCCGACGGGCCGGGGGCCGCGGTGACGCGGAGCCCGCGCTCGACGGCCCGGGACACCACCCGGTACCCCGGGTCGGACACCACGGGCATCCCGGCGTCGGTCACCACGACGACGGTCCCGCCGTCCTCCACGACGTCGAGCAGCTCGTCGGCGCGGGCCGTCTCGTTGTGCTCGTGGTACGAGACGACGCGCCCGCCGACCGCGACGCCGAGCCGGCTCGCCAGCGCGTGCAGGCGCCGGGTGTCCTCGGCTGCGACGACGTCGGCCTCGGCCAGCAGCCGGAGCAGGCGGGGCGAGGCGTCCTCGGTGTTGCCGATCGGCGTGGCCGCGAGCACGAGCGCGCCGCCGGCGCCGGCCGCGGAGGACGCCCCGGAGGACACGGCGGGGTGGGAGGTCATGGTGACCAGCGTCCCACGCCCCTACGATGTGCCGGGTGACCGAGCACGCGATCGCGCCGAGCGCCGGTCCCGACAGGCCCTTCGCCACCGTCGCGACCGCCGCCCCCGCCGACGAGCCCTCGACCGAGACCCGGCTGCTGCGCACGCTGCTGGGCCGTCGCCGGCTCGCGCTCGACGTCACCCGCCGCGCCCGGTTCTGGGCCTGGTTCGGCACGCTCGCCGTGACGCTGCTGGCCGCGGTCGTGCGCCTGTGGGAGCTGGGCCGCCCGCCCGCGCTCGTGTTCGACGAGACGTACTACGTCAAGGACGCCTACACGCTCGGCCGCGAAGGCTACGAGCGGCAGTGGCCCGACGAGCCGAACGCCGCCTTCGAGGCGGGCGACGTCGACACCTACCTCGAGCAGGCCGCGTACGTGGTCCACCCGCCGGTCGGCAAGTGGATGATCTGGCTCGGCATGGAGGCCGGTGGGGGCGCGACGAACCCGTTCGCGTGGCGCCTCGCGAGCGCCGTCGTGGGCGTCCTCGCGGTGTTCCTGCTCGTCCGCATCGCGCGGCGGCTGTTCGCGTCGTCGCTCCTGGGCGTGCTCGCCGGGCTGCTGCTCGCGGTCGACGGCGAGGCGATCGTCCACTCGCGCACCGCGCTGCTCGACCAGTTCCTCATGTTCTGGGTGCTCGTCGCGTTCGGCTGCCTGGTCATGGACCGCGAGTGGGCCCGACGCCGGCTCGCGTCCCGCGTGGCGGCCCTCCTCGACGCCGGGGGGTCGGTCGAGTTCTACGGACCTCGGCTCGGGTTCCGCTGGTGGCGGCTGGCCGCGGGCGTCTCGCTCGGCCTGGCGTGCGGCGTCAAGTGGTCGGGCCTGTACTTCGTCGCGGTCTTCGGCATCCTCACCGTGCTGTGGGACATGACGGCGCGCCGCGCCGTCGGCGTCGGCCGGTGGTGGGAGGACTCGATCCTGGTCGACGCCGTCCCCGCGTTCGTCGCGATCGTCCCGACGGCGGCGCTCACCTACCTGGCGACGTGGTGGTCGTGGTTCGCGCAGCCTGGCGCGTACTTCCGCCAGTGGGCGGTCGAGAACCCCGGCCAGGGCGTGACCTGGCTCCCCGGGCCGCTGCGTAGCCTGTGGGAGTACCACACGCAGATGTGGGACTTCCACACGACCCTCGACTCCGAGCACGGCTACGCCGCCCACCCGCTGGGGTGGATCGTCCAGTGGCGTCCCACCTCCTTCTACTGGGAGCGCGTCACGGCGGGCGAGGCGGGCTGCGGCGCGTCCGTGACCGACGGGTGCGCGTCGGCGGTGACGTCGCTGGGCAACCCCGTGCTGTGGTGGGCGGGCGCGCTCGCCGTCGTCGCGACGGTCGTGCTCGGCGTCCTGCACCGGGACTGGCGCGCGACGGCGGTGCTCGCCGGCCTGGTCGCGGGCTGGGTCCCGTGGTTCTTCTTCACCGAGCGCACGATCTTCACGTTCTACTCGATCGTGTTCCTGCCGTGGGTGGTGCTGGCCCTCGTCCACGTCGCGGCGGTCGCGCTCGAGCGCACCGAGGAGCGACCCGGCAGGTCGCGGGTCATCATGGCGGTCGTCGCGGTCGTCGCCGTCGTCGTGCTGGTCTCGGCCGCGTACTACCCGGTGTGGTCGGCGCTGCAGGTGCCGTACGACTACTGGCGCTCGCTCATGCTCCTGCGCTCCTGGATCTGAGCACCACGTTCTCCCCGCTGTGGGCGTGATTTCTGTTGTCGAGAACCGGGCCAAAAAGCGCAAATCGGGCCAGAAATCACGCCCACAGCGCTAGAACGACCAGCTGACCTGCGGCGTCGGGTGGAAGGCCCACCTCGTCGCGCGTCGCGAGCGTCTCGGTCCACACGGCGGCGGAGACGCCCTCGACCGCGTCCGCCGGTAGCTCCGGGACGACCTCGGTGGGTTCCCAGTCGTACGCGTCGCGCAGCTCGACGAAGCCCGCCCACTGCAGGCCGAGCGGGTGCTCGGGCGTGTACTTCATGTCGAGGTAGGCGCGGTTCCCCGGCGACATGACGAACCGCACGCCCGCGGCCGCGGCGGTCACGAACGGCTCGGCGTCGACCCGAGGGTCCCAGTACTGCAGCAGCGTCCCGGCCTCGAGCCGCGCGTGCGCGGCCTCCTGCCACGCCACGGGCGTCTTGCCCGCCTCGCGCACCACGCGGCACGCGAGCTCGACGAAGCGGGTGTACTCGTCCGAGTCCATCGTGAGGACCTCGTCGCCGCCCACGTGGACGTACGGCCCGTCGGTGAGCCGTGCGACGTCGCCGATCACGTCGCGCAGGAACGGCTCCGTCGCGGGGTTGTCGAACCACAGCCGCGAGATGCCGACCTCGGTGCCCTCGTGCGCGAGAACGCGCAGCCGCAGCGCGCCGGCGAGGTCGACGACGGCACGCAGGTCGGCGGGGCCGAAGAAGTGCCGGACGACGTCGACCATGAGCCCGCGCCACCGGTACCGCGGTGCGTCGTGGACGACGACGGCGGGCGCGACGCCGTCGGTGCCGACGAGCTGGCGCAGCACCCGCACGGCGTGGAGCAGGCCGACGCGCTCGGGCGCGACCGCCACGACGCCGTCGGCCGAGACCCGCAAGGTGTACCGCTCGTCGCTGCGCGAGCCGGGCGGGCCGGCGGCGGCGTCGAGCCGGAGGGTCACGCCCACGGGCGCGGCGTCGTCGACCCGCACGCCCGCGGCGGCGAGCTGCTCGGCGGCGAGCGCCCCGAGGCGCGGGTCGGGAGCGTCGAGGCGCACGGCGTCGAGCACCGGGCCGGGGCCGTCGAGCGGCTCGACCGCGACCGGCCACGGGACGATCGGCAGCGGGCGCGGGTCGGCGGGCCCGCGGTGCGGGACGTCGGTCACGGCGAGGCTCACGACGCCGCCACCAGGACCGGGGCCGCGGGCTCGGTCGGCACGAGCCGGTCGACGCCCTCGTACACCGCCGCGGGCCCGGACCAGCCGAGACGGACGGTCTCGGGGACGTCCTCCGTCAGCCGGTTCCACACCCACTCGCCCGTCGTGGCGCCACCGGTGCGGTCGGCGACGACGAGGATCTCGACCTGCGGCACCGACCGCAGCGTCTCGCGGCCCGGCACCGAGTCGGCGCGCGTCTGGTGCACCGCCAGCAGGACGGGCGGCAGGCCCTCGCGCGTCGTCACCTCGGCGAGGTACTCGGCGACGTCGACGATCTCGGCCGCGTCCATGACGTTCGAGCGCGTGGCGACCCCGTCGCCGCGCCGCTGCTCGGGGTGCAGCGCGACGCCGACGCCCGGGACGGTGAGCAGCGGCTCGAGCGCGCGGACCTCCTCGACGACGGGTCCGGGCCCCGCGGCGACCTCGAGCAGCACGTACTGGTCGGCCTCGCGCGCGGCCCGCACGAACGGCTCGAGCTCGGCGAGCGGAACCTCCACGACGTGGTCCCCGTCGTCGCCGGCGGAGCGCGAGGGCGTGCCCGTGCGCACGACGACGGTCGGCACGAGCGGCTCGCCCTCGACCGCGTACGGGGCGGCCGCGGCCGCCGCGCGCTCGACGACGGCGGCCGGGTCGCCCCGCCGGTCCGCCTCGGTCGTGACGTAGCGCGCGGGGAACAGGTGCTGGTCGCCGGTCGGCAGGAGGACGCCGTGCTCGGCCGTGAGTACCTTCCACGCGAAGACGTCGGGGTCGCCGAAGGTCGGGCCCACGCCGACGACCGTGAGCGCCTGCGCGTCGTCGATCATCGCGATCGCCTCGGGCACGGCCGCGGGGTCGCCGCCGGGGACCTCGAACGTCACGGCGCCGGCCGCGCGGACGGTCGCGATCGCGGCCTCCTGCCCCGGTTGCGGGTCGGTCAGCGCGAGCACCTCGCGCAGCAGCACGGGCTCGCCGGTCGCGGGCAGGACGTCGCGCAGCTCGGCGAGGTCGCCCTCGGCGAGCTCGCCGTCCTCGGTGACGACGCCCGTGTCGAGGCGCACGACGTCGACGCCCGCGGCGAGCGCGGCCCGCGTCCCGGGCGCGGCGACCTCGTGCTCGTCGCCGCCGTCGGGCGCCGGCGACGGCTCGACGCGCTCGACGTCCTCGATCCCGCCGGTGGGCTCGACGACGACCGCGGTCGCGACGCCGAGGCGCTCCAGCTCGGACGCGATCGCGTCGTCGGAGATGCCGCCGCCGGCCAGCAGCGCCGGGGCGTGCAGCGCGGCGGCCGCGGCGGAGGCGGCCGGCAACGCCTCGGGGGCGTCCGAGCCGGCGAGGACCACGAGCTCCGACCGCTCGAAGAGGACCTGGCTCGCGGTCAGCGTCAGCTCCGCCGGGTCGGAGGAGTCCAGCACGAGCGTGTGCGACTCGGGCTCACGCACCTCGAGCGGCGGCTGGGCGGGCGACGCCGACCGCAGCGGCTCGTCCGCGGGCGGCGCGGTGCACCCCGTCGTCCCCAGCACGACGACGACGGCGACGGCCAGGGCAGAGCGGACGAATCGGGCGTTTCGGGGTTGCACACCACATATCCTTGCGCATCGGCGGGACCGGGTCGACGCCCCTCATTGTCCCAGGGGCGGCGGGTGCTCACCCGTCGGACGGGCGCCGCTCGAAGCCGGTCCCGCACCTGACCCGTGATGCCCTTGCGCTCGCCGACGAGCGGGCCGTAGTTGACGCGGCCGAGCGACTCGACGACCAGGTCGACGCGCAGGCTCCCGCCGGCCGGGATCGCGGGCAGGTCGACCGACACGACCGGGCCCGGCCCGGCGACCGCGAGGCGCCCGTCGACGTACACCGTGACGCGGTCGGCGACGCCCGTGACCTGCAGCGGCAGCGCCTCGCGCGGCCCGTGCAGGACGGTCGTGTGGATCGCGACGCCCTGGTCGACCCCGAGGTCCTCGAGCGTCGGCACGTCCGCCGACCACGTCTCGGGGGCGGCCGCGAGCGCCGACCCCGCCGCGACGGCGAGCGGGATCTCGGCCTCCTTGAGCATCGGCGTGGGCTCCGGGACGTCGGGGACGGCCGTGTCGTCGCCGGCCGCGCGCCGCGCCTAGAGCAAGATCTCGCGGAAGCGCCAGAACGTCTCGGTCGGCTCCCCGCGCTCGTCGATCGGGGCGTCGTAGTCGTAGCTCGTGATGGTGGGCTGGAGCTCGCCGTCGTGCAGCGCCCCGGCGCGGTTGGCGCCGGCCCACGGCCCGAAGTTGGTTCCGCCCTGCGCCATGTAGAGGTTGACCGACCCGTCGCGCAGGAGCTGCGCGCCGGACACGACGATCTCGGGCATGACGGGAGCTCATCGAGCACTTCCCCGTGCTCGAGGACCGATCACTGGCCTGACGAGGACAGAGCGCCGTCACCAGGCCGGCGTGAGGGGCCGAGCAACGTGCATCGCGCCCGAACGACGAAGGTCCCCGACCCGGCATGCGCCCGGTCAGAGACCTTCCTTCGGTGGAGCCAGGGGGATTCGAACCCCCGACCTTCTCATTGCGAACGAGACGCGCTACCAACTGCGCCATGGCCCCGAAGCGGTCCCAAGACTAACACCCGGGAACCGCTGATCTGCAAATCGGCTCAGCCGGCCGCCCGGCGGCGGGCCAGGATCTGCTCGAGCGGCAGACCGAGCGTCTCGGTGCGTTGGCGCGGCGCCTCGTCGGCGAGCAGCTCGTCCGCCGAGGCCGCCGCCGCGTCCGCAGACGCCTCGCCGCCCGACGGCGGTTCGGACGTCGCGCCGCCGGTGCCGGTCGCGCTGGCGGTCGCCGTCGCGGCGGCCGCGGCGACGGCGGCCGCGACAGTCGCCGACGAGGCGACGGGCGTCGCGCCCGTGAGCGGCTTGGGCTCGCGGCGCGGCGCCTCGGGCTTGGTCACGTAGGTCGGCAGCGGCACCGGGACGGGGTCCCACGCCTCGCCGCCCACCCCGCCGGGCCGGGTGCCGGGCGCGGGCTGCTCGATGATCGTGGGGGCACGCTCCTCGGCGGGCTCGAGCACGGGCTCGGGCTCCGTCGTCGGCTCGGCGCGGTCCTCCGCGGCCACGGCGCGAGCCCGTGCGGCGGCGGGCTCGCGCGACGCGGGGCGGGCGGCGGCGTCGACCCGCGGGATCATCTGCGTGTGCGTCGCCGACGGGTGGACGGCACGACCCGTCACGCGTGCACGGTTGCGCGGCGCGTACGGCCCGCCGTTGGCCAGCGCCCGCGCCTGGACCGCCTCGCGGCGCGCGGCGCGCTGCGCGGCGACCCAGCGCTCGTCGGCCCGGCGTGCGGCGACCACCGCCGCCCGGCCGAGCACGAGCACCAGCGCCAGCATCGCGGTCGGTGCGGCGCCGCCCCACCAGTGGACGTAGCCGAGCCCGACGGCGGTCCACCCGACGGCGGTGAGGACCACGAGCAGGAGCGTGAGCACGAGACGGCGACGGGCGCGGGCCGCACGGCGCTCGAGCAGCGCGAGCCGCGAGGCCCGCACGGCGGGCGTCGCGCCCGTGGCCGGCCGCCGCTCCAGCGCGCGGCCTGTCGGGACCTGAGCCATCCCTCGCTCCCCTCCTCCGGCGTCCACGGTCGGCGAGCTGGCCATCAGGAGCGGCCGCGCCTGCGGCGGCTCCGCCGGCGGCGCGATCGCCGCGGACGGTCCGCCGCCCGCCACCGCCAGCACCCGCAGCCCCCCGGAGAACCGGTCCTCCACCCGGGACTCGAGCAGCTGCTGGCGGTGCCGCAGGCGCTGCGGCACCCAGTAGCCCAGCCACAGGACGAACAGCGCGAGCGCCGCGAGACCTGCTGCCGATTCCACGTCACGACGGTAGGCGCACGCCCGCGCCCGGCCGGGGACCGACGACGGCGTGTCCGCGGTCCGCCCTGCGACGTCGTCACCGGTTGCGGACGGAGCGGGCCCCCGCTACAGGGCGTCGCGCAGGCGCTGCCACCGTGCCAGGAGCCCCTCGGGCACCTCCTCGGCGGTGAGCGCGAAGGTGCGGTGGTCGCGCCACCGGCCCTGGATGTGGAGGTAGCGCTCGCGCAGTCCCTCGTCGCGGAAGCCGAGCTTCTCGACGACGCGCAGGCTCGGCCCGTTCTCGGGCCGGATGTTGATCTCGATCCGGTGCAGCCCCAGCGCCGTGAAGCAGTAGTCGGTCGCCATCGCCACGGACGTCGGGATGACACCGCGCCCCGCGTACTCGCGCCCGATCCAGTAGCCGATGCTCGCCGAGCACAGCGACCCGTACGTGATCGAGGAGACGGTGAGCTGACCGGCCAGCGCACCGTCGAGCTCGACGGCGAACGGCAGCGCGCTGCCGCTGCGCGCCTGCGCGGACAGCACGCGCAGGTACTCGCCGAAGGTCGACGTCGCCGGCTGCTCGGTGGGCGACGTCGCCTCCCACGGCTCGAGCCACGCCGCGTTGACCGCGCGCAGGCGCATCCACTCCCCCGCGTCACGACGACGCAGCGGACGCAGGACCACCGACCCCGACGGGCCGTCGTCCCGCAGGGTCACGGGCCACGGCTTCGACATGCTCCAGCCTCTCGCGACCTTGTGCGTCATCGCACCTCCGTTCGACGCCGGGCGGAACCGGCTCCCCCCGGCACGGGACCCTGCCACAATGGGGCCATGCGCGGCGACCCGACGACCAGCTCACGCCAGCCGTACCCCATCTACCCCGGCATGGAGGTCGCCGAGGCGAAGGAGGAGCTGCGGCGCGAGATCCGCGCCCGTCGGGCCGCCCGGCCGCCGCGGCTGCGCACGGAGGCGTCCGTCCGGTTCGCGGACGTCCTCGAGACCGTGCCCGCCGTGCGGGACGCCGCGGTCGTCGCCACGTACGCGTCGCGCCCCACGGAGCCGAGCACGTGCGAGCTGCTCGAGCGCCTCGCCGCGCGCGGCGCCCGCATCCTCCTGCCCGTCCTGGGTGCCGGGCTCGCCCGCGACTGGGCCGAGTACGCGGGCCAGGAGGACCTGCGCGAGCGCGCCCCGGGGCGTCCTCCGGAGCCGGGCGGCCCCACGCTCGGATCCGAGGCGATCGCTCAGGCCGACGTCGTCGTCGCGCCCGCGCTCGCCGTCGACACGCGCGGCATGCGCCTCGGGCAGGGCGGCGGCTGGTACGACCGCTCGCTCAAGCAGGCGCGCCCCGACGTGCCGGTCGTCGCGATGGTCTTCCCCGAGGAGATCTACGACGCCGAGGAGCGGCCGCTGCCCGTCGAGGACCACGACATGCCGGTGCACGTCGTCGCGACGCCCGAGGGCTGGCAGGCGCTGCCCGCCTGACGCGCCGCACCGGCTCACGCCGGGGGCGCCGGGCTCACCCGTGCGGCGGGCGCGTCACGGCACGAGCGTCGCCCGCGTCCGGGCCGCCTCCCCGACCGCCTCGCGCGAGAACGGCCACGCGAACGTCGTGCCCGACGCCCATGCCTCGAGCTGGTCGGAGTAGTGGCGCGACGCCGGGTGGCCCGACACGCCCGTGACGGTCACCCACGTCGACGCGTCGAGGTCGCCCAGGTCGACGACCATGCGCATCGACGGACCGGTGCGGACGGCGAAGCTGCCGCTGCCGGCGTCCCAGCCGGTCGCGTTGACGATCGACGAGCCGCCGCCCATCGGCACCGCGCGCGGGTTGACGTAGTCGCGGACCAGCCCCGGCACGTCCTCGCCGCCGAGGACGGGGTGGGCGAGCTCGAGCGTGTGCAGCGCGCCCCACGACCAGTCCTCCGGCTCCTTGGACAGCTCGACCGTGAGGTCGCGCCGCGCCGAGACGAGCGCCTGGGTGAGGATCTCGTCGCGGCTCTCGAGCACGTTGAGCGTGGACCGGTCGTCCCACAGCGGGTCCTCGGGCCGCTCCAGCAGGTGCTGCATGACGACGAGCCAGCGCGAGTTCCCCGACGGCCGCATCGACTCGGGCAGGTCGTCCCAGAACGTGTCCTTGAGCAGGTTGCGCCAGACGGCCGCGAAGTACGCGGCGGCGTGCGAGTCCGCGTCCATGCGCCCGTCCCAGTCGGCGAGCAGCTCCTGTCCGGCGGCGTCATAGTCGTTCGGGACGTCGACCTCGAGCAGCACCGGGAGCAGGACCTCGGCGAACGGCGACCACTCGTCGTTCTGGATCCGGTTCATGTCGGCGACGGTGAACGGGCGGCCGGTGGCGATCTGCTCGTCGAGCAGCGTGCGGATGCGCTCCGCGCGGTACCCGTAGTCGAAGTCGCGGCCCAGGAACGGCTCCGACTCGGGCGACAGCACCGCCTGGTTCGCGGCCACGACGTAGCCCGACGCCGGGTCGAGAGCCCGCGGCATGTCGTCCGGGTCGACGTAGCCCTGCCAGTCGTAGCGCGGGTCCCAGCCGGGACGCGGCCAGGTGCCGTCCGACGGCACGGGGCCGTCGACGTCGGCGCGGATCGGCACGCGGCCCGGCGCCTGGTAGCCGATGTGCCCGTCCGTCGTGGCGAACACGATGTTCTGGTTCGGCACCTCGAACAGCTCGGCCGCGGCGCGCACGTCGTCGGCGTCCTGCGCGAGGTTCATCGCGAACACGGCGTCGGCCGTGCGCCCGGGCTCGAGCGCCGTCCAGCCGAGCGAGACGGCGTACTCGCCGAACGCGGTGCCGGCCTCGGTCGGCGAGTCGACGACGTCGTCGAGGTCGAGCACGCCCGAGACGATCGGGCCGTGCGCCGTGCTGCGCACCTCGATGTCGATCGGCCGTCCGCCGGCGACGCGGATCGTCTCGGTCCGCACGTCCATCGGCTCCCAGCGCTCGGCGGAGCGGTCGGCGAGCCAGGTGTCGTCGCGCACGCGCTCGACGAAGAAGTCGGTCACGTCGGCGTACATGTTCGTCAGGCCCCAGGCCAGCCGGTCGTTGTGGCCGATGACGACGCCCGGGAAGCCCGCGAACGAGAAGCCCGCGACGTCGAACGGGCACGAGTCGTCGACCGTGGCGCAGTGCAGGCCGACCTGGCTCCAGATGCTCGGCGCACCCAGCGTGAGGTGCGGGTCGTTCGCGAGGATCGGCGCGCCCGACGCGGTGTGCTCGCCCGAGACGACCCACGAGTTCGAGCCCGTGCCCTCGCCGCGACCGACGAGGACCGGCACGGCGTCGAGCGCGCGCCGCGCGGCGTCGAGCGCTCCCCCGACGGCGGGCGCCGCGTACTCGGGCGAGACCTGCGCGGCGGTGCGCCCGCCGCTGCCGGCGGCCGCGTCCGTGCGGTCGGCGTTGGCGAGGATCGGCTCGTTGCCGGCGTCGGAGTACGGGGGGAACAGCTCCTCGACGAGGGCGACGTCCTCGAGGGTGCTGTACGCGAGCGCGCGCTCGAGCTCGACCTGGTAGTTGCTGCGCATGTCCCACGCCATGGCCTTGAGCCACGCCAGCGAGTCGATCGGGTCCCAGGGCTCGGGCTCGGCCAGGTCCACCGTGAGCCCGAGCACGGTGTACTCGAGCGCGAGCTCCTCGGGGTCGCGCGAGTCGACGTAGGCGTTGACGCCCTCGGCGTACGCCTGGAGGTACGCGCGGGTCTCGGGCGCCAGGAGGTGCCACTCCTGCTCCGCGACGCGGCGCCAGCCGAGCGTGCGGATCACCATGTCGGCCTCGATGGCCTCGGGCACGTCGCCCACGAGCTCGGCGAGGCGGCCGGCCGTGACGTGGCGGCGGTAGTCCATCTCGAAGAAGCGGTCCTGCGCGTGCAGGTAGCCCTGCGCGGCGAACAGGTCGTGCGCGCTCCCGGCGTAGACGTGCGGCACGCCCTGCGCGTCGCGGACGACCTCGACCTCGCCCTCGAGCCCCGGGACGCTCAGCTCGCCGTCCCAGGTGGGCAGCGGCCGACGGACCGTCACGACCCCGAAGACGGTGGTCGCCACCAGGGCCAGGGCCACCACGACCGCGATCCCCACGACCAGCCTGCGGAGGCGGGACATGCCCCGGCGGGGCGGTGCGGGGGCGTCGTCGACGTCGGGCACTTCGGCGGTGGTGGTCGCTGACACGCAGGCGAGACTACCGTCCGGCGTATGATTGGCACTCACAGTGGCCGAGTGCCAGGCCGGGCGGCCCGGCACCCGGCCGGCCCGGTCCCCGACCGGGCTGCCGACCTGTTCGTCCGAGGAGAGCACGTGCCCACCTACGCCTACCGGTGCGCCGACTGCGGCCACGCCTTCGACATCCACCAGGCGTTCACCGACGACGCCCTGACGGCCTGCCCGCAGTGCACGGGCCGTCTGCGCAAGGTGTACGGCTCGGTGGGTGTGACGTTCAAGGGATCCGGCTTCTACCGGACCGACTCGCGCTCGACGTCCTCGTCGTCGAGCTCGTCGTCGAACGGCTCCGCATCCTCGAGCGGCTCGTCGTCGAGCGGCTCGAGCGGCTCGTCGTCGTCGACCAGCTCGACGTCGTCGTCGACGTCCGGCTCCAAGGCCGCGTCCGCCTGAGCCCGCGCGGCGAGGCCGCCCCCAGGGCGGCCTCGTCCACAGGAGCCGCCCGCCGCCGGCGGGCCCGCCGCGCGTCCGCCCTAGCGTGCGGCGCATGCGCACCGATTCTCCCGACGCCGCGGCACGTCGCCGCGGCCTGCGACGCCGCCTGCGGACCGCCCTGTGGCGCGCCCGGTTCGTGCTCGTCGCGGTCTGCTGCGGGCTGGCCGCGACCGCGACCGTGCACGCCCTGCGCCCCGACCCGCCGCCGACCGTCGACGTCGTCGTGCCGCTGCACCCCCTCGTCGCCGGCGAGCGGGTCGAGGCCGCCGACCTGACGGTCCGGCCCGTCCCCGCCGAGCTCGCCCCCGACGGCGTGGTCACCGCCACGGCCGACGCGGTGGGACGGGTGCCCGCGGTCGACCTGCCCGCGGGCCTTCCGCTGCACGCGACGCTCGTCGCGGGTGGCGGTGTCGCGGCTCACGCGCCCGAGGGCACCGTGGTCGTGCCCGTGCTGCTCGACAGCGCCGCGAGCGGGCTCCTGCGGCCGGGCGACCGCGTCGACCTCGTCGCGGTGGATGCGTCTGTGCTCGATCCGCACCTCGAGCCCCACCTCGAGGCCGAGGGGACCAGGCCGGCCGGCGACGGTGACGGGACGCACCACCTCGCGCGCGGCGCGCTCGTCCTGCCGGGCGTGACCGGCGCGGCCGACGAGGGCGGCGCGTCCCTGCTGGGCGGTGCCGTCACCGAGCGCAACGCGCCCGTCACGCTCGTCGCGGTACAGCCCGAGGAGGCGACCGCGCTGTCGGCGGCGTCCGCGCGCGGGGTCGTCTCAGCGGTGCTGGTGCCCTGAGGGGCGCCCCTGCGCGCTATCCGTTGCGGTCCTGCCCGGGCGGGGAAAGAATCTCCAGTGGCCGCGCCGAGCGCCTGCTCGGCCTCGGAACGACCCCAGGGGGAACCATGCTCAAGGGCTTCAAGGACTTCATCATGCGGGGCAACGTCATCGACCTCGCCGTCGGCATCATCATCGGTGCCGCGTTCACCGAGGTCGTCAACGCCCTCGTCAACAACATCCTCAATCCGCTCATCGGCGCGATCTTCGGCAAGCCGGACCTGAGCGGCCTGTGGAACATCACGCTCCGGGCGGCGACCGAGACCCAGGAGGCGTCGGTCCTGTCCGTCGGCGGGTTCCTCAACGCCGTGCTGCAGTTCCTGATCGTCGCCGCCGCGCTCTACTTCGCGATCGTCATGCCGCTCAACCGGCTCGCGGAGCGCCGCAAGAAGGGCGAGGAGCCGGAGCCCGAGGCGCCGGCCGAGGACGTGCTGCTGCTCCAGGAGATCCGCGACCTGCTGGTGGTCCAGAACCAGAACCGCGGCTGATTCCGACCGTTGTGGGCGTGATCTCTGGTCCGTAGAACCCGGTCGAACCGGGCAGAACGGGCCAGGAATCACGCCCACAGCGCTGTCCGGGCGGCGTGGTCTACCAGTGGGGCGGGACGTCGCGCTCGAGCCGCTCGTCGTTGGAGCCGTGGCCGCCGCGCTCGTCGGCGCTCACGCCGAGCACCGGCTCGCGCTCGGTGCCGCGCCGCACCGCACGCCGCGGCCCGCGACGCCGGCGCCCGGACGCGTCCGGCCGCGCAGGTGAGGACGCCCCGTCGACCGGGGTGCCGCCGTCGGGCCGCTCGGAAGGGCTCTGCTCGCTCACGCGACCCATTCTCCCGCAGCCGTGAGCGGACTTCTGGCCCACGTCCCGGTCGGGAAGTGGGCCAGAAGTCCGCTCACAACGGTCAGTCGGTGGGCGGCGGGGGCGGGGTGCCGTCGTCCTCGTCGTCCTCGTCGGGCAGCACGGGCACCTCGCGCGGGGGCACGACGCCGCCGGCCGTCCCGATCCGCTCGTCGCGGACGCGCTGCACGAGCCGGCGCACACGCTCGGCCTCGCCGTCGGGGTCGAGGAACGCCGCCGCGCTCCACACCTGCGTCACGACCCAGCCGAGGCGCTCGAGGCGTTCGGCGAGCTGGCGGTCGCGCACCCGCACGGACGGCTCCGCGACGTACGCGGCGTCGTCGGTCAGCACGGCGACGAGCAGCTCGCCCGGCAGGTCGGGGTGGCCGACGACGAGCGGGATCCGGTCCCCGTCGCCCGTGCCGTAGTCGGTCTCGACGAGGTAGCCGAGCCGCCAGAGCCGCTCGCCGACGTCGACGAGCAGCTTGTCGGGGGCGCGCGCGACGTCGACGCCGTTGCCGAGCTCGACCTGGTCGGCCGCGCCCGAGCGCCGCTCGGCGAACGCGAGCACCTCGGCGAGCAGGTTCGGCCCGGCGCCGCGGAGGCGCTCCGGGTCGAGCGCGTCGGACGGGAAGCACGACACGACGTGCAGCCGCTTGCGCGTCGCGCCGAGGGCACCGAGCAGCATCGCGTCTCCCCCGGGCTCGCCCAGCACGCCGAAGCGGTGCAGCACGCGCCCGTGCGGCGTCCGGCCGAAGCCGACGGACAGCAGGATCGTGTCGCGCGACAGTCCGGCGACCCCCGTGATGTCGGCGACGACGACCGGCTCCGGGCGGCTGCCCGAGAAGAACGGGGCGAGGGCCGGGTTGGCGCGCACCTCGGCGAGCAGCGCCTCGCGGATCCGGTCGGCGTGCACGGCCGTCACGGTGACGATCCCGAGCGTCTCCTCGGGCCGCGTGAGCGCGTGCTCGATCGCGACCTCGACGACGCGGTCCACCTCGGCCTGCGTGCTCTCCACGGTGCCCGAGACCGGGTCGGGCATGCCCGTGCCGTCCACGACGTCGAGGTGCACGAGCGCCTCGGCGCGCGGCAGCGGCGCGGGCCGCAGCAGGCCGTCGTAGCCGTGCGCGGCGAGCAGGCGCGTGAGCTCGGGGTCGCGGCGGTTCTCGCGCGGCTGGAGGGTCACGGTCGGCAGCAGCGCGGACAGCTCCTGCACCGCGCTGCCCGACGCCGAGCGCGGGTCCCCGACGACGACGACCTGGCGCCCGCGCGCGATCGCGGGGACCACGACCTCGACCGGCACGTGCTGCACGGCGTCGAGCACGACGAGGTCGACCGTGCGCGTCGCCGGCAGGAGGTGCGGCACCAGGGTCGGCGTCGACACCAGGGCCGGGCGCAGCCGGCGCAGGACCTCGCCGTGCCGCTCTGCCAGGTCGCGCAGCGTCGTCATCCGACCCTCGATGAGCTCGGTGAACAGCGCCTCGGCGTCGTCGCGGTGCTCGCGCATCGCCCGGCCCAGGTGGGCGCGCGCCGCGACGCGCGCGGGCACCGACAGCGCCTCGACGTGGCGGCGGTCGAGCTCACGGAAGCGCCGGGCGAGCGCGTCGAGCCCCGCGCCGTCCTGCCCGGCGAGCGCGGGGTCGGCCGCGAGGATCTGCTCGAACACCGACGACCACCACGCGAGCTCGAGCTCGGCTCCGACGAGCTCCGGGCGCACCCGGCGCGCCGCGAGGTCCTCGACGAGGTCGGCGAGCCCCGCCTGGCGCACGCGGCGCAGCGCCGCAGTGCGCTCGGGCAGGGTCTCGAGCGCGGTCGAGTCGCCCGCGAGCCGCTGCAGGCGCTCGGCGAGCGCGTCGAGGTCGAGGTGCGTCAGGTTGCCGCCCATGGGCGTCGTGGCGAGCACCGGCTCGAGCGCCTCGAGGTCGATCCGCACGGCCTCGTAGGTGTCCTCGATGCTCGACAGCCCCTCGGGCAGCGTGGGCCAGCCGCCGCGCACCGCGTGCTGCGCCCACACCTCGCGCTGGGCCTGGACCTCGACGAGCGCGGCGTGCATGTCCGGCACGCGCACGCCCGGGCGGACCATGTCCTTGGCGCGCTTGCGCAGGCGACGCCGCGTGAACCACCCCATCTCGATGCCGTGCTCGGCGCGCCAGCGGCGCGACGCCGTCGCCTGCACGAGGTCGGCGGCCGTGCGCTCGAACACCATGGGGTGGAACACGTCGAGCGTGCTGCGCATCCCGGCGAGCATCGCGAGCTGGTCGCCCCACTCGGCGACCGTCGCCGGGGCGGCCAGGCCCGTGACCTCGCCGGTGTACGCGATCTGGCGCCGCAGCTGCGGCAGCGTCGCGTCCTTGAGGCGGCCGACCCGGACGAGCGCGTCGCGCGCGTCCTCGGCCGAGTGCAGGTCGGCGCCGAACCACGGGGTCGCCGACGGGCGCAGCGTGAACGCGCCGAGCTCGGCGGCGCGGCGCAGGTCGCCCGCGACGGCGCGCCGGCGTGCGGCGTCGAGGCCGAGCACCGACTCGGACGCGAGGCGCACCGTCGTCGACGGCGACGGCCGCTCCGACGTCAGCCGCGCGAGCGCCTGCAGCGCGTCGTACGCGGACACGCCCCACGGCGCCCGGGGGCGGTGCAGCGCCTCGATGTACCCGGTGAGCTGCGTGCGGGCGCCGATGAGCGCGTCGCGCACGCGCGCGATGTCCTCGGTGTCGACCTGCTCGGGCTCGGATGCCATCGCCGCGAGCAGGCGCCGGGACACGTCCTGCCGCCACGTCGGGTGCGGCGGGACGTCGAGCAGCAGGCCCTCGAGGCCGAGCCCCGCGAGCCGGTGCGACAGCCGGTCGGCCGCCCGCCGGTGCCCCGTGACGTACAGGACCGACCGCCCGGCCGCCGTCGCCTCCGCGACCACCGCCGCGAGCGTGCCCGCGACGTCGGAGCTCACGGGCGCGTCGACGAACAGGTGGCTGCCGGTCGCCAGCGCCTCGACGACGTGCCGCTGGTGCGGGTCGAGGTCGCCGACGCCCCGCTCGCGCGTCGGGTCGGGGTCGGCGCGCGTGAGCTCGGGCAGCGCCGCCTCGGCCAGCGCCGACTGCGCCGCGTCGACGCCCGCGAGCGCCGCGACGACCTCGTGCCGGTCGAGCGAGGGCGCGAGCTCGTCGAGGTCGTCGACGAGCACCTGCCCCGGGTGGACGAACGTGCCCACGAGCATGCGCCGGTCGAGCTCGAAGCCCTCGAGGACGGCCTCGCCCAGCGCCGCGATGCGCGCCAGGACGTCCGTCGGGTCGAAGCCCGCGAGCGTGAACGTCGCCTGCGCGAGGGACGCCGGGTCGAGCAGCGCCCCGTGCGCGCGCAGCGTCCGCGCCACGACGGGGTTGATCTCGGCCGTCGGCTCGAGCGTCAGGTCGTAGTCCGCCTCGCCGTCGCCCCGCGGTGTCAGCGTGACCGGCCGCAGCAGCACCGGCGCGTGCACCGTCCGACCGGCCGCGGGCAGGTCGTCCGGCCCGGGCGGGTGCGGCGCTCGCGGCGACGGCCGGGGCGGCGCCCCGTCGCGGGCGGTCATCGTGACCACCGGGATCGAGGTCGTCAGGACCAGCTCGCCGTCGTCGTCGCCCGACGGCGGCGCCCCGGCGGGCGCGCCCGACGCGTCGCTCGTGCCGTCGGCCTCCTCGGGCGTATCCGCCGAGTCCTCCGGGTCCTCGTCCCGGTCGACGACGCGGGCGGACGCCACGGGAGCGGCGGCACCGGCCACGCGGGCGAGCGCCGCGACGTCGTTGCGCTGGGGGCCGGGCGGCTCGGTGCCGTCGGTGGGCTCGGTCCACGTGGCCACGCCGATCGCGAGGTACGTGGCCGCGACCCCGTACCGCGACGCGTGCTCGGCCGAGCGGGAGGCGACGGCCCGTGCACGACGTCGCGCCGCGGGCAGCGTCGCGCCCTCGCGCACGAGGTTGCTCAGGCGCGTGGGGCGGCCCGCGAAGAGCTGGGCCACGCCCGAGGGATGGGCGGCCGAGAGGTCGACGACCGCCTCGCCGAGCATGCCGACGTCGGCGAGGCTCGAGCCGCCGACGAGCTCGACGAGAGAGGCGCGCCAGATCTCGGCCGCGGCCTCGACCTGCTCGGCCGGCGTGGGGGGCGTGACGAGACGAGGACGGCCGTTCGTCCGGGCCGCCGACGGCTCCGGCGCGGGCTCGGCCGGCGGCACCACGGCCGTGGGCTCGGCCGCGCTCGCAGTGGTGGATCGACGGGCGTTCACGCCAGCACGGTAGACCGGGCGGTGCGGCGGGCCGGGACCGGCACGCCGACGACTTCTCGAACCGGGCCAGGTCCGCGCGGGCGCGTGCCGCCGTCGGGCACCGCGGCGAGGCCGCCGGGCACCGCCCCAACGCAGACGCCCCTTCGGTAGGGGGGCCGAAGGGGCGTCGATCCGGAGCGTGCCGGGATAGGACAGCACGGACCGCGCAGGGGGCGGGCGATGCGTGCTGCCACAGGCAGTCTGCCCCTGGACTGTTAAGACGTCAATATCTTCTGGACGGCCGTCCACGGGCAGCGGAAATCGATCGTCGCGGGAATGATTCGGCCGTAGGCTCTTCGGTTCGTGGGGAGAGTGCTCGAGGCGATCGTGCCCGCGCGGATGGGGCGGAGCTTCCGCTGGCTGCTGGCGTCCTCGTGGACGAGCAACATCGGCGACGGCGTGGCGCTCGCCGCCGGTCCCCTGCTCGTCGCCTCGCAGACCGACTCGGCCTTCCTCGTGGCGCTCGCCGCGATGCTCCAGCGCCTGCCGTGGCTGCTGTTCGGGCTGTGGGCGGGCGTGCTCGCCGACCGGCTCGACCGGCGGCGCGTGGTCATCGTGGCCAACCTGCTGCGCGCGCTCGTGGTGACGCTGCTCGTGGGCATCATCGCCACGGGGCACGTCAACATCGTGCTGGTGCTCGCGGCGATGCTGCTCATGGGCGTCGCGGAGGTGTTCGCCGACACGACGTCGCAGACGCTGCTGCCGATGGTCGTGGACAAGGCGGACCTCGGGATCGGCAACGCGCGGCTCCAGGCCGGCTTCCTCACGGCCAACCAGCTCGCCGGCCCGCCGCTCGGCGCGTTCCTCTTCGCCGCGGGCATGGCGTGGCCGTTCCTCGTCCAGGTCCTGACGGCGGTGCTCGCGGTCGTCCTCGTCGCGCGCGTGACGCTGCCCGCCGTGCCGCGGGCGAAGGGCCGCTCGCACGTGCGCCAGGACGTCGCCGAGGGCCTGCGCTGGATCTGGTCGAACCGGCCGGTGCGCACGCTCGCCCTGGTCATCCTCGTCTTCAACGTCACGTGGGCGGCGCCGTGGGCGATCCTCGTCGTGTACTCGCTCGACCACCTCGACATGGGGCCGGTCGGTTTCGGGCTGCTCACGACGGCGTCCGCGGTCGGCGGACTGCTGGGCACCTTCGTGTACGGGCGGCTCGAGCGACGCTTCTCGCTCGCGACCCTCATGAAGGTGTGCCTGTCGCTCGAGGTGCTGTTCCACCTGTCGCTCGCGCTCGCGACGACGGGCTGGGTCGCGCTCGTGACGCTCTTCGTCTTCGGCGCGTACGCGTTCGTGTGGGGCACGGTGTCGAACACCGTCCGCCACCGGGCCGTGCCCACGCGCTTCCAGGGCCGCGTCGCGTCGGTCTACATGATGTGCGTGTTCGGCGGCATCGTCGTCGGCAACGCGCTCGGCGGGCTCATCGCCGAGCGGTGGGGCCTCACCGCGCCGATGTGGTTCGCGTTCGTCGGCGCGGGCGTGACGCTCGTGCTCGTCTGGCGGCAGCTCGCGAACATCGCGCACACCGAGGCCGACTGACCTTTCCGCCGAAGTAGCGCGTTCTCCCGCGAGGTAGCGCGTTCTCGCGCGAAGTAGCGTCGCGCTACTCCCCCTCGCGCGCCCGCAGCGCGGCGTCGAGCTCCGGGTGCGTCACCCACGCGCCGTCGACCAGCACCTCGCGGTCCCACGGGACGACGAGCAGGTCGTCGGTGACCATTGCGCAGTGGTCGGGGCGCGGGTCGGCCCACGTGTGGGCGAACAGCGTCGCGGTGACGACGCGCGTCGCGCCGCGCTCGAGCACGGCCTCGGCCGCGAGCGCCAGCGTCTCGCCGGTGTCCGCGATCTCGTCGACGACGGCGACGACCTTCCCGCGCACGTCCTCGCTCACGGGCACGCGCCACCGCGGCGTGCGGTGCGTGACCTCGTCGCCGACGCGCCGGCTGAGCGTCGACCCGCTCCGGCTCCAGCAGTTCCGCGAGCCTGCGCGGGAGGCGCGCGAACTCGTCCCACGACACCTCGTGGACGCCCTCGCGCCTCGCGTAGTCGTACGGCCGCACGCCGCCGACGCTAGCCCGTCGCCGCCGCGTCGTCACCGGTGCGCGACGTCGCGCCGATCGTCGGGAGCCAGGCGGTCACCTGCCCGACGGCGTCGCTCACCGGACCGGTGACGTCGACGACGAGCCCCGTCTCGTCGTCGGACAGCGGCTCGAGCGTGGCGAGCTGCGAATCGAGAAGGGACGCCGGCATGAAGTGGCCGCGACGCGCGGCGATGCGCTCGGCCAGCACCTCGCGCGGGGCCGTGAGGTGGACGAACGCCAGGTCGTGCCCGGCGCCCTCGCGCAGCACGTCGCGGTAGGTGCGGCGCAGCGCCGAGCAGGCGACGACGACGTCGCGACCCGCGTCGGTCTCGGTGCGCATCGCACGGCCGACCGCGCGGAGCCACGGCAGGCGCTGCTCGTCGGTGAGCGGGATGCCCGCCGCCATCGCCTCGACGTTGGAGGCGGGGTGCAGGTCGTCGGCGTCGACGAACGCCGCGCCGAGCGCGTCCGCGAGCGCCCGCCCGACGGTGGACTTGCCCGACGCCGACACGCCCACGACGACCACCGCGCGCGGGCCCGTGTGCTGACGATCGGTACTCACCCGCACGATCCTCGCACCTCTGCTCGCCGCGGGTCGGATATCCACCGGTGTCCCGGCCGTCCCGGGAGGCGGCCTCACACGAGTGCGCGGACGGCGGTCTCGACGCCGCGCAGCTCGGCCAGGCCCTTGAGTCGGCCGACGAGCGAGTAGCCCGGGTTGGTGACCCGGTGCTGGTCGTCCAGCAGCTGGTGGCCGTGGTCCGGTCGCATCGGGATCCGCGGCCCGCCGGCCTGCCGGCGGCGACGCTCCTCGAGGACCAGCTCGCGGATGACGCCGACCATGTCGACGTCGCCGGCGATGTGGTTGCCCTCGTGGAACGAGCGCGGGTCCGCCTCGCGCACCGTCGAGCGCAGGTGCGCGAACCAGATCCGGTCGGCGAACTCGGCCGCCATCGCGACCAGGTCGTTGTCCGGACGCACCCCGTACGAGCCGGTGCAGAAGGTCAGCCCGCTCACCTCTCCCGGCGCGGCCTTGAGCAGGAACCGGACGTCGTCGGCCGTCGAGACCACCCGCGGCAGACCCAGCAGCGGGCGCGGCGGGTCGTCGGGATGGATCGCCAGCCGCACCCCCAGCTCGGCGGCCACCGGGACCACCGCCCGCAGGAAGTACGCCAGGTTCTCGCGCAACGCCTCCGCGTCGATCCCCCGGTACGTCGCGAGCACCTCGCGCAGCGAGGACAGGGTGTGGTGCTCCTCGGAGCCGGGCAGCCCGGCGATCACCGTGGCGACGAGCTCGTCACGCCGCGCCGGCGTCATCGCCTCGTACACCTCACGCGCTCGGGTGACGTCGGCGTCGTCGTACTCGTCGTCCGCCCCGAGCCGCTCCAGGACGAACAGGTCGAACGCCGCGAACACGTCGTGGTCGAACCGCAGCGCCCACCCGCCGTCGGGCAGCTCGTACCGCAGGTCCGTGCGCGTCCAGTCCAGGACCGGCATGAAGTTGTACGCCACGACGTCGATGCCCGCCGCGGCGACGGCCCGCAGGCTGTCGGTCCACACCGCGATCGCCGCGTCCCGGCCGGAGTCGCCGCGCTTGATCGGCTCCGTCACCGGGATCGACTCGACCACCGACCACGTCAGCCCGGCCGCCTCGATCTGCGCCTTGCGCGCTCGCACCGCGTCCACCGGCCACGCGACGTCGTTCGGCACCTCGTGCAGCGCCGTCACGACGCCCGTGGCACCCGTCTGCCGGATCTGCGCGAGCGAGATCGGGTCGGCGGGGCCGAACCACCGCCAGGTGTGCTCCATGAGGGTCTCCAACCGAAGAGGGGTCGTGATGGTGCGCGACGTCGCCCGGCCGGCCCGCAGGCGCTGCGCCTGCGGGCCGGCCGGAGGTGCTACCGCGTCACTGCGTCGTGGCCGCGACGGTGATCCCCACCGTCGTCCAGTCGCGGGTGCCGCTGCTGTCCGTCGCGATCAGACGGGCGGTGTACCTGCCGGGCTCGGAGTAGACGTGGGTCGCCTCCGCGCCCTCCGCCGTCGTCCCGTCGCCGAAGTCCCAGACGTAGGACGCGATGGTGCGTCCCTCCGGCGCGACCGCGGTCCCGGTCAACGTGACCTCGACGCCGGCGGGGCCGCCGCCGCGGCTCGCCTGCGCCTCGACGACCGGGGCCGTCGCGTCGGCGACGCCTCGACCGTGGAAGACGAGCCAGTCGAGCGCCACGACGCTCGCCCCGGCCTCGGCCTGCCCCTTGCTGGAGGCCACCACGTACAGGGTCGTCGTCCCGCCCTCGGCGTCGATCTCGATGGTGGGCGACACCACCTGCCCCGGTGCGGTCGCCGGGTCGATCTTCACCTGTCCGAGCTTGGGCCCGGTCGGGCTGCCCGTGCGGACCTCGAGCGTCGTCCCGGCGGAGCCGCGCACCGCCCCGATCGTCAGGGCCGAGATGCCCGTGAGGTCCACGGGCTCGAACGCGATCCAGTCCCCGTCGTGGATGTCGGCGACCAGCCGCCCTCCGCGCGCGGCGGCGTCGTCGACGATCTGGACGCCGGAGCCCTCGCTGTAGAACTCGGCCTCCTTGTCACGCACCTGCAGGCGGACGATCTCCTGCGCGGCGAGCGCCGGAAGGCCGGGGGCGCCGAGGTCCTGGTACCCCGCGCCGAGCACCGGGTAGACGTTCTGCCCGACGCCGTGGTCGGCCGGGTCGAGGAAGATCTCGCCCGAGCAGCCCTCGTAGTTGTCGAGCGGGTGCGCGTGGTCGTCGTGCCCGAGCTGCGTCGCGACCGTGACGAGGGTGCAGTCGATCGTCCCGTCGGCGGTCGAGCCGTCCTCGGCGTCGACCACGTCGACCGAGTACGGGACCGTGTCGCCGAGCTCGGCGAACCCGCCGGCGAGCGGCCGGCCGAACGAGACCTCGGGACGGGTGTTCCCGACGGTGATGCGCTGGACCGAGACACCGCTGAGGCCGTCGCTGTCCCTGACGGTCAGGCGGGCGGTGTGCACGCCGTTCTCGGTGTAGGTGTGGACGGGGTTGCGTTCCGTCGAGTCGACGACGCCGTCGTTCTCGAAGTCCCACTCGTAGGTGATGTCGAGGCCGTCCGGGCTGTGGCTTGGGCCGCCGTCGAACGCGACCGTGAGCGGTGCCGTGCCGGAGTCGACGTCGGACGTGAACTGGGACACCGGGCGACGACCGTCGGCGGCGTAGTCGATGCGGTAGATGCCGGAGTCCGTGTTGGTGCTGCCACGGCCGGCACCGCTGCCGCGCCCGAAGTCGATGATGTACAGCGACCCGTCGGGTCCGAACTCCGCCTCGAACGGTGCCACGAACCTCTCGTCGGCCAGGAACGGGTCGATCGCGAGCAGCTCACCGGTCGTCTCGTCCAGCGAGAGCACCTTGTAGAAGTGGCGCGCGTACTCCGAGACGAACCACCGGCCGTCGTAGGACGCGGGGAACTTGGTCTTCACGTCGAGCTCGGCGTCGTACCGGTAGACCGGGCCGGCCATCGGCGCCGCCCCTCCGGACCCGAGCTCGGGGAACTGCGCGGAGACCCCGTAGCCGTACCAGACGAGCGGCTCCTGGGCCGGCGGCAGCTCGCGGAGCCCCGTATTGTTGGGCGAGTCGTTGACGAGGTTGGCGCAGTCGAACGCCTCGCCGGACTGCCCGGTGGCGAAGTCGTAGTCGACGTACGCCTGGTTGTTCGCGTGGCAGTACGGCCAGCCGTGGTTGCCCGGCTCGGTCATGCGGATGAGCTCGACCATGCCCTCGGGTCCGCGCAGCGGGTTGGCGACGCGCGCGTCCGGCCCGTAGTCGCCGACGAGCACCGCCCGCGTCTTCGGGTCGACGGTGATGCGGAACGGGTTGCGGAAGCCCATGCCGTAGATCTCCGGCCGCGTGCCCTCCGTCCCGGGCGGGAAGAGGTTCCCCTCGGGGATCGTGTACGTGCCGTCGTCCTGCGGCGTGATGCGGAGGATCTTGCCGCGCAGGTCGTTGGTGTTCGCCGACGTCGCCTGGGCGTCGTACGCGCGGCGGCCCGGACGCTCGTCGATCGGGGTGTACCCCTGCTGGTTGAACGGGTCGGCGTTGTCACCGGTCGCCACGTAGAGGTTGCCGTCCGGGTCCATGGCCAGCGAGCCGCCCATGTGCGAGTTCGCGCGGCCCTCGCCGCGCCAGATGGTGAAGTCGAGCAGACGCTTCTCGGACGCCCGGTCGATCGTGTTGTCCGGCCCCATCGTGAACCGCGACAGGTTCATCTTGGGCACCACGGGGTCGCTCCAGAGCAGGTAGAGCCAGCCGTTCTCCGCAAAGTCCTCGTCGAGCGTCAGACCGATCAGACCGTCCGACTGGGTCAGGAGGTCGAGGCTGTAGTCGAAGTCCAGCGCCGTGAACTGCCGGAGCGTGTCCTGCTCGAGGACCTTCACCTCGCCCGTGCGCTGGATGTAGATGACGCGGCCGTCGTCGGTCACGGCCAGCTCGAACGGGTCGGCGAGGCCCTCGGTCACGAGCGGCACCTTGTCGAACACGTCCTGCTCGGCCTGGGCGGCCCCGGTGGCACCGTCGTGCTCGTATGCGGCCGCGACGGTGACGGGCGCCAGGGTGCCGATCGCGACGGCCATGCCGATCGTCGCCCTCACCGCCCTGCTGTGTCTCGCAGACATCATCAACACTCCCTCGTGTGGTCGAGTGCCTCGGCGCGACCGGCGGTGGCCGCGCTCGGCACACGTTCGTCACAGGGGCGGTCCGGACGGGCCGCTCCTTCGTTCCCTCGTGGGGTCTGGTGGTGGTGGGATGCGCGGTCAGAGCAGCTCGGCCGGCCTGACCGCCTTCCCCGTCGACGCCGCCTCGTAGATCGCGCAGAGCAGGCGGACGGTCTCGAACGCGTCGTCCGCGCCGACCGGCACGGGCGACGAGGTCTCCAGGGCGGCGACGATCCTGCGCCACTGCTCGAGGTGACCGGCGTGCCCGATCGCCAGCGGGTCGGACGCCCCGCTGGCGACCTGGGCGAGCACAGGTGCCGGCACCCCTGGCACGCTCCACCGCCGCACCTCGGCCTGGGCGAGCTCGACGACGCCACGTGAGCCGTAGACCGAGAGGGTCGCCGGGAACCCGGGCGGCGTGGCGGTGGTGGTCGACACCAGCCCGAGTGCGCCGGAGGCGAAGCGCAGCGTGGCGACCGTGGTGTCCTCGGCCTCGATCCCCTGGGCCACGCTGCCGTAGTGCGCCGTCACCGACTCGACCGGCCCGCACAGCCAGCGGAGCAGGTCGACGTTGTGCACGCCCTGGTTCATGAGCGAGCCACCGCCCTGCGCCATGGAGGTCCGCCAGTCCGCCGCGCGGTAGTAGTCCGCGTCCCGGTACCAGTGGACGTGCGTGGTCGCGAGGCGGACGTCGCCGAGCGCGCCGTCGTCGAGCGCCTCCTTGAGGCGCAGGTGCTCGCTCTCGAAGCGGCGCTGCGAGATCGTGGAGACCGACAGGCTCCGCTCACGAGCCGTCCGGACGACCGCGGCGGCGTCCTCGACGGTCGTCGCGAACGGCTTCTCCACGACCACGTGACGCCCGGCCTCGAGGGCCGCGAGCGCGAGCCGTGCGTGGGAGCCGCTCGGCGTGCAGATCGCCACGACGTCGACCCCGGGATGGGTGATGACGTCGTCCGGTGCCGCGCGGGCCGCGTCCCACCCGGCGAGGGCGTCCTCCGAGCGGGGCCTGCCGCTGTACGCGACGAGCGACACCCGCTCGTCGAGCTCGCGGAGCGCCCGCGCGTGCATCGACCCGATGCTGCCCATCCCGACGATCCCGACGCCGAGCCGCGTGCCGAGCATGGATCCTCCTCGTGAGTTCGTCGTGCCCGCCGTCCGGCAGGCTGGGGTGGGTCAGGTGACGGGTCGGGGTCAGTCGGGTGCGTGCGTCGCGCCCAGGAGGTCGCGGATCCGACCGGCGGCGCGGGCGAACCGCGGGTCGGCCAGCGTGGGCCCGTAGTCCCGTCGCTCCGGGAGTCCCGGCGTCAGCGTCTCGACGATGCGGCCCGGGCGGGGGCTCATCACGACGATCCGGCTGCCGAGGTACACCGCCTCGGGCACCGAGTGGGTCACGAGCACGATGGTCGTGCCGGTCTCCCGCCAGATCCGGTTCATCTCGATGTTCATCTGCTCGCGCGTGAGCGCGTCGAGGGCACCGAACGGCTCGTCCATGAGGAGCACGCGAGGCTCGTGCAGGAGCGCCCGGCACAGGGCGACGCGCTGCTGCATGCCGCCGGAGAGCTCGTGCGGCAGGGCTTTCTCGAAGCCCGTGAGGCCTGTGAGCTCGATGAGCTCGTCGGCGCGGCGCTGCGCGTACCGCTTGTCCAGCCCCCGCATCTCGGCCTGGAGCAGGATGTTCTTGCGCACGCCCCGCCACTCGAGCAGCGCCGAGCGCTGGAACGCGAACCCGATGTCCCGCTGCGGCCGCGTGACGCGCTGCCCGTACAGCCGCACGTCCCCCTCGGAGGCGATCGTGAGGCCCGCGACGATCTTGAGCAGCGTCGACTTGCCGCAGCCGGACGGTCCCGCGATCGTCACGAACTCGCCGGCGCGGACCGTCAGGGAGACGTCGTCGAGCGCCACGGTCTCGGACCGCTTCGACCGGAACCGCATCGTCAGGTTCGAGACCTCGATGATCGGGTCGGTGCCCACGGCCGGAGCCGCCGGGGCGAGCTCGGTCGCGGACATCAGAGGCCCTCTCCGAAGGATCCGTCCCAGTACTCCGCCGCCGTCGTCTCGCCCTCGAAGTCCGTGTTCTCGGACAGGAACGTCAGGGTGTCGGTCCACTGCTGGTCGGTGTTGGCACCGGGCGCCGGCGCGCCGTCGAGGTTGAGGAGGCCGAGGGTCGTCTCGAGCTGTGCGGAGAGCACGTTCTCCACCGGAGCCTGCTCCGCGCCGGCCGCCATCGCGGCGACCGCGCCCTCGGGGTCCTCCGCCGCGGCCAGGAACGAGCGCGACGTCGCACGCACCATCGCCTCGACCAGCTCCGGGTTCTCCGCGATCGTCGCGTCGTGGGCCACGAGACCCGTGCCCAGCAGGTTCATGCCGAAGTCCGCGAACGGCAGCGCCTCGACCTCCTTGCCCGTCTGCTCCTCGATCGTCGGGGCCTGGTCGTGGTGGAAGCCCTGGATGGCGTCGACCTTGCCCTCGATGAGCGCGGCGATCTTGCCGGCGGCGTCGACGTTGACGACCGTGACGTCGGCGGGGTCGACGCCGTTGAGCTCGAGCCAGGCGGGGAACGTGCCGTACATGGCGTCGCCCGGGGTGCCGCCGACGGTCTTGCCGACCAGGTCGGCGGGCTCGGTGATCCCCTGGTCCGCGAAGAACTCGACGGAGCTGGGGCCCGTCTGGAGGAACACGCCCACGCTCTTCACGGGCATGCCCGAGCTGATGGCGTTGACCAGCGGCGGCGTGTCGGCCCAGCCGAAGTCGGTGTTGCGCTGCGCGACCTGCTGCACCGTGTTGCCGGACCCGTTGCCCGGCTGGATCGTCAGGTCGATGCCCTCCTCCTCGAAGATGCCCTGCTCGACCCCGTAGTAGAACGGGGCGTGCTCGCCGTACGGCACCCAGTTCAGGGTGATCGTGACGGCCGTCGTCTCACCGGCCCCCTGGCCCTCGGCCTCCGCCGAGCCGGCACCGGCCGGCCCACCGGCCGAGCACCCGGCCACGAGGACGCCGGCCACGACCAGCGAGAGTCCGCTCTGTGCAGCGCGCATGGGGATTGCCCTTCTGCTTGTGCCGCGACGACGCGGCGACGATGGATCGGTCAGGTACGGGTCGCGGGTCACGACGCGGCGAGCACGACGTTGCCGCGGCGCGAGGCGTGCCACGGGATGAGCACCCGCTCCGAGAGCTCCACGACGACGAAGAGGACGACGCCGATGAGCGACATGAGGATGAGGTCCGCGAACAGCAGGGGTGCGTTGAGGTTGCCGCTCGCCAGGAGGAGGACGTAGCCGAGGCCTCGGTCGGCGCCGACGAACTCGCCGACGACGGCCCCGACGACCGCGAGGGTCACGGCCACCTTGAGGCCGGACATGAGGTGCGGGAGCGCCCCGGGGAACCGGATCTTGCGGAACGTCTTCCACCGCGAGGCGCCCATCGTGGCCGAGAGCTCGAGCAACTCGGGGTCCACGGAGCGCAGCCCCGCGACCGCCGAGACCACGACGGGGAAGAAGGCGATGAGGACCGCGAGGACGATCTTCGGCGTGAGGCCGAAGCCGAACCACACGACGAGGATCGGCGCGATCGCGATCTTGGGGATGACCTGCGCGAAGAGGATCAGCGGGTACAGCGCCTTCTCGGCGGTCTTGGAGTACACCAGCACCACCGCGGTCGCCACTCCGATCACCGTCGCGAGAAGGAACCCGATGATCGTCTCGAGCGTCGTGACCCAGGTGTGCTCGAGCAGCATGGCCCAGTCGTCCACCATCGTCTCCCACACCGCTCCCGGCGCGGGGATGAGGTAGGCCGGCACCAGCTCGCGCCACGCGACGAACCACCACACCGCGAACAGGGCGACCAGGACGAGGAGGGGGCGCCAGGACACGGCGACGAGGTTCGCCGCGCGCGTCAGGAGCGGCGTCGAGGTCCGTGCCGGCGGCGGGACCGCGCGCGCCGTGGCGGCGCGGGTTGCCGGTGGGTCGCTTCGCACGTCCTGGGTGGTCGTCATCGAGGGATCCTTCGTGGTGGTCGTTCGGGGGGTCACCGGTGCGTCGTGGGCGCCTGCGTCCGTCATCGGTACGGCACCCCCTCGGCGTCGAGGATGTCGGTGAAGGCCCGCCACGCCTTCGTGAAGAGCTCGGGGCCGGAGAAGCCGCCGAAGCTGTGGCCGGTTCCCAGGTGCGGCTCGAGCGAGAAGAACCCGTCGAACCCGTCGTCCCGCAGCGCCCGGACCGTCTCGACCGTCTCGCCGTCGCCGTGGCCGGCCGGGACGACCTGCCCGGTCCCGGCGATCGCGTCCTTGATCTGCACGTACTCCAGGTGCGGGCGGAGCATGGCGTACCCGTCGGTGAACGGGCGGACCCCCACCTGGACGAAGTTCGCCGCGTCCCAGGCCAGCGCGAGGTGCGGCGAGCCCACGGACTCGACGATGTCGAGGCACCTGCGGGGCACGTCCCCGTAGATGCCCTTCTCGTTCTCGTGGAGGAGGACGACGCCGGCGTCGGCCGCGACCTTGGCGAGGGCCGCCATGCGGTCGAGCACCTCGTCGCGGCACGTGTCCGGGTCGGTCCCGGGCCGCATGAAGAAGGAGAAGATCCGGACGTAGGGCGCCTCGAGCAGCCGTGCGACGTCGGCGGCGTGCCGCATCCGCGCCAGGTGCGCCTCGGCGTCGTCGTCCAGGAAGACCTTCCCGATCGGCGAGCCGATGCTCGAGACCTGCAGGCCGTGCCGACCGAGGACGTCCCGGACGCGGGCGAGCTGGTCGTCGTCCAGGTCGAGGACGTTGGTGTCCCAGGCGCTCCGGAACTCGATGTACTTCAGGCCGAGCTCGGCGGCCAGGCTGCACTGGGTCTCGAGATCGGGCGAGATCTCGTCGGCGAAGCCCGAGAGCGTCCACACCTCGTGGTCTCCTTCGTCGTGTCCGTGGGTTCGACGTCGATCGCGACGGACCGGGGGTCCGGCGCGGGCCGGCGGGGGCGCTGCCGGCTCGCGGGGCGGGCCGGCAGCGGGCGGTCAGTACCGGAGGTCGGTCAGGTACCCGAGGCTGGCGCACGCCGACGTCACGCCGTCGGGCCGCGGCTGGTCGTGCTCGGTGAACGAGTACTCGACGCCGGCCAGGGAGGCGTTCGCGAAGATCTCGGCGAAGTCGATGGTGCCCGCGCCGACGTCGGCGAACGACCCGTCCGGCGCGATGTCCTTGAGGTGCAGCAGCTCGAACCGGCCGGGGTAGGTCTCGAAGAGCTCGACGGTGTCGACGCCGACGCTGGCGGCCCAGTACACGTCGAGCTCCATGGTGACGAGCTCGGGGTCGGTCTCGCGGACCAGGACGTCGTACCCGGTCACCCCGTTCTCCTCGGTCTCGAACTCGTAGCCGTGGTTGTGGTAGGCCACCGTGATGCCGGCCTCCTTGAGCTTCGCGCCCACCTCGTTGAGGACGGCGGCGGTCCGGGAGTAGTCGGCCAGTGTCCACCGGCTCGAGCCCGAGATCCGCACGTACTCGGCACCGATCGCGTGCGCCTCGGCGATCACGCCCTCGAGGTTGTTCTCGAGGTTGGACTGGCTGACCCCGAGCGACGGCACCGCGATGCCGGCCGCCTGCGTCAGCGGAGCCAGCCGGGCGGCGGTGTAGCCGTAGAAGTTGCCGACCGAGCCGGACGGCTCCATGTTCTGGAACCCGCACTCGGCGAGGGCCGCCAGGGTGCCCTCGGCGTTCGACGGCATCGTGGCACGGACGGTGTAGCCGACCAGGCCGATCCTGCTCAGGTCGACCGCGCGGGTCCCGGTCACCGGGTGGGGACGACCCACCTCGGAGGCGGCGGCGGCGCTCACGATCGCCGCGCGCTCGGCGTCCGTGATGACGCCGGCCCGTACCTGCTCGGCGGCGACGCGTCCCACCGTGCTGAGGAACTCGCCGTGGGTGGCGAACGGCGCGTCCGCCATGATGACGTCCATCAGGGTGCACCCGTTGCCGACGTCGTAGTTCGTGACCCCGGACGCCGCGGCGCCGTCTCCGAAGAAGACGGACGACTCCGCGGAGTAGCCGTAGGTGCAGGCGTCCGACGTCGTCGCCGCGAGGGCGCCCGACGGGATCAGCGGGAGCAAGAGCGCGCCGGTCGCGGCGGCGACGAGCCGCGCGCTTCTCGACCGACGACCGTCGGTGCGTGAGGGGAGGGTGGTGCGTGCCATCAGTCTGCCTCTCCGTTGAGGAATGCCTGCTCGGGACGTGCACGGCGCGCCTCTCGGTGCGCGTGACCCTGACGCTAGGGGCGCCCCCGCGATGGCAACAACGAGTTGCCACTTGTTGCACCTGACGTGCCGGTGAGCTTCCGGTCGGCTCAGGCGGGCTGGCGGACGGGGTTGCCGTCGGTTGCCGTCGCCCGACGCTTCTTCGTCGCGCGTCGCGGCGCCGTCGATCCTCGCTCGACGAGCTTGGCGGGAAGGAGCGTCGGACCCGAGCTGCCGGCGGGTGTGGAGGACCGCAGCTGTGCGAGGAGGTTCTGGACGGCGAACGCACCGAGATGGCGCAGGGGCGCGGCGACCGTCGTCAGCGGTGGCGTGCAGAAGTCCGACCCGAAGATGTTGTCGAACCCGATGACGCTCACGTCGGCCGGGACGCTCCGGCCGAGCCGCTTCAGACCCCGGATCGCCCCGATGGCGAGCAGGTCGTTGTAGGCGACGACCGCCGTCGTCGAGTGCTTCGCCAGGGCCTGGGCGGCCGAGAGACCGCCGGCGAGCGTCGGCGGGTAGGGGCCGATGCGCCGCGCCTTGAGCTCGAGCTCCGACGTCGCCTCGCGGAACGCGCGCCAGCGCATGCCGTCGGCCCACGACGCCTCCGGCCCGGCGACGTACGTCAGGCTCGTGTGGCCCAGCCCCGCCAGGTGCTCCACAGCGCTGCGCATGCCTCGCGCGTTGTCGGTGAGGACGCTCGGCACGTCGGTCATCACGCGGTTCATGACGACCGTGGGCCGCTGCTTGGCCGCCACCCGGATCGACGAGTCGGACATGCGCGACGTCGCCAGGATCAGCCCCTCGACCAGCGGCAACGTGCGCTCGAGCGCCTCGCGCTCGGCGTCGACGGACTCCTGCGCGTCGACCACGAGCAACGTGTACCCGGCCTCGCTTGCCGTCTTCTCGGCTCCGCGGATGATCTCGAAGAAGAACGGGTTGGTCACGTCCGCCACGATGACGGCGAGGAGCGCCGTCCTGCCGTTCGGCAGTCCCCGCGCGAGCGGGTTCGTCCGGTACCCGATCTCGTTCGCGATCCTGCGGATGCGCTCGGCGGTCTCGGAGTTGACGCGGCCGGGACGGGAGAACGCCCGGGAGACCGTCGACGGCGCAACCCCGGCCGCCTTGGCGACGTCGTAGATCGTGGGGTTCGGCCGCGCGTCCTCGGGGGCATCCATGCAGTCGGACTGTATGGGCAGACCGTCGCCGCCGACAACCGTTTGTCATCGAGCGTCCCGCCATTCGGCTGTTGCCGCCGTTGCCATGGCAAAGGACGGCAACTGCTTGCCCGCGCCCGGCTTCGTCGGTCGAATGTGCGGGTGACCACCCCCGCACACGGGTCGATCACCGGCGCGACGCAGCACGGGATCGACGAGGGTGACACCTCGAGCTCGGCGACGGCGCCGTGCGCCGGGGTGCGCCGATGACCCCGCGCAAGGCGTCGACCGCCGCGCCGAGCCTCGAGCCGGCGACCGCCGGCGAGCTCGCGACGGCGTTGGCCGCGACCCTCGCGCGCTCGCCTGCCGACGGTCGGATCGGTGTCCTGTTCTCCGGTGACGCGAGCTCCTCCCTCCTGCTGAGCCTGGCGGTCCGCATCGTCGGCCAGGCCCGGGTCGTGGCGCTCGTCGTGACCAGCAGCCGTCCGCACGACGTGGCGAGCGTCGCCGACCGCATCGGCGCACCGACCTTCGACATGACCGGGCGCGCCATCGAGGACGCGCTCCGGGCACTGGACCTCTCCGCCGTGGTGCTCGGCGACCACGAGGCCCGCGGCGACGACGTCCACGCCGCCGGCGTGCCCGCCCTGCTCCGTCCGCTCGCGGACGTCGGCCTGGGTCCGGGCGCTGCGCAGCGCCTCGCGCGCGACCTGGATCTTCCCTTCATCGACGAGGCCGCCGACCGCACCTACGGCGAGGCGCAGGAGGCGGACATGCACACCGAAGCCCACCCGACCACGGAGGAGGTGGTCCAGGTCGAGGCGGCCGAGAGCGAGCTGCGGCGGCTCGGGCTCGCCGACCTGCGCGTCCGCCATCACGGAGAGCTCGCCCGGCTCGAGGCGCCGAACGCGCAGCTGACGACCATGACGTCCGAACCGCTGCGCGGTGAGATCCTGCGCGCCGTCCGCTCGGCAGGGTTCCGCATCGTCGCGCTCGACCTGGGAGCGGTACCAGAGACGTTCGACGCCTGATCCGGCTCGGCGCCGGGACCTCACTCGCCCACGGAGCCGTCGGCGAGCTCGCGGGCGACGTCGAGGTGGCCGACGTGCCGCGCGTACTCCTGGAGCACGTGGAAGCAGATCCACGTCAGCGTGGGCGGGTCGGACTCGAACCGACCGCCGAGAGCGCCGCGCTCGGCCAGGTCGTGCGACCCGAGGATCTGCCGCGTCCGCTCACCGCCCGCGTGCAGCGCGGCGACGAGCCCAGGGTGCGTGGCGCCGTCGGGCACGCGCCACGGGCCCTCGGGCCGGCCGCCCTCGTGATCGCCCCACGGATCCGGCACCTGCTCGCCGAGGAAGCCCCACACGAACCACCGTCGCTCCATGTGGACCAGGTGCGTGAGCAGCTCGAGCGGCGTCCAACCCGACGGGAGCGTGCTCGTGCGCAGCTGCTCGTCGCTCAGGCCGTCGAGCTTCCGTTCGACGGCCGAGCGGTAGTAGTCGAGGTACGCCACGAACTGCGCGGCCGGGTCCGCCGTGTCGAGCGTGGGTTCGACGTCCGAGAGCGGCATACGTGCAGCGTACGACGCAGAGGTCGTCGACCATGCGCGCACTTGACAGCACCTGCGGCCGGATCGACTCTGAAGAGGCGACACGCAGCAAAGGGGCTGATCCGTCCGCAGGAGCACCCCAACTCTGACGAAGTGGGGGGTCAGGTTGAACGCGACGACGCAGGACCACGACCGCTCGAGGCTGACCGCGGCCTTCCTGGTGATCTGTCTCATCGCCAGCATGAGCGCCCTGCCGAGGGCACCCTCGAGGGACAGTGGGAGTCGCTAGGCGCGTTGCCGGTGCCCGAGTGGACGCTCGACTACGGCCCGAACCACCTCTGGGCGCCGGACATCGTCCGCACCGGCGACACCTTCAGCGACAGCTACCACGTCCAGGTCGGTCGATCCCGGAACCTCACCGGGCCGTACGTCGACCGCGAGGGCGTGCCGCTTCTCGACGGCGGCGGGACCGTCGTGCTCGAGACCGACGGCGGGGCAGGCGGTCAGGACGTCATCCGCGAGTTCGGCCGCTACTACATGGTCAACCACTACTACTAGTGGGATCCGCTGCAGATCCGCATGCAGATCTGCGAGCTGCAGTGGGACGACGGCTGGCCGTCCGTCCCCGAGGACTGAGGCCGCCCCGGTCCGGGGCGGCGGGGTGTCCGGGAGGTCGGTCGTTCAGCCCGTCCCGTCGGCGGCGAGCGCGTCGGTGAGCAGTCCGACCAAGGCTTCGAGCTGCACGTCGGCGGACGCCGAGGCGTCCTGCTCCGCCGCCCCGTCCAGCGCCACGGCGGCCATTCCCGACTTGCTGTCGATCAGCTGCGCGATCTTGGCGTCGATGGTCTGCGCGGCGATGATCCGCCATGCCGTGACGGGCTCGGACTGGCCGATCCGGTGGATCCGGTCGATCGCCTGGGTCTGCTCGGCGTCAGTCCACGACAGCTCGGCGAGCACGAGGTTCGAGGCAACCTGAAGGTTCAGCCCCACGCCCGCAGCCACGAGGGAGCACACGGCGATCGACACGTCGGGGTCGCTCGTGAACGCGGCCACGTTCTTCGCGCGCACAGCGGGCGTCTGGTCGCCGCGGATCGAGGCGTACCGGATGCCGCGGTCGGCGAACGCCTGCTCGGCCTCGTCCATCACGTCGACGTGCTTGGCGAAGAACACCACCTTGCCGACGTTGCGGGCCAGTTGTGCGGCGTAGTCGGCGGCCATCCCGGCCTTGGCCTGTCCGATCCGGCGAACCATCGTGAACACGTTCTCGCCGCGGGCCTTCGAGCTGGAGTCCTTGAGCTCGGCAGCCGCGACGCGTCGGGCGATCTCGAGGTCGACGGCCTCCACGACGACGTCGTCGCCGCGGGCCGCCACGGCGGACCGATAGCGCTCGACGAGACGCTGCTGGAGCGCGACCTCGGCGGCTCGGATCGAGCGCCCCACGGCGCCCTCGAGCTCGACCGGCAGGTCCGCCACCCGGCGGGCGGGAATGTCCGCCGCCACGTCCGCCTTGCGGCGGCGCACGATGCCCATGTCGACGACGCTGGCACGGGCCGAGGCGTAGAACCCGCGGTCCGCCGGCGTCAGGCCGGTCTCCTCCAGGGCGGTCATCAGCCTGCCGATCGGCTTCGTGTCGTCGATCCAGCCGAGGAACTGCCAGATCGCCCGGAAGTCCTCGATGTCGTTGATCAGCGGGGTGCCGGTGAGGGCCATCAGGAGCGGCCGGGCGGTGCGCTCGCGGATCCGCTCGGAGAGCGCCAGGACGTGCTGCGAGCGCTGCGACGTCCTGTTCTTGATGAAGTGCGCCTCGTCGACGACCATCCCGCGGAAGCCGTGGTCGCCGAGCCAGTCGACGTGCCGGTTCAGGATGTCGTAGTTCACGATGACGACGTCGGCGAAGGCGTCGACCCGGTCACCGTCACCGTGGACGACCGTCGCCCGCCGCAGCGGCGTCCACAGCTCGACCTCGTGGGCCCAGTTCGTCTTGACGACGTTGGGTGCCACGACCAGCAGAGGGAAAGCGTCGGCCGCCTGGGCCGCCAGCAGCGCCTGGGCGGTCTTGCCCAGTCCGGGCTCGTCCGCGAGCAGGAAGGTGCGATGTCCGCGCGCCGTGGCAGCCACGACCTGGGCCTGGTGCGGCATGAGCGCTCGGCCGTCGGCAACGGGCATGGGGCTGGCCTCGGGCAGGGTCATGCAGGAGGGTGCGCCGGGGGACGCCACCTCGAAGGACCGGAAGAGGGGCTCGAGCAGCTCCCACCCGGCCAGCCTGCGCGGGCGCGCAGCCATGCGCTCGGCCGCCGCCTCGAAGTCCGGCGCGAGGAAGGGGTTGGCCAGCCGGCGCGAGATCACCGACTGGGGCACCACTCGCCTCTGGGCGGTGGGCGACGGTGCGGCCGGGGCCGGCGGCTCCGGCTCCTCGGGCGGCTCAAGACCGCCCGCGCGCATCACGCTCGCCTTGTACGCGCGCGCTGCATCGGAGAGCTGGGCGTCTTCCGAGAGCAGCTGGAGCAGCGACGTGTCTCGGGCGGCAACCTTCGCCAGCACCGTCGCGACCCCGTCGAGCCGCTTGAGCTCCTGGTCCCGCTTCGCCGCGGTCAGCGTGCCGTCGGCCTTCACCCGGGCGCGCTCCTCACGCACGAGCAGCGCCACCACCTGGAACTTCGTCCGCAGGGCCGGGCGCGTCGGCGGTCGCCGTACAGCGCCGTCGACCTCGCGGGCGACCTCGGCGAGCACCGGGATGATCCCCTTCTCAGCAGGACGCGTAGTACGGCGGCGCTGGGCGCCTGGGTCAGGGCGCGCGCCACCAGACCGTCGGCCTGGTCGTGCCACATGTCCTCCTTCGCTGTGCTGCACCGCGAGCGCGCGCAGCGCGCCCTTGAGCGGTCTCGGTAACCGGTCGGGCGTCAGCCGGCGGCCCGTGACGCGGGCACTGCCAGCCAGGGCCTGGGCGGGTCGATAGGTCGGGCGCCGGGTCGTCACGCTGGATCCCCGCTGTGCCGCCCGCAGCCTCACGCCGATGGTGAGACGCCGTCAGGCCTCTCTGCAAGACCACTGCGGCCGCGGCCGCGGCCCTGCTCGGTCGCGGAGGTACTGGAGTCTACCGTCCACACCCTGACCCGCACTCACGGAGCCGCTGATCTCCGTCACCAGTGGTCCCTCCGTCCGGCTTCATCGCGTTGCCAAGGCCGGGCCGCGCGAACGCGCATGCGCCGGCCGGCCGTTCCCATGCTCGTCACGTTGGGGCAGAGAACACTGCACGCGTGGGCAACCACTCGGTGCGCCTGGGCGTCCGCGCGTGGAGGTCGGCGGTGACGACCATGCTGCCGACCGTGTCCGGGATGCGGATCGCGCCGACCATGACCCCGTCGTCCACCAGGGAGGTTCCCTGCCCGGCTCGTTGCGCCCGGTCTTGACCTCGGCCAGGGCGGTCCAGGACTTCTGACCCCGGCTCACGCGAACCAGCCCGTCCGGATAGAGCCGCTTGTCCCCGAGCTGGAACGGAACCTCGATGTAGGTCTCCAGCGTTCCGGCCGGCGCTCCCAACGGCTTCGTCAGGGCACGGCCGAACTCGCGCACGGCCACCGTGACAGCCAGGAGTGCCGACGTCGCCCGACGCTCCTGTTCTTCCGCCCCGTTGATCCCAGACGTGGGAATGAGCCTCGCCTCGTGCCACGACTCCTCAGCCATGTCTCGCGCCGTCGCGTCGACACCGTTTCGAGGGACGGTAGCCCAGAGCGCCTAATCGGGTGGGCCACGCGGCAGGTGTCTGAGCGTGATTTCACCCGGCAGAGGCAGGGCGTTGTGGCGACCGACCAGCGCACGGCGATCCGCGACCCCGCACGCCCTGAACAACTCTTTACGCTTCTTTGTGGTGCGCCTGACTGGATTCGAACCAGCGACACCGGCTTTAGGAGAGCCGTGCTCTATCCACTGAGCTACAGGCGCCTTCGCTAATGTCTTAGCAAAGAGTCGGTCCATTCGGCCGGTCGGCCCGTGAACCGCCACATAGCCTAACGCGCCGCCGGATGCCGCAAATCCGTGGCGGCGGACGACCGCGGGCCCCATAGTCGTCGCCGTGCCGATCGAACAGACGCTGCGCCGGGTCGACGCCGAGCTCGAGCACGGTCGCGTCCTCCCCGCGATCAACCGCCTTCGGAGCCTCGTCCGCGAGTACCCGGAGCGGCTCGACGTGCGCTTTCGCCTGGCCGAGGTCTACCGCAGCCAGGGCGACCTCGCGCAGGCCGGGCGCTGGGCGTTCCTCGCCGAGCACGTCGACCCGGCGGAGCTCGCGGCTCTCGAGCGGCAGTTCCGCACGGCGGCTCACCGGCTCGCGGCGGTCGCCTGGACGGCCAGCAGCGAGAACATCGGTCCTCGTGCCGCGCGACGGCTCGAGGCGCTCCGCGAGGAGGCCGCGCGTGAGACAGGTCGCCGCCTCACCGAGGACAGCAGATTCGTCGACACGCGGTCGACCGTCGAGAAGGTCGTCGAGGGACTCGGCTGCGCAGCGGTGGTCGTCGCGGCGATCCTGGCGACCGTCGGCCTCGGCGCCCTCGTCGTCCACGGCGCACGGGTCGTCGTGGGCTGGTTCTAGCCGATCACACCCACGCCGCGGGGTGCGCGACGACCTCTCGCAGCACCTCGCGCGCGGCGCCGGACAGCGCGGCGTACTGCCCCGCCTCGGCCGCACGCACCTCGAGCGAGACGAACGGCGCCGCCAGCACCCGCTCGCCCAGCACGCTGAGCACCTCGTCGCGCAACCAGGGCTCCAGCTCGGTGTAGACGCCGCCGAGCACGACGGTCGACACCCCGAGCAGGTTGACGAAGTCGGCGAGCGCCGACCCGAGCGCCCGCCCGGCGCGCTGCACCGCACCGCGAGCCGCGCCGTCGTGCGCCTGCAGCAGCTCGAGCAGCTCGGGCAGCGAGGCGTCGACGGGCAGCCCGGCGGACCGCAGGATCTGCTCCTTGCCCGCGTACTGCTCGAGGCAGCCGAAGGCCCCGCACGAGCAGCGCGGCCCGGCGGGGTCGACGACGACGTGCCCGACCTCGCCGTTCCACCCGCGCTCGGCGAGGAACAGCCGGCGGTCGACGACGATCCCGGCGCCGATGCCGACGTCGCCGGAGACGTAGAGGAACGACGCCGGCACGTCGCCGGAGAGCTCGGCGAGCGCCGCGAGCTTGGCCTCGTTCGCGACCACGACGTCGACGGGCGAGCCGTCCGGCAGGCGCAGGCCGAGCAGCGGCACGGGCTCGAGCGACGACCACCCCAGGTTGGGCGCGACCTCGAGCTCGCCGGTCCGCGCGTCGACGAGCCCCGGCAGGGCGAGACGCGCCCCCGCGAGCCGCATCCCGCCGTCGTGCACGACGGCGATGACCTCGTTGGCGAGCGCGCCGAGCGTGCCGAGGACGTCGGCGGGGTCGGAGTCGTGGAACGAGCCCGCGACGACGCGCGACTCGACGACGTCGCCGGTGAGGTCGAGGACGCGCGCGCCGAGGTAGTCGACGTTGACCTCGAGCCCGAGCCCGACGACGGAGCGCGCGGCGGGCACGAGGGGCACGGCCGGGCGTCCCGCGCGCTGGGCGGCGACGGGCGGGAGCTCGGCGACGAGCCGGCCCTCGACGAGCCGGTCGACGAGCGTCGACACCGTGGCACGGGTCAGGCCGGTCGCGGCGGCGACGTCGGCGCGGGACAACGGCGCGGGCGCGTCGAAGATCGCGCGCGCGACGAGCTGCAGGTTCTGCTCGCGCAGCGTGTGCTGACGCGCGGCGAGCTCGCTCGGGGCGGTCCCCGGGAGGCGCGGCGTCGTCGACGGCTCGGCGGTCACGGTGTTGACTCTAGCGGAGAGGCGCTGCAATAGTTCAGTCATACAACAAAACGCCGCCGTCCGACGTCGGACACCTGCGGCGACCACCACCCGCGCCGGACGGCGCGACTCGACGAGGAGACCTGCGTGAGCGACATCAAGTACTCGTTCGGCCTGTGGACCGTGGGCTGGCCCGCCAACGACCCGTTCGGCACCGCGACCCGACCCGACCTCGACCCGGCCGAGTCGATCCGCAAGCTCGCCGAGCTGGGCGCGTGGGGCTTCACGTACCACGACAACGACGTGTTCCCGTTCGGCGCCGACGACGCCGAGCGTCAGGCGGGCATCGACAAGGTGAAGAAGGCGGCGCAGGAGACCGGTCTCGTCTGCGAGATGGTCACCACCAACACCTTCAGCCACCCGATCTTCAAGGACGGCGCGTTCACCTCGAACAACCGCCAGGTCCGCCGCTTCGGGCTCAAGAAGGTCCTGCGCAGCGTCGACAACGCCGCCGAGATGGGCGCGACGACGTTCGTCATGTGGGGCGGCCGCGAGGGCACGGAGTACGACAACTCCAAGGACCTCGCCGCCGCGCACGCGCGCTACGCCGAGGGCATCGACACCGTCGCCGCCTACATCAAGGAGAAGGGCTACGACCTGCGCATCGCGCTCGAGCCCAAGCCCAACGAGCCGCGCGGCGACATCTTCCTGCCGACGATCGGCCACGCGATCGCGCTGATCAACACGCTCGACAACGGCGACATCGTCGGCCTCAACCCGGAGACCGGCCACGAGCAGATGGCGGGCCTCAACTACACGCACGGCCTCGCGCTCGCGCTGTACTGCGGCAAGCTGTTCCACATCGACCTCAACGGCCAGCACGGCCCGAAGTACGACCAGGACCTCGTCTTCGGCCACGGCGACCTGCTCTCGGCGTTCTTCACGGTCGACCTGCTCGAGAACGGCTTCCCGAACGGCGGCCCGCGCTACGAGGGCCCGCGCCACTTCGACTACAAGCCGTCGCGCACCGAGCACCTCGACGGCGTGTGGGAGTCGGCCAAGGCGAACATGGAGACCTACGACCTCCTCGCCGCCAAGGCCAAGGCCTACCGCGAGGACCCCGAGGTCCAGGCCGCGTTCGAGCACGCCGGCATCTTCGAGCTGGGCGAGCCGACGCTCGGCGAGGGCGAGTCGTTCGACGCGTTCATGGCCGACGCCTCGGTCGACACCGAGCTCGACGTCGACGCGGTGGCCGAGCGCGACTACGGTCTCGTGAAGCTGCACCAGCTCGCGCTGAAGCACCTCATCGGCTGACCACCCCTGTCGTTGTGGGCGTGATTTCTGGCCCGCGAGACCCGCTCAAAGTGGGCATCTCGGGCCAGAAATCACGCCCACAACACCGAACTGATCGACTCCCGAAGGAGCGAAGATGCCCCTCGTCGCCGGCGTGGACACGTCCACGCAGTCCTGCAAGGTCGTCGTGCGCGACGCCGAGACCGGCGCGCTCGTGCGCAGCGGCTCGGCGAAGCACCCCGACGGCACGGCGGTCGACCCGCGCCACTGGTGGGACGCGTTCCTCGCCGCGGCGAAGGAGGCCGGCGGGCTCGACGACGTCGCGGCGATCGCCGTCGGCGGCCAGCAGCACGGCCTCGTCGCGCTCGACGCCGAGGGCAACGTCGTCCGCGACGCGCTGCTGTGGAACGACACGCGCTCGGCGCAGGCCGCCGAGGACCTCGTCCGCGAGCTCGGCGACGGCGACCGCGAGACCGGCGCCCAGCGGTGGGCCGACGCCGTCGGCTCGGTCCTCGTCGCGTCGCTCACCGTCACCAAGCTGCGCTGGCTGCGCGACGCCGAGCCCGACAACGCGGCGCGCGTCGCCGCCGTCGCGCTCCCCCACGACTGGCTGAGCTGGCGCATCGCCGGCTACGGCCCCGCCGGCGACCCGAGCGCACCGCTCGGCCCGCAGCTCGACCGGCTCTTCACCGACCGCTCCGACGCGTCCGGCACCGGGTACTACGACGCCGAGGCCGACGGCCCGGACGGACCGGGCGCGTACCGCCTCGACCTGCTCCGGCTCGCGCTCGGGCGCGACGACGTCGTCCTGCCGCGCGTGCTCGGCCCGGCCGAGTCCGGTGGCGTCGCGCACCCGTCCGTCGCCGGGTCCGCCGTCGACGGCGGCGCCCTGATCGGCCCCGGCGCGGGCGACAACGCCGGCGCCTCGCTCGGCCTCGGCATGCAGCCGGGCGACATCGCGATCTCGATCGGCACCTCCGGCGTCGTCTCCGCCGTCGCGCCGCGGCGCACCGCGGACGGCTCGGGCGCGATCAACGGCTTCGCCGACGCGACCGGCAACGCGCTCATGCTCGCCGTGACGCTCAACGCCGCACGCGTGCTCGACGCGGCGCGCACCGTGCTGGGGTGCGACGTCGACGAGCTCGCCCGCCTGGCGCTCGCGGCGCCGCCCGGGTCGGACGGGCTGGTGCTCGTGCCCTACCTCGAGGGCGAGCGCACGCCGAACCGCCCCGACGCGACCGGCACGCTGCACGGCATCCGCCTGAAGAACTCGACCCGCGAGCACCTCGCCCGCGCGTACGTCGAGGGCATGCTGTGCGGGCTCGCGGACGGCCTCGACGCGCTGCGCGCGCTCGACGTGCCGATCGACCGCGTCATGCTCATCGGCGGCGCGGCGCAGTCGCCCGCGGTGCAGCAGATCGCGCCGCAGGTCTTCGGGCTGCCGATCTCCGTGCCCGAGCCGGGCGAGTACGTGGCCGACGGCGCGGCGCGGCAGGCGGCGTGGGTGCTGGCCGCCGCGGCGAACCCGGGCGCGGAGGCGCCGTCGTGGTCCACGACCATCGCCACGACGCTCGACGCCGACGCCCGGCCCGTCGTCCGCGAGCAGTACGCCGCGGTGCGCGACCTGGTCTGAGCGGACTACCTGCCGCCCAGGCGGGCGTCGCGCCGGCGCCGGAGCTCGCGCAGCCGGGCGCGGCGCTCGTCGGGGTCGAGCGCGGTCACCGGCCGGCCGTCCCCGCCCGCGTCCGCGGCGGACCGGGCGCGGACGGCCCGTACCACCAGCACGGCGGAGACCACGACCAGGACCACGGCGAGCACCCCGCACGCCACGCGAGCCGGTCCCGGCAGGCCTTCGGACACCGCGGCGACGGCGAGCAGCCAGCCGACACCGGCCGGCACGGCCGCGAGCACGGACCGCGCGGTGGGCGTCCAGCCGGCGGCGTAGACGCGGACGAGCGCGTCGGTCACGCGGCTGCGCCGCACGGGCAGCAGCGACAGCGCCACGCTGTGCAGGGTCGGCAGCCCGATGGTCTGGCCGGCGCCCGCCTGCACCGTGAAGGACAGCCGCTCGCCCGCGTACGACGGGCGCAGCGCGCGCATCGCGTACACGAACGACAGGGCCGCGAGCGGGAACGACGCCGTCGGCAGGAGGAACATGGCCCCGGCGCCCATGACGGCGGCGAGCAGCGGCAGGGCCAGCGCGAACCCGACGGCCTCGGCGGGGTCGCTCGCGACGCGGTCGAGCATCGCCCCCACGTCGACCGAGTCGTCGACCGCCACGTACACGAGCGTCCCGACCCACAGCAGGACCGCCACCACGAAGATCGCGGTCCACACGAGCCCGACGAGCAGGTAGCCGAGCGGGCGCAGGGCGAGCCGCGCCGGCCCCGGGGCCGGGCCGGCGACGTCGTCGGAGGCGATCGGGTCGAGTGGGGTCACGCGGGGGTCTCCTGCTCCATGAACACGAGCGAGTCGAGGATCTCGTCGAACAGCGTCGCGAACGGCTCGGCCGACGGGATGTTCGGCACGTTGACGCTCGCCAGCAGCAACCGGGAACGGTCCGGGTACGGCACGTGGTACTGCAGCCGCATCGTCAGCAGCTCGTCGCCGTCCTCGCCGACCTCGGCGCGGACCACCTCGGCCACCCGGCACACGGGGCCGGTCCGCTGCGGCGCGACCTCGCCGTCCGGGTACGCGGCCCGCAGCGCCGCGGCGACGGCCTCGTCGTCGGGCCGCGCCCCGGAGTCGTCGGGCCGCGTCCCGGAGTCGTCCGGCCCCGTCCCGGGGACGTCACCGAGCATCGCACGCCCGGCCGCAGGCCACTCCTCGTCGACCGCCACGATCGCAGCGGGGAACGGGACGCCGGGCAGCAGCTCGAGCGACATGAGGTAGGTGTGCGCGCCGATCTCGATCGCGTCGCGCGCGCTGCCGACGAGCTCCTGGACCGCCTCGCGGCGCGCGCGGGCGAGCCGGTCGGCCGCGCCGACCTGGCGCCGCACGACCCGCTTGACGTGCGCGACGATCTGCTCGGGGCTCTCCCCGAGCGGGATGCTGACCCAGGTTCCGGGCAGCACGATGCGCATCCGGCCCTCGGCGAGCCGCAGGTCGCGCGTCATGCGGTCCCCTCGAGCTCGACCGTGAGGCCGGCGAGCGCGTCGATGATCTCCTGCGGCATGTCGGTGAAGGACCCGACGCTGCTCGCGATCGCGGTCACCTCGAGCATGTCCGGCGTGCCGTCGGGGAAGACGCCGAGCGCCACGCGCTCCTCGAGGTGTGCGACGCCGTCGCCGACGTCGGGGTCGAGGTGACCGATCATGAGGTGCGCGCCGCGCACCTCGCCTGCGGGCACGGTCCCCTCGACGGCCTGCGCGAACAGGTGGTCGTCGTCCGACTCGCGCACGAGCTCCTCGAGGTCCGCGGCGAAGACCTCGGGCGGCAGGTCGCGCTGCGCGACGACGGTGAGCAGCGCGTCGACCCGGCCCAGCTCGGGCCGGCGCACGAGCACGGCCGTCTCGAGCCCCGCGACGCCCGCGTCGCCGACGGCCCGCACCACGGCGGCCAGGCCGTCGGCGAGCATCGCTCCCGCGGGCCGCTCCGCCGACTCCTGGCCCGCCACGAGCCGCGACGCCTGCTCGTGGGCCCACGCGTCGGGGTCGGCGAGGCCGGACGGCACCACCGTCCACCCGTCCGGCAGCCGCAGCTCGTAGCCCGCCAGCCTGCTCGTCATCGGTCGGCCTCCCCCGTGCCGTTCGCCCTCGCGATGCCGTTCGCCCTCGCGATCCTGCCACGCCCGGCGCGCACGCTCGAACCGGGCGTCAGCCGGCGAGCATCGAGCCGTACTTGATGCCAGCGCCGGCGAGCTTGCCGTACGGGCCGTCGAGCGACCGGGACGCGAGGCTGTTCGTCGCGTTCGCGGCCGCCCAGCCGTCGTTCCCCGCCAGGCTCGTCCCCAGCGCCATCGACTTGTTGGTGATGTCGTAGCTGCGCAGCCCGACGGCGCCGACCGCGGCGAGCGACGCGGTCGCGGTCGACACGCCGTCGACGACGGCGCCCGTCGTCGCCTGCACCCGCAGGACGTCGCCGACGTCGGCGTTGCCGAGCGCCCAGCGCTCGAAGCCGCCCGTGAACGGGTTCGGGAAGACCGTCTTGGCCGCGGTGCCGTAGTGGCCGCCCTTGATGAGGCCGAACACCTTCTTGTCGGTCGCGCTGCGCACGAACGGTGACTTCAGCACGTCGGTCACGCGCTGCCCGCGCGACATCGCGAAGACCTGCCGCGAGCTCTTGATCGTCGACGAGCCGAAGGCGGCCTTCGCGGCCCGCGGCGACATCCGCGCGGTCGACTGGACCACCGTGCGCGCCTTGGAGTACTTGGCGAGCGCGCTGATCGCGCGGCCGCCGAAGAGCGTCAGGGCCGCGAGCGCCGTCGCGCCGAGGACGGCCCACCAGGAGCCGTCGCCCTTGATCGCGGCGATCGTGGCCTCGACGACCTTGAGGATCGCGCCGACGGCGGCGAGCACGAGCAGGACCTGCCCGAGGATCGGCACCCACGACAGGAAGATCGCGAGGATGCCCGCGATGTCGCAGACGACCTTGAGCACGTCGACGATGCCCGAGACGACCTCGCCGACCTTGTCCCAGAAGCCGTCCTCGAGGCCGTTGGTCTTGCGCCCGCTGACGACCTCGTCGATCTTGCCGACGGCGGTGCGTGCCGCCGCGTCCTTGGCGTCCTTGCCCTCCTGCCACTGCCGCTCGTACTGCGCGACCTGGCCGGCGAGGGTCGAGACCGTCGTCCCGGCGCTGCTCGCGGTGCGCTCGGCCGCGGTGCGGTCGGCGGGCGTGGCGTCGTCGGGCAGGTCGTCGACGGCGGTCTGCGCGGCCTGCTGCGCGGCGACCGCGTCGGCGAGGTCCGCGCGCAGGGTCCGCAGCTGCTCGGCCGCGGGGTCGGCCTGCTCGTACTTGGCGGCCCGGAGGCTGTCGCCGTAGGTCTCGAGCGCCTCACCGGTCTGCTCGTAGCGCACCCGTGCCTTGTCGATGCTCTCGCGCACCTCGCCGGCGAGGCTGCGGGTCTTGTCGAGCGCGAGCGAGGTGTTGGCCATCTCGTCCTCGATCGCGCGCAGGGTCTTCGTGGACCGGGCGATCGCCTCCGCGATCTCCTGGTACCGGCGCCCCTTGGCGGCGACCGTGTACGGCCGCCCGTCGAGCTTCTCCCACTGCGTGTCCCCCACCGCTCCCCCTTACGCGGCCTTGCTCTCGAGCGCCCGGGCGAGGTCGCGGTCGACCTGGCCGAAGTTCTCGACGATCTGGTTGATGATGTCGGCCAGCGTCGTGACGTCGGCGAGCATCTCCTCGCGCTTGATGCGCCACTTGTCGGCGAAGTCGTTGACGCGGTCGCGCAGCTCGTCGTCCCCCGTGGCCTCAGCGGCGTCGGCCGCGTTGGCGTCGGCGTCCTGCAGCTCGTCGCGGATGGCCGCGAGGTCCTCCGCGAGCGCCTTCAGGTCGTCCATGTTCAGCACCAGGTCCGCCATGCCCCCACCCCCTGGTCGTCCGGCGTTCGGTCCGCGGAAACCGTACCCAGTCGGGCCAGGATCGACCATGGGGAGAAGTCCCCATGCGGCGAGGTCAGCGGCGCAGGACGCCGGGCGCGCGGGTGTAGGTACGGATGCGGTAGCGCAGCGCGCCGGGGCCCGACGACGTCGCCCACGCGCCGTCGTCGGCCGGCGTCCAGTCGAGGCCGAGCACGGGGGCGAACGCGTCGCCCTCGACCTCGAGGTCGACCTCGGTGACGACGCACGTGTCGGCGAGCGGCAGCGCCTGCGCGTACACCTGTGCCCCGCCGATGACCCACACCTCCTGCGCGCCGCCCGGCGCGTACCCGGCCGCGGCGAGGCCTTCCTCGAGCGACGGCGCGACGACGGCGCCCTCGGCGGTCCAGTCGGCCTGGCGGGTCACGACGACGTTGGTCCGGCCGGGCAGCGGCCGGAAGCGCGGGGGCAGCGACTCCCAGGTGAGGCGTCCCATGACGACGGGGTGGCCCGTCGTCGTGCGACGGAAGTGGGCGAAGTCCTCCGGGATCCGCCAGGGGATCTGGCCGCCCGCGCCGATCACGGGCCGGCCTGCGTCGTCGTGCGCCTGCGCCCAGATGAGCCCGATCACACCGCGACCGGGGCCTTGATGGCCGGGTGGTGCTGGTAGTTCTCGACCACGACGTCCTCGTAGGTGTAGTCGAAGATCGAGCCGCGCGGCGCGAGGCGCAGCGTCGGGTACGGGTACGGGTCGCGTCCCAGCTGGGTCTCGACCTGCTCGACGTGGTTCTCGTAGACGTGGCAGTCGCCGCCCGTCCAGACGAACTCCCCGACGTCGAGACCGGTCTGCGCCGCGACCATGTGGGTGAGCAGCGCGTAGGAGGCGATGTTGAACGGCACGCCGAGGAACAGGTCGGCCGACCGCTGGTACAGCTGGCAGCTCAGCTTCCCGTCGGCGACGTAGAACTGGAACAGCAGGTGGCACGGCGGCAGCGCCATGTCCGCGAGCTCGGCCACGTTCCAGGCGGACACGATGAGCCGGCGCGAGTCGGGGTTGACGCGGATCTGGTCGATGACGCCCTGGATCTGGTCGACGTGCCGGCCGTCCGGGGTCGGCCACGAGCGCCACTGCACGCCGTAGACCGGGCCGAGCTCGCCGTCGGGCGCGGCCCACTCGTCCCAGATGGTGACGCCGTGCTCCTGCAGCCAGCGCACGTTCGAGTCGCCGCGCAGGAACCACAGCAGCTCGTAGACCACGGACTTCAGGTGCACGCGCTTGGTCGTGACGAGCGGGAAGCCCTGCTGCAGGTCGTAGCGGAGCTGCCGCCCGAACACGCTGCGCGTGCCCGTCCCGGTGCGGTCGGACTTGCGGGTCCCGGTCTCGAGGACCTCGCGGAGCAGGTCCTCGTAGGGCGTGGGGATCGGGGTGCCCGACGGCGGAGGCGCGGTCATGCGGTCAGTCTCACGTCTCGCCGCGTCGCGGTCCAGTCGGCCCACCGCGCGCGGCTCAGTCCTCGCCGCGCACCTTCCGCAGCTCGCGGCCGCGCCGCCGGTACGACGCCCACAGCACGAGCACGGCGACGGTGAGCAGGGCGCCGATCGCCGCGCCCCACGCGGTGGCGCCGCGGAACGCGGGCGCGTCGACGTCCATGATGCGCTGGCCGGCGTGCGCGGCGGCGTTGGTCCCGAGCACGACCGACAGCGTGAGCAGGTTGGGCAGCGCGAGGACGAGGGCGGCGACGACGAGCGCACCGCGCGTGCGCCACGTGTGCCCCGGCCGGAGTGCCGGCCATGCCACGGCCATGGGCAGCGCGGTGAAGACGAGCCCGATCGCGACGCCCCACCAGACCCCGAGCGAGAACGTGCCGTCCACGAGCCGCCCGACCTGCTGCGCCCACCACCGGGGCACGAACGCCGCGAGGCCGAGCGCGACGAGCACCGCGACCACGGCGACGACGAGCCACACGAGGGCGCGGCGGCCGACCTCGCGCCAGTCGACCGAGCGCAGGCCCCTGCGGTCCTGCGCCCGGTCGGGCGTGGCGCGGCCCGTGCCGTCGGGCGCACCGGGGTCGGGTCGCGGGTCACCGTGCTGCTCGGCGCTCATGCTGCCGATCGTGGCAGCGATCGGCCCGTGTCGCAGGTGGAGGCGCCGCCGGGCCCGACTCAGGCCGCGAGCGCCTGCAGCGCCGTGGTGCCGCCGTCGTCGGGCTCGCCGACCTGCAGGAGCGAGCGGTACACCCGCTCGTACCCGGCGGCCATGACCGACAGGTCGAACTTCTCGAGCGCGTGGGCGCGGCAGGCGTAGGGGTCGATCTCGCCGGCGCGCTCGACGGCCGCGACGAAGTCGTCCATGGTCTCGACGACGAAGCCCGTCTCGCCGTCGGCCACGACCTCCGGGACACTGCCGCGCCGCATGGCGACCACCGGCGTGCCGCAGGCCATGGCCTCGGCCATGACCATGCCGAACGGCTCCTCCCACTGGATCGGGAAGGCGAGGCACGCGGCCGACGCGAACAGCTCGCGCTTGATCACGGCGTCGGCCTCGCCGACGTACTGTGCGTCGTCGCCGAGCAGCGGCCTGACGACGGCGTCGAAGTACTCGCGCTCGGAGCGCTCGTTGAGCTTGCCCGCGAGCAGGATGGGCCGGCCGGTGCGGCGCGCGGCCTCGATGGCGAGGTCGGGCGCCTTGTCGGGGCTGAACCGCCCGATCCACAGGACGTAGTCGTCCTTGTCGGGCTCGAACGGGAACGAGGTGACGTCGATGCCGTTGTGGACGGTGCCGCACCAGGCGATGCGCGGGTTGAGCCGGCGCTGCGCGTCGGAGATCGCGACGACGGACACGCTGCGGCCGAGCAGCTCGTGGTACCGCCCGCACTCCCCCGTGACCGGCCCGTGCATGGTCACGACGGTCGGGGCGGCGCGGCCGCCCGCGAGCAGCGGCCCGGCGAGCGTGTTGTCGTGCACGACGTCGACACCCGCGTCGGCGAGGACCTGCTGCGCGTACGCGGCCGTCATCGCCTCGGGCAGGGGCTCGCCGAGCCGCTCGGTCGGCGGGACGTCGTAGACGGCGTGGAACTCCTGCGCGAGGGTGCCGTTGACGCCGGCGCCGACGAGCACGACCTCGTGGCCGCGCTCGACGAGCTTGTCGACGAGCCCCGCGACGACGGCCTCGGTGCCGCCGTAGCCCGAGGGCGGCAGCGAGAACCACGGCGGCGCGACCATGCCGATGCGCAGCGGCGCGTCGGTCCTCGGGGCGCCGAGGTCGGCCCCGACGTCGGGCAGCGCGCTGAGGGCGGCAGCAGAGGACGAACGGGTGAACGACATGAAACCTCCCAACGAGCGGTGCGGGCCCGCCGCGGCAGGCGCTGCCGGCGGCGAGCCACCGGTGGCGAGCCTTCACCTTCTCTCTTAGCACCGACCCGCCGCGATTGGCAATCGGAGGGTGAGAGTGCTAACTCGCGGGACTGCGGACGCGTGCCGGAACGTTCGGGTGAAGAACAGCGACCTCTGGGAGGATCAGCCCATGACGGACCAGACGACCTCGACGTCCACCACGCCGGGCACCGAGCCCGGCGCCACGCCGGCCACGCAGCCCGGCCCCGTGCCGACCGCCGAGCCCGGCCCGGCCCCCACGTCCGCCGGGGACCTGCCGGTGACGCCGTCGCCCACCGACCCCCTGTGGGTCGAGCGCACGGGCACGCGCACCTACCGCGGCTTCACGGCCCGCGGCGCGACGGTCGAGATCGGGCCCGCGAGCGCCGGCGCCGTCTTCACGCCCGGCGAGCTGCTCAAGATCGCGCTCGCCGCGTGCGCGGGCATGAGCAGCGACACCAAGTTCTCGCGCGTGCTGGGCGACGACTACAAGGTCACGATCCGCGTCGAGGACCCGAAGGACATGGCGGAGGACCGCTACCCCGTCCTGACCGAGCGGTTCGAGATCGACCTGTCGTCGCTCGACGACGCGACGCGCGAGAAGACGCTGCTGCTCGCGCAGCGTTCGATCGACCGAGTGTGCACGGTCGGCCGTACGCTCAAGGCGGGCGCCGACGTCCCGCCCGCGGTCTTCGGGCCGCCCCGCGCGGACGACGACGCCCCGCACCCGGTGGAGCAGCCCGCCGGCGACCGTGACCCCGACCCCGGGAGCACCTCATGAACGAACGCGAGCCGGGCACCGCCGAGCGGGACGTCGTCGTGCGGACCGTCTCGGACGAGGCCGAGGGCTGGGCGCGCTACCGGCCCACGCCCGTGCTCGACGCGCTGCTCGACAAGGCCGTGACGATCCCGTCCGCGGCGATCCACCGGCACGTGGACAGGCTGCGCCGGCGCAACCCCGAGGCGACCCCCGCGGAGATCGTCCGCATCCTCGAGAAGGAGTACCTCACGGTCGTCGCGGCGGCGGGCGGCGCGGTCGGCGCCGCCGCGGCCGTCCCGGCCGTGGGCACGACGGCGGCCGCCGCGCTGACGACGGGCGACATCGCGACGTTCTTCGCGACGTCGGCGGCGTTCGCGCTCGCCGTCGCGGACGTGCACGGCATCGCGGTCGACGACGTCCCGCGGCGCCGGGCGCTGCTGCTCGCGACCGTGCTCGGCGACAAGGGCGCCAAGGACGTCGAGACGGCGATCGGCGGCTCGGGCGTCGCGTGGGGCAAGGTGCTGCTCACGTCGATGCCGCAGACCACGCTCAAGCGGGTCAACAAGACGCTCGCCCACCGGTTCCTGCGCCGGCAGATCGCCAAGCAGGGCTCGCTCGCGCTCGGGCGCCTGGCGCCGTTCGGCGTGGGGGCGGTGGTGGGCGTGGCCGGCGGGCGCGCGCTGGGGCACGGCGTCGTCGCGCAGTCGCGCAAGGCCTTCGGCCCGCCGCCCGACCACTTCCCGCGCGTCGTCGAGCAGTGACCGTCGTCCTCACCCGGCCGGTGGCCTGATGCGCGTCGAGTCGGCACGGCTCGTGCCGGTCGAGGCGTCGGTGGCCTACGCGTGGGTCGCCGACCCGCGCACGCACCCGCGGTGGATCCCGCTGACGCGGTTCGACGGCGGCATGCGGTCGGGCCCCGAGGTCGGCGACGAGTTCACGATGGTCAGCGGGCCGCGCGTCCGCCGGGGCGCGCGCGGGCTGGCCGACCGGATGGTCGTCGAGGAGCTCACCCGCCCGTCGACGGCGGCCGGGCGCGTGGGCCGCACCCGGCTGCGCAAGCTCGGGCCGGTGCTGCTCGGGGACGCCGGCTTCGACGTCGTGCCCGTCGACGCCGGCCGCTGCCGGGTCGTGTGGTGGGAGGAGGCGTACCTCGCCGGGCCGGTCCCGCGCGCGGTGACCGACCCCGCCGTCGGGCTGTTCCTGCGCGCGCTCATGGGCGTCTCGCTGGCCAGGCTGAACCGGCGCCTCGCCCGCGGCGCCCGGTAGAGTCCGCGCTGTGAGCACCGTGCCGTCGCCTGAGCCCACGCCCGTCGTCGCGCCGAACGGGGAGCCGGACACCGCGCTCGCCGCGCGCCTGCCCGAGCTGCGCGAGGAGTACGCCGCGCTCCAGGCCCGCGGCCTGAAGCTCGACCTCACGCGCGGCAAGCCGTCGGCCGAGCAGCTCGACCTCGCCGAGCCGCTGCTGGGCCTGCCCGGCGAGGGCGTGCACACCGACGACTCCGGCACCGACGTGCGCAACTACGGCGGCCTCGACGGCCTGCCCCAGCTGCGCCGCATCTTCGCCGAGCTGCTCGGCGTCCCGGTCGAGCAGCTGCTCGCGCAGGGCAACGCCTCGCTCACGCTCATGTACGACACCGTGGTCCAGGCGCTGCTGTTCGGCGTGCCCGGTGGCGAGCGGCCGTGGTCGCGCGAGGAGCAGGTCACGTTCGTCTGCCCCGTGCCCGGGTACGACCGGCACTTCGCGATCTGCGAGGAGCTCGGCATCCGCATGGTCACCGTGCCGATGACGCCGGACGGGCCCGACGCCGAGGCGGTCGCCGCGCTCGTCGCCGACGACCCGACCATCAAGGGCATGTGGGTCGTGCCGACCTACGCCAACCCCGACGGCTCGGTGGTGTCCGAGGCGGTCGCGCGGCGCCTCGTGTCGATGCCCACCGCGGCCCCGGACTTCCGCATCTTCTGGGACAACGCCTACGCGGTCCACCACCTCACCGAGCACGAGACGAAGAGCGCGAACGCGATCGACCTCGCCGCCGAAGCCGGCAACCCCGACCGCGTGCTGATGTACGCGTCGACGTCGAAGGTGTCGTTCGCGGGCTCGGGCGTGGCGTTCGTCGCGTCGTCGCCGGCCAACGTGGCATGGTTCCGCAAGCACCTGGCGATCCGGTCGATCGGCCCGGACAAGGTCAACCAGCTGCGGCACGCGCTGTTCTTCCGCGACGCCGACGGCGTGCGCGAGCACATGCGCAAGCACCGCGAGATCCTCGCGCCCAAGTTCCGCGCGGTCGTCGAGATCCTCACCGAGCGGCTCGGCGACGCGTCCGTGGCGACGTGGAACGAGCCCGAGGGCGGCTACTTCGTCTCCGTCGACGTCGTGCCGGGGACGGCGTCGCGCGTCGTCGAGCTGGCCAAGGCCGCGGGCATCGCGCTCACGCCAGCGGGGGCCACGTTCCCGTACGGCAAGGACCCGCTCGACCGCAACATCCGCCTCGCGCCCTCGATGCCGCCGCTCGACGAGGTGCGCGTGGCGATGGACGGCGTCGCGACGTGCATCCTGCTCGCCGCCGCCGAGGCCGCGGCGTCCTCCTGATGGTGCGCTGTGGGCGTGATTTCTGGCCCGTTATGCCCACTTTGATCGGGTTATCGCGGCCAGAAATCACGCCCACAGCGTCTAGGCGAAGAACGACTCGCGCTGGCGCTCGTAGTCCTCGGCGCGCCACGCGGTCATGCCGCCGACGACGATCGCGGCGGGCGTGCCGTCGTCGTCCCGCAGCACGTGGACCGGCTCGCCGACCGGGCCGAAGCCCGCGTGCGGCTCGGGGCGCAGCACGTCCCCGTCGACGTCGAGCGGCTCGGCGCCCGTGAGGGGGTCCGGCTCGCGCGGGTCGAGCAGCCACAGGCGCCCGCCGAGGCGCACGACGTCACGGTAGCCCCAGAGGTTCGCGAAGCGCCCGGTCCAACTGTCGAGGTCGAGCTCGTCGCCGTCGCCGTCCCCGTCGGCGGACTCGCGGGACGCCAGCGCCTTCGCCGCCAGCGCGAAGACGCCCGTCGCGAGCGGGTCGGCGGGGCCGTCGACGGCGTTCGTCAGGACCGAGACGGCGAGGCCGTCGTCGGGGTCGACCCACGTGCGCGTGATCTGCCCGGGGAACCCGCCCGAGTGCCCGACGACGCGCCGCCCCTCGATCCGGCGCGTCTCGAACCCGAGCCCGTAGCGCCGGGTGCGGGCGTGCGGGCGGTCGATCACCGACTCGTCGCGGTGCAGCAGACGCCGCGTCTCGGGGCGCAGCAGACCCGAGCCGTCGGTCAGCGCGCCGGCCCACCGGACGAGGTCGCGCGCGGTCGAGCAGAAGCCCGTCGCCGCGGCGAGCGCCCCGGTGGCGACGGGCGCGACCGGGAGGCGGCGGTCGTCGTGCGGGCTGCGGCCGCTGTGCCCGGTGACGCAGCGGTCGGCGAGCTCGTCGTCGAGCTCGGGGTGCGTGTCGGCGAGGCCGAGCGGTTCGAGCAGGTCCGCGCGCACGTGCTCGGCGTACGGCATGCCGGTCACCGCACGGACGACGAGGCCGAGCAGCCCGTAGGTGAGGTTGGAGTACTTGAAGTGCTCGCCGCGGCCGAAGACCTCGCCGTCGAGCACGGCGGTGAGCAGGCCCGCACGGTCGGGGAACGGCGCGCCGAGCTGCCAGAAGTCGGCGTCGGTCCCGTCGCGCAGGACCCCGCCGGTGTGCCCGAGCGCCTCGCGCAGCGTCACGCGACCCGCGGCGGAGCCCTCGAGCTCGGGGACGTACGCGTCGAAGGTGTCGTCGAGGCGCAGCAGTCCCCGCTCGGCCAGGCGTGCGACCGCGACGGCGGTGAACGTCTTGGAGTGCGAGGCGACGCGGAAGAGGTGGTCGGTGCGCAGCGGCTCGCCGGTGCCCACGTCGGCGACGCCCCACGCGGCGTCGAGCACGACCTCGCCGCCGACCGCGACGGCGACCTGGACGCCCGGGACGCCGGCGAACCCGGCCTGCGTGGCGACCCACTGCGCGAGGTAGTCGGCGTTGACGGTCTCGGCGACGGTGCGGGGCATGGGCGACACCCTAGCGGCGCCCCGCTTGCCACGAGGCGCGATGGACTGATTCAATGCAGCAAGCCATTGATTCATTGGAGGAACGTTGAGCCTCGTCACCGTCGGGACGACCCTCGTCCTGGTCCCCGCCCTGCTCGCGGCCGCCCTCCTGTGGGCCGCCGGCCGGCGCGACGTGCCCGACTCCCAGACCGCCCGCGCCGCCCGCCGCCACGAGACGCTCATCGCCGTCGCCAGCACCGTCGCGGCGCTCGCGACCGGGGTCGCGGTCCTCAGTCGGCCGGTCGCCGGCGGCGCGGCATGGCTCCCGGTCGACGGCGCGCCCGGGCTGCTGTGGGCCGTCGGGCCGTTCGTCGTCGCGCTCGCGTACTGCGCCGTGCGCGCGGCCGGCGAGCTCACGTGGCCCCGGCCGCGCGGCTCCGTGCGCTCGGCGCCGCTGACCCGGCGCACCGTGCGCGACCTCGGCGGCCGCCGTCTGCGCTGGCTCCTCGTCACCGCGGGTCTCCTCGCGCTCGCCCTGGTCGTGACCGGCATGACAGCCGCGCCCGACGGCCGCTCGGTCCCCCACCCGGTCTACGTCACGGCCGACGGCGGCGTCCTGCGCGGCGCGAGCGGGCCGTACCCCGGCTGGCCCTACGCCGTGCCGCTGCTCGTGGGCCTGGTGCTGAGCCTGCTCGCGGCGCTCGCCACGCTGCGCGTCGTGGCCCGCCGCGCGCCGCTCGAGGACGTGCCGCGCGAGCACGACGACGCGGTGCGGCGCACGTCGGCGGCGCGCGTCGTGGCGGGCGTCCAGCTCTGCGTCGGCGCGACGACCGCGCTCGTGCTCCTGCTCAGCGGGGCCGCGATCGCGAACGCGGGCGGACCGGTGTCCGGGTTCGGCGAGACCTTCCGCACGCCGCAGCTCGTCGCGGTCGCCGGAGGGCTCGCCGTGGTGGGGATCGCCGTCGGGCTCGCGTCGGTCGTCGCGGTGGTGACCGCCGTCGGGCACCGCCCGCCGGAGCGCCGGCCATGAGCGACATCACGGTCGACCTCACCTCCCCGACGCCCGTCTACGAGCAGATCCGCAGCCAGGTCGCCGGGCTCGTCGCCGTGGGCACGCTGTCGCCGGGCGACCGCCTCCCGGCGTCGCGCGCCCTCGCACGCGACCTCGGGATCGCCGTCGGCACGGTGCAGCGCGCGTACCGCGAGCTCGAGGCGTCCGGGGTCGTGACGTCGCGGCGACGGACCGGCACGGTGGTGGCCGCGGCGGCCGGCCGCGGCGACGTCGACGGGCGCGCACCCGGGCGGGCGGGCACCGTCGAGGACGCGCGCCGGCTCGTGGCCCGCGCGCGTGAGGCGGGCCTGTCCGACGAGGCGATCCTCGACGTCGTGCGCGGCGTGCTGCGCGAGCCCTGAGAGTTCACCCACGCTTCTTCTGCCGGCCGATGAATTCGCTGTCGGTGGCGCGTCGTACGTTCTAGCGTGAGCCGAGGCGTACGAGGAGAACCCTGATGTCCGAGAATCCGGGCCTGGCCGTCGAGGCGGCCGGGCTGCTCAAGCACTTCACGTCCGGCAAGAAGGTGACCAAGGCGGTCGACGGGATCGACCTGGCCATCCCGACGGGCAGCGTCTTCGGCCTGCTCGGCCCCAACGGCGCAGGCAAGACGACCGTCGTCCGCATGCTCGCGACGCTGCTGCGGCCCGACGGCGGCACCGCCCGCGTGCTCGGCCACGACGTCGTGCACGACGCCGACGCGGTGCGTGCCGCCGTCGGGCTCACCGGCCAGTACGCGTCCGTCGACGAGGACCTCACCGGCACCGAGAACCTGCTCATGCTCGCCCGGCTGTACGGCTTCCGCGGGGCGGCGGCCCGACGGCGGGTCGAGGGCCTGCTCGAGGCGTTCAGCCTGTCCGACGCCGGCGGCCGGCAGGTCAAGACGTACTCGGGCGGCATGCGACGGCGCATCGACCTCGCCGCGTCGCTCGTGCTCGCCCCGCGCGTGCTGTTCCTCGACGAGCCGACGACGGGGCTCGACCCGCGCAGCCGCAACCAGGTCTGGGACATCGTGCGCGTCCTCGTCGAGGACGGGGCGACGGTGCTGCTCACGACCCAGTACCTCGAGGAGGCGGACCAGCTCGCCGACCGCATCGCCGTCATCGACCACGGCAAGGTCATCGCCGAGGGCACGTCGACCGAGCTCAAGCGCTCGGTCGGGCAGGGCTCGGTGAGCCTGCGCCTGGCCGACGCGAGGCGGCGCGCCGAGGCGGCCGCCGTCGTCGAGCGCCTGCTCGGCACCGAGCCCACGCTGCCCACGGACCCGTACGCGCTCAGCGCGCGCGTCCCCGACGACGGCGCCTACGCGGTGGCGCAGCTCCTGCCCGCGCTGCAGGACGCCGGGATCGCGGTGCCGGAGTTCACGCTCGGGCAGCCGAGCCTCGACGAGGTGTTCCTGACCATCACGGGCAAGCCGCTGCCGGACGAGGACGGCGCCCCGGAGGACGGGGCGAGCGAGCGCGAGCCCGTCGCCGCCGAGGAGGTGTCCCGATGACCGCCCAGGCCGAGATCACCACGACCACGCTGCGCGAGGCGGTCGCGCTGCAGGAGCGCCCGGCGCGCCCGTCGGCGCTCGCGACCACGCTGACGTTCGGCTGGCGCGCGCTGCTCAAGATCAAGCACGTGCCCGAGCAGCTGTTCGACGTGCTCGTCTCGCCCGTGATCTTCACGCTCATGTTCACGTACCTGTTCGGCGGGGCGCTGGCCGGCTCGACGACCGCGTACATCCAGTTCCTGCTGCCGGGCATCCTCGTGCAGACGATCGTCATCGTGACCGTCTACACGGGCTACACGCTCAACACGGACATCACCAAGGGCGTGTTCGACCGGTTCAGGTCGTTGCCGATCTGGCGGCCCGCACCCATCGTCGGGGCGCTGCTCGGCGACACGGTGCGCTACTCCGTCGCGTCGATCATGTGCATCGGGCTCGGGCTGATCATCGGGTTCCGGCCGGAGGGCGGCTTCGTGGGCGTGGTGCTCGGCGTGCTGCTCCTGCTGGTGTTCGCGTTCTCGCTGAGCTGGATCTTCACGATCCTGGGCCTCCTGCTGCGCACGCCGAACGCCGTGATGGGCGTCTCGATGATGGTGCTCATGCCGCTGACGTTCGCGTCGAACATCTTCGTGGACCCGCGCACCATGCCGTCCGGGCTGCAGGCGTTCGTCGACATCAACCCGGTGAGCCACCTCGTCACCGCCGTGCGCGGGCTCATGGCGGGGCAGCCCGACGGCGGCGAGATCGTCTGGGTGCTCGTCGCCGCGGTGGTGCTCACCGCCGTGTTCGGGCCCATCACCATGCGCCTGTACCGCACCCGCCACTGACGCACCGCGCTCCCCGCTGTGGGCGTGATTTCTGGCCCGGTTTACCCGCTTTGGTCGGGTCTTGTGGACCAGAAATCACGCCCACAGCGCTGACCGGCGCTCGGCGAGCTCCAGTGCGACGCGGACGCGCTCGACGAGCCGCGAAGGATCCCGGACGACGTCGTCCGCCACCACGACGATCACGGTCCAGCCGAGCTCCTCGAGCCACCGCCGGCGCCGGACGTCGTCACGCCACTGGGCACGGTCGGTGCGGTGCTGGTCACCGTCGTACTCGATCGCGATCTTGTGCGCCGGGTACAGCATGTCGACCCGCTTGACGTACTCGCCCCGCGGGCCGTACACGACCTCGTTGACCACAGGGCACGGAAGACGGGCGTCGACCAGGATCAGGCGCGTGCGCGTCTCCATGATCGAGTCCGTCCCCGCACGCATTCGAGGGATCTGCTCGCGCACCTGAGCGATGCCCTTGACCTTCCTCGTCCGCTCGGCCACCGCCGTCAGCTCGGACACCGTCGTGAGCGACCGCTTGCGGCGCATCATCGCGTCGCCGAGAACGACGATGTCGTCGGGTCGGCGAAGGTCGACGGCGACGTGGACCAACGTCTGCGCCGCCGTCGTCACCGGCAAGCCGTCGATCTCGATCGTCTCGAGGAACGCCTGGCGCGACCGGTGGGCGACGACACCAGCCCGCTGCGGTCGGTCGTCCGCCCGACGGGTGACGACGTGCAGCCGGTCGTCGTCCGCCAGGGTCCACGGCACCTCCACCCCGAGCAGCCGGAGGGCCGTCACGTGGCTGAACGCGACGCCGTCGTCGAGCGTCGTCGCGAGCGCGCGGCAGCGGGCGACGAGGTCGAGGCCGGCCCCCGCCCGGGCGCGGACGCCGTGGAAGGGCGCGACGAGATCCTCGCCGACCCGCAGCTGCTCAGGGGTGGACCCTGAGCGCAACGCCGACGCCACGCTGAAGATCACCGGCTCCGGAGACCGGGGAATGTGCAGCTCGCCCATGCTCCGACCGTGGCAGGTCGGCAGCGCCCCCAACCTTCGTTGTCCACAGCCACGCGACCACGTCGGTTGTGGGCGTGATTTCTGGGCCGAGAAACCCGCTCAAACTCGGCGATTCGGGCCAGAAATCACGCCCACAGCGAGGGGCCGCACCCGGTCAGGCGGCGGGTTCGGCGTCCTCCTCGCGCATCTCCTCGTCGCACCGGCGCGTCACGACGAGCACGGGGCACGCGGAGTGGTGCAGCACCGCCTGGCTGGTGGACCCGAGCAGCAGGCCGCGGAATCCGCCACGACCCCGCGAGCCGACGACGATGAGGTCGGCGGCGGTCGAGAACTCGGTCAGCAGCTCGGCGCCCGAGCCGTCGAGCACGTGGCGCTTGATCGTCATGCCGGGATTCTCGGCCTCGAACCGGTCGACGACGACGTCGAGCCCGGCCTTGATGTCGGCGAGCACCTGCTCGTGGTCGATCTGCGACGGCAGCCACGCGAGGATGCCCGCGCCCGTGCCGAGCGGCACGCCGGCGACGGCCACGAGCTCGGCGTCCCAGACCTTGGCCTGTGCCACCGCGTGCTTGAGCGCGACCTCCGCGGACGGCGAGCCGTCGACGCCGACGACGATGCGCCGCACCTCGTGCACCGTGTCGCCGTCGCGGCGCGTCGGGTCGTCGGCGCCCTCGGCGGCGCGGTGCGGCACCACGACGGTCGGGCAGTGCGAGTGCGCGGGCAGCGCCGACGACACCGTGCCGAGCAGCCGCTCCGTGAAGCCGCCGCGGCCGCGCGTGCCGACGACGGCGAGCCCGTGCTCCTTCGACATCTCGACGAGGACGCCCGCGGCGTCGCCGGTCGCCACCGTCGCCGTCACGCGGACCCCGCTGTCGGCCACGCGGGCCTGCGCCTCGGCGAGGACCGCCTTGGCACCTTCCTGGATCGCCGTGTCGTCGAGCGCGGCGTACCCGCCGTCGAGCGACGCGGCGGTGAACGACGGGAGCGAGTAGCTGCAGACCATGTGCAGCGACCACCCCACGCGCCTCGCGTACGCCGTCGCCCAGTCCAGCGCGTGCAGGCTCGCTGCCGAGCCGTCGACGCCCACGAGGACGACCTCCGGTCGTGTCATCTCACGCCTCCCGTCTGCGCGTCCAGGTCCGCTCCCTCGGGAACCCTGTGCAGTTCAAGCGTAACGAAAGGTACACGCAAGGCACAGCAAAGCGCACCCGGGGTGCGTCGCGGCCGCGCGGCACGCCGACGCACGCGTTCCCGGGACAGCACACGAGCGGGCGCGGTACCCGACCCGGGAGGGAGAGGTGCCGCGCCCGCTCGTGCGGAGGAGCCGCGGTGCGTCAGCCGGTGATGCGCAGGAACACCGGGTTCGACTGCCAGAGGCTGCTCTGACGGACGATCCAGCCACCGGGGCGGGTGGCCTCGACCTGCTGGCCGCCGCCGATGTAGATCGAGATGTGACCGGGCGACCAGATGAGGTCGCCGGGTCGGGCCTGCGACGCCGACACGACGGTGACGTTGCTGGCGTAGCGCATGCCGCTCGACGTCCGCGGGAGCGAGATGCCGAACTGCGAGTACACGTACGTGACGAGACCCGAGCAGTCCATGCCGGACGGGCTGGCGCCGCCGACCACGTACGGGGTGCCGATGTAGCGCTGCGCGAGAGCGGCCGCCGCCGCGCCGGTCTGGGCCGAGATCCCGACGCCGGACGAGCTCACGCTCGCCGTGACGGACGCCGTCGCCGAGCCGCTCGAGGAGGAGGACGACGTCGTGGTCGCCTTGCGCTCCGGCTCCGGCTCGGGCTCGGGCTCCGGGGCCGGGGTGATGGCCTTGTCGACCTTCTCGAGGCTGATCGTGTCGACCGACAGCGTCGCGTCGCCGGCGACGGTGACCACGGGGGCGGCCTCCAGAGCCTGGCGGGCCTGGTCGGTGAGGGCACCGAGGTCGACGGTGCTGAGCTTGTTGGCCGCGTCGTTGTCGACCGGGGCGGCCTGGGCGGTCGTGGCGGTGCCGAGCGTCGAGATCAGCAGACCACCGGCGGTGGCGACGACGGCGGCGCGTCGGCCGGCGGTCGAGGAGCTGACGTCCTGGGTGAGCTTGGTGATCGGCGTGAGCGGACGGCGCGCGGCGCGGTGCCGTGCGCGCGTAAGACGTGCGTTCACGTGTTCCCTCTCCTGTCGCCTACGAAGTGAGCTGTCGGGTTCGGGTGGGAGAAAGCACCCGGCCGTCGGGACCGAGGTCCCTCGGGCTTCACCCCGAGGACGCCATCGCTGGCGCCCGAAGGTGGTTCCCCCGCTCCTGCCATGTCTGGTTCTGGGGATCCCTCGGCCGGTGGCAGGACTCGGCGTCCCGGTCGAGGGTCGACGGGCGGGTGCCCGTCGAGTGGTTGAAACCGTAGCGGACTTGCCGGGCGATGTCACGTTTCGATCACGGCTTGTGATCGACCCCATCGGAAAGGGCATCCCGAGCGTCCTGACCCGCCCGTGGCCGGACGCGAGGACGCCCCGCCGTGCCGGTGCACGACGGGGCGTCCTGGAGAGGCCGCGAGGCGGCGTCAGGCGATCCGGATGAACGTCGGGTTCGACTGCCAGATGTTGCGGAACTGGATCGTCTTGCCCGGGCGCGGGGCGTCGATCTGCGTGTTGCCGCCGGCGTAGATGCCGATGTGGCCCGGGGTCCAGATGAGGTCGCCCGGCTGCGCCTGCGAGCGCGGGACGACGGTGCCGGCGTAGCGCTGCTCGGCGGAGCTGCGCGGGATGCTGATGCCGGCCTGCTGGTACACGTACCAGGTGAAGCCCGAGCAGTCGAAGCCGCTCGGCGACGAGCCGCCCGAGACGTACGGGACGCCCACGTAGCGCGAGGCGATCGAGATGATGGTCGAGCCGACCGCCGAGTCGGGGATCGCGACGCTGGCGGTCGCGCTCGAGGCGGTCGAGGCGCTCGAGGAGCCGCTCGACGAGGTGCTCGACGTCGTCCGCGTCTCGGCGACGGGCGCCGGCTCGGGCTCGGGCTCCGGCTCGGGCGCCGGGGTGATGGCCTCCTCGATCTTCTCGAGGCTGACCGTGTCGACCGAGACCTTCGCGTCACCGGCGACGGTGACGACCGGCGCCGACGCGAGCGCCTGGCGGGCCTGGTCGGTGAGCGCGGCGAGGTCGACGGTGCTGAGCTTGTTCGCGGCGTCGTTGTCGACGGGTGCGGCCTGGGCGGCGGTGCCGGTGCCCAGGGTCGAGATCAGCAGACCACCGGCGGTGGCGACGACCGCGGCACGGCGGCCGGCGGTGGAGCTGGGTGCGACGGCGATCGGGCGGCGGGCGGCGCGATGGCGCCCACGAGTACCTGCGGTCACGTTCAACCTCTCCTGACGCCTACGAGGTCAGCTGTCGGGTTCGGGTGGGAGAAAGCACCCGGCCGCCGGACCCGAAGGCCCGTCCGGCTTCACCCCGAGGACACCGTCACCGGTGACCGAATGTGGGTCCCCCGCCCCTGTCGTGCGGTCGTCCGTGGAAGCGCGGTCGGTGACAGGGTTCGGCGTCCGACCGTGCACCCGCGGAATGTGCTTCCGCGAGCGACCCGACCGTACCGGAAAGTCCGGGCCGATGTCACGCTCCGGTCACGGAGCGGCGTGGCCGCGGGCGCACAGGGCCTCAGCGGGCGGCGACGAAGAGGTGCTTGGCCAGGTCCTCGGGCAGGTCGAGCACGGTCTCGGCGCCGTCGACCGACACCGTGTACACCGCGCCGTCGTACCGCGCGTTGATCTGCGCGCCCGGGACGAGCCCGGCGTCGGACAGCCGCGCGAGGAGCTCGACGTCGACCTGGAGTGGCTCGGCGATCCGCTGCAGGCGCACGGCGACCTGGCCGTCGGAGCCGCCCGGCGCGGCCGGCGCCCGGCCGGCGAACAGCGCCGGCAGCGACTGCACGCCCTCGAGGAACGGCACGTCCTCGTACTGCTCGCCGAGCTCGGACAGGCCGGGGATCGGGTTGCCGTACGGGTCGTGGTGCGGGTGGTCGAGCAGCGTGACGAGGCGCTTCTCGACGAGGTCGCTCATGACGTGCTCCCACCGGCAGGCCTCGGTGTGCACGTGCTCCCAGTCGAGCTTGATGACGTCCGTGAGCAGGCGCTCGGCGAGGCGGTGCTTGCGCATGACGCGCGTGGCCTTGGCCTGGCCGGCCTCGGTGAGCTCGAGGTGACGGTCGCCCGTGACGATCACGAGCCCGTCGCGCTCCATGCGCGCGACCGTCTGCGACACCGTCGGGCCCGAGTGCCCGAGACGCTCCGCGATGCGGGCGCGGAGGGGCGTGATCCCCTCCTCGTCGAGCTCGTAGATCGTCTTGAGGTACATCTCGGTGGTGTCGATCAGGTCGGTCACGTCCACTCCCGTCGGTCGGCCCGGCCCTAGTCTATTCGCACCCCCACCGGCCGGTACGTGCCCCGGGACGCGACTCCCGTCACGTGCCGTCCGCCCCGGGGGCCCTCGAAGCGCCGACCCGAGAGAGCCGACCATGACCCTCGTCATCCCCGCGTCCCTGCTGCCCGCGGACGGCCGGTTCGGCTCCGGGCCGTCGAAGGTGCGGCCCGCCCAGGCGCAGGCGCTGCTCGCGGCCGGCGACCCCGCGGCGCCCGTCCTCGGCACGTCGCACCGCCAGGCTCCGGTCAAGGACCTCGTGCGCCGCGTCCGCACGGGTCTCGCCGCGCTCTTCGACCTCCCCGACGGCTACGAGGTGACGCTGGGCAACGGCGGGTCGACCGCGTTCTGGGAGGTCGCCACGGCGTGCCTCGTGCGCCGCAAGGCGCAGCACGCGGCGTTCGGCGAGTTCGGCGCCAAGTTCGCGGCGGCCACGCGCCGGGCGCCGTTCCTCGAGGACTCGCAGGTGATCTCCGCCGACGCCGGCACGGTCGCGCGCCTGCACCCCGCGGACGACGTCGACGTCTACGCGACCCCGCACAACGAGACCTCGACCGGCGCGATGGTCCCGCTCGAGCGTGTCGTCGAGCCCGAGCAGGGCCTGCTCCTGGTCGACGCCACCTCGGGCGCGGGCGCGCTCCCCGTCGACCTCGCGCAGACCGACGTCTACTACTTCGCGCCGCAGAAGGTCTTCGCGTCCGACGGCGGGCTGTGGCTCGCGATCTGCTCCCCGGCCGCGGTCGCCCGCGCCGAGGAGCTCGAGTCCGACGCCGCGGCGCAGGGCCGCTGGGTCCCCGAGTTCCTCTCGCTCACGACGGCGTTGGCGAACTCGCGCCAGGACCAGACGCTCAACACGCCCGCGGTGGCGACGCTCGTCATGCTGGCCGACCAGGTCGAGTGGATGCTCGAGCAGGGCGGCCTCGAGTGGGCCGTGCGGCGCAGCGCCGAGTCGTCCGGGATCCTCTACGACTGGGCCGAGAGCCGGGACTGGGCGACGCCGTTCGTGCGCGAGCCGGCGGAGCGCTCGAGCGTCGTCGCGACGATCGACCTCGACGACGCGATCGACGCGCGGAAGGTCATCGCGACGCTGCGCGACAACGGCGTGCTCGACGTCTTCCCCTACCGCAAGCTCGGCCGCAACCAGCTGCGCGTCGGCACGTTCCCCGCCGTCGAGCCCGACGACGTGCGCGCGCTGACCGCCTGCGTCGACCACGTCGTGGAGCGTCTCGCCTGACCGGACCGGGTGGGTCCCGGCGGAAGCGGTTTGCTACCTTTCGCGGCGACCGCACCTGCCCGCGATCACCCCGGAGGGGCTCATGCCCGAGATCGACCACTTCACCTACGGCGTCGTCACACCGGCGCTCGCCTACCTCGCGTCGTGCATCGGCGCCGCGACCGGACTGTCCGCGACGTCCCGTGCCCGCGCCGCACGCACCGCGCGCGAGCGGGCCGTCTGGCTCGTGGTGGGAGCCGTGGCCATCGGCGGCACCGCCATCTGGGTCATGCACTTCATCGCGATGCTCGGCTTCACCGTCGACGGCATGCCGATCAACTACGACATGACCACGACCGTCCTGAGCGCGCTCGTCGCGATCCTGGTCGTGGCCGCGGGGCTGTTCCTCGTCGGCTTCAAGGGCGACCGGCTCCCCTTCCTGCTCGGCGGCGGCATGGTCGCCGGCCTCGGCGTCGCGGCGATGCACTACATGGGCATGGCCGCGATGCGCATGACGGGGCACGTCCACTACACGGGCTGGGTCGTCGGCGTCTCGGTCCTCATCGCGGTCGTCGCGGCGACCGCCGCGCTGTGGCTCTCGGTCAACGTGCGCGGCGCGCTCGCGACGACGGGGGCCGCGATGGTCATGGGCGTCGCCGTGGCGGGCATGCACTACACGGGCATGGCGGCCGTGCACGTCACGGGCGAGCCCGGCACGCCCACGGAGGGCACGACGCTGTTCAACCTCATCGGGCCGCTCATCCTCGTCGTCGTCGGCCTGACGCTCACGCTCACGTTCATCGTCGCGATGTGGCCGACCGAGGACGAGATGCGCGAGCAGGAGGAGCTCGAGGAGCGCATCCGCCGCGCGAAGGAGCGCGCCGCCCGCGTCTGACGCCGCCGCCCGCGGTCGCGGTCGCGGTCCCATGCCTCGGACAACGCCTTCCGCCATGCGGGACGCGCTGCTAGAACAGGGACCACGTCGTGACGGGAGGTGACCTGTGCTCGAGACCGACCAGTTCGCCTACGGGGTGATCGTGCCCGTCCTCGCCTTCGTGGTGTCCTGCCTCGGGTGCGGGCTCGGGCTCGCCGCAGCAGCGCGCGGACGCGCGGCGTCGTCGCGGCTCCACCGCGGGGCGTGGCTCGTCGTCGCGGCGATCGCGGTCGGCGGCGTCGGCGTGTGGTCGCTGCACGCGGCCGCCCTGCTCGGGTTCGACGTCGAGGGCGCCGAGGTCCGCTACGACGTCCCGACGGCGGCCGCGAGCGTCGGCGTCGCCGTCCTGCTCGTCGGCGCCGGCCTGCGCGTGGTGAGCGCGCGCGGCGACCGGCCGGCGGCGCTCGCCCTCGGCGGGGCCCTGGCGGGGCTGGGCGTCGTGGGCACGCACCACGTCGGCGTGGCCGCCGTGCGCCTGGAGGGCGAGATCCACCTGCACCCGGCGCCGGTCGCGGCGTCGGCCGTCCTGGCGGTCGCGGGCGCGGTCCTCGCCCTGCGCTGGAACGTGCTGCACCGGGACTGGCGCACGACGACGGGCGCCGCGCTCGCGCTGGGCCTCGCGGTCTCGGGCACGCACTACACGGGCATGGCGGCCGTGTCGGTGTCCGGTGCGGGCGGCGAGGTCCTCACCGGCACCGACCCGGGCGTGCTGGTGACCCCGTTCCTCGTCCTCGTCGTCGGCACGACGATCGTGCTCGCGTTCGTCGTCTGCCTGTGGCCGACGGAGGAGGAGATCCGGGCGCAGGGCGTGCTGGCCGCCCGACGGCGCTACGCGGCCTTGGCGACGTCCTCGGCGTCGGCGCGCCCGAGCTCGTCGCGCAGCTCGTCCCGCGTGACGCCGTCGAGGTAGACGACCTCGAGGTGGGGCCGCTGCAGCAGGCGGTAGCGGACCTTGAGGTGCCAGTTGCGCACGGCCCACACGGTCGCGCCGGCCGCGACGACGAACGTGGCGATCGAGCCCACGAGGATCGCCCAGCGCGGGCCCAGCGTCTCGCCGACCCAGCCCACGAACGGTGACCCGACCGGCGTCGCGCCGAGGAACACCATCATGTAGAGCGCCATGACGCGGCCGCGCACGAGCGGGTCGGTCGACGTCTGGATGGTCGAGTTGGCCGCGGTCATCATCGTGAGCGACGCGAGGCCGACCGGGATGCACGCGAGCATGTACGTCTCGTAGGTCGGCATGAGCGCCATGACCGCCGTCGCGACGGCGAACGCGAACGCCGAGCCGATGACGAGCCGCACACGCGGCCGGTCACGCCGGGCGGCGAGCAGGGCGCCGGTGAGGGAGCCGATCGCCAGGACGGAGCCGAGGATGCCGTACTCCCCCGCGCCCTTGCCGAACTCGACGCGCGCCATCATGGCGGAGGTGAGCTGGAAGTTGAGGCCGAACGTCGACACCACGGCCATGACGACCATGATCACGACGATGTCGGTGCGGCCGCGCACGTAGCGCACGCCCTCCCGGATCTGCCCCTTGGCGCGGGGCGCCGACGGGAGGGTGCGCAGCTCGCGCGTGCGCATGAGCGCGAGCGCGATGATCGTGGCGCCGAACGTGAACCCGTTGATGAGGAACACCCAGCCGGCGCCGACGGCGGCGATGAGCAGGCCCGCGATGCCCGGGCCCACGAGGCGCGCGGCGTTGAACGACGCGCTGTTGAGCCCGACGGCGTTCGACAGCTTCTCGGCAGGGACCATCTCGGCCACGAACGTCTGGCGGACCGGGTTGTCGAGCGCGGACACGACACCGAGCAGCAGCGCGAAGCCGTAGACGTGCCACAGCTCGGCGTGCCCGGACAGGACGAGCGCGCCCAGCCCGAGGGCGAGCACGCCCATGCCGCCCTGCGTGGCCATGAGCAGGCGGCGCCGCGGCAGGCGGTCGGCGAGCAGGCCGGCCCACGGCGACAGCACGAGGAACGGCAGGAACTGCAGCGCGGTCGTCACGCCGACGGCGACACCGGAGTTGTCGGTGAGCTCGGTCAGGACGATCCAGTCCTGGGCGATGCGCTGCATCCACGTGCCGATGTTGGCGACGAGGGCTGCGGCGAACCAGATGCGGTAGTTGCGGTATCGGAGCGAGGAGAACGTCGCGCTCATCGTGCGGCGATCCTGATCAGCAGGTCGGTGGCTCGGGCCAAGGTCTCTCGTTCGTCGGGGGTGAGGTGGGACAGCTGCTGGGTGAGCCAGGCGTCGCGCCGACGGCGGGTCTCGACGACCTCGCGCGCGCCGGCGTCGGTCAGGCGGACCACGACCTGGCGGCCGTCGGTCGGGTGCTCGACCTTCTCGACCAGGCCCAGCTCTGCCAGCGTGTTGACCATGCGGGTCATGGCCGGCGGCTTGGTGCGCTCGTGCTCCGCCAGCGCGCCGGGGCTCATCTCGCCGTGCTTGTGCAGCACGGTCAGCACGCCGAACTGCCCCTCCGGCAGGTCCGCCTCGCCGCGCTGCGCGCGCAGCTGTCGGCTCACGCGGGTCAGGGCCACGCGCAGCTCGCCGCCGAGCGCGCCGGGTCGCGTGCGGTTGCGCGGGATCGAGGTGCCCGACGACGGTGCGGCGGCGGGTGCACCGGCCCCGGCCGGCGTGCGGGCGGCGGGCGGGGCGGGGTTCGGCATGCTTCTTACTCTAGGTCATTACCCTCGGTAACGACCAGAGGCCGCGGCCGATCGTGCGCGGTCTCACACCAGGACAGGCCTACCGGGCGAGGCGGCCGGCCCTGAGGACACCTGTCGCAGCACTCACCAGCGCGTGCGAAGCACGACGGAACTCGGCGACGCTGCTCTCGAGCTCGCGGCGGGCACGAGCCTGGTGAACGCGCCGGTCCTTGAGGCTCAGCCACCGGGCGAGCGACGGCACGTCGGCCAGCACGGCAGAGCGCTGGGCGAACCCCTCCGGGTCCAGGGTCTCCATCCAGACGGCGAGGCGGCGGACCCGGTCGGCGTAGCCGTCGGGGATCAGGCCGTGGGCACGCAGATCCGCCAGAGCCACCAGTTCGCTCGGCGGGCGTCCGGCATCGTTCTCCTCGAGCACCACCAGGCCCCGGGCGCGAGCCTCGACGAACACCTTCGCGAGCAGGCCGTCACGGTACGCGTTGGCCTGCCGGATCGGCTCCCAGTCCTCGTCGTACGCGTCGTTCAACCCCCACATCCGCGCGGAGCCACCGGGGAACCTGCCGGCCCTGCTCCGCGTGTCGAGCCCCGCCCGCCGGGTGACCTCCGCCTCGAGCGCGTAGCAGGTGTCGCACAGCGTCTGCGAGAGGCGGAACATACTCATGGGCCAGGTCCCGAGGAGGCACGCGGTGCACAGCCTCCCGTGCGAGATGGGCCGCCGGCCGACGCGCGTCATCCGCGCGGCCTGCCGGGGTCCCGGACGCCACTCGACGCCGCCGGACGGGTTCAGGAACATGTCGCTCACCAGGGCTCCCTTCGCTCTTTCCGCCACGGGTTCGTGGTGGACCGGTCTTCCTCCTGGGGCACCGTGCGCGAGGTTGCGCGGTTGCCGGACCAGCACGCGGAGGGCGTATCGCTGGTCGCTCGTGACCTGGGGAGAAACATAGCGGACGCCACCGACGCACGAGAAAGCGCACGGCCCGTGCTCGTGAGCACGGGCCGAGCGCGATGCAGCGTCGGTGCGGCCGGGCGCACCCGACGGACGGTCAGACCCCGAGCGCCGCCTGGATGGGCTCGAGCGTGAAGTACACGACGAACAGCGCGGACGCGATCCACATCAGCGGGTGCACCTGGCGCACCTTGCCCAGCGCGATCTTGATGAGCACGAACGCGATGAAGCCCGCACCGATGCCGTCGGCGATCGAGAACGTGAACGGCATGACGACGATCGTGAGAAACGCGGGGATCGCGATCTCGACGTCCTTCCACGAGATCGCGGCGACCTGGGCCATCATCAGGTACCCGACGAACACGAGCGCCGGCGCGGCCGCCTCGTACGGCACGAGCGCGACGATCGGCGACAGGAACGTCGCGAGCAGGAACGCCACGCCCGTGACGACCGACGCGAGACCGGTGCGCGCGCCCTCGCCGACGCCCGACGTCGACTCCACGTATGCGGTGTTGGACGAGACGCTGCCCGCGCCGCCGGCGACGGCCGCGAGGGAGTCGACCACGAGGATGTTGCGGGTCTTGGGCGGGTTGCCCTTCTCGTCGAGCAGGCCGGCCTCGCCGCCGACGGCGACCATCGTGCCCATCGTGTCGAAGAAGTCGGCGAGCAGCAGCGAGAACACCAGGAGGATCACCGTGACGATCGCGATGTTCTCGAACGAGCCCAGCAGGGAGAACTGCCCGAGGAGGCCGAAGTCCGGGACGGTGGCGACGCCGTCGAACGCCGGTGCGTTGAGGTTGAAGCCGTTGGGGTTGCCGTCGGCCTTGGTACCGATGTGCAGCGTGTTCTCGATGACGACCGCGAGCGCCGTCGCCGTGATGATGGCGATGAGCAGCGCGCCGCGGACTTTGCGGACGAACAGCACGATCGTCAGGACGAGCCCGACGACGAACACGAGGACGGGCCAGGTGCCGAGGTTGCCGAGCGTGACGACGGTGCCCGCGCCCGGGACGACGAAGCCGGCGTTGACGAAGCCGATGAGCGCGATGAACAGACCGATGCCGACGCTGATGGCCGTCTTGAGCTCGACGGGGACGGCCTTGAACACCGCCTCGCGGAAGCCGGTGAGCACGAGCGCCAGGATGATCAGGCCCTCGATGACCACGAGGCCCATCGCGTCGGCCCAGGTGACGCCCTCGAGCGTCGCGATCGAGTAGGCGACGACCGCGTTGAGGCCCAGGCCCGCGGCGAGCGCGATCGGGAAGTTGGCGAAGACGCCCATCGCGATCGTGAGCAGGCCGGCGACGAGCGCGGTCGCCGCGGCGATCATGCCGAAGTTGGGGCCGGGCTCCGTGCCGCCGCCGAGCACCTGCCCGGTGCCGTCGTTGACGGTGCCGATGATGAGCGGGTTGAGGACGATGATGTAGCTCATCGCGAAGAACGTGACCAGACCGCCCCGGATCTCGGTCCCGATCGTCGAGCCTCGCTCGGTGATCTTGAAGAAGCGGTCGATCGCGCTCAGCTCGCGCTCCAGCGGCGCGGAGGTGGTGTTCGCCATGGGCGCAATCGTGCCAGAGCCGGGGAAGGCCGCGGCACGCGCCGACCGGATCGTGACTGCGATTTAACACACAGGCCCCGCACGACGACGGCACCTACGATGGCGACGTGCCCTCCATCGTCAAGCTCCTGATCCACCCGGAGCTGCGCAAGCCCACGCCGCCGCCGCAGCGCGTGGACCTGCGGAAGGTCATCGTCGCGGGCATGGTCGCGTGGGCCGTCGCGCTCGTGGTGCTGGGCGTGCTGGCGGCGGTCGGGCGCGTGAGCACCGAGGTCGTCGTGACCTGCGTCGCCGGGCTGCTGCTCGGCTGCGCCGGGCTGCTGTGGGAGCGGCGGAACCGGCGCAGCTACCGCGGCGAGGACTGAGCGCCCGGCTCGGCGTCCCAGGCGGTCGCGGCCCACAGGCGCGCGGCGTCGTCGGGCGCGCAGAGCGCCGCCCGGAACAGCGCAGCGAGGCCGGGACGTCCGACGACGTCGGCCAGCGCGTGCGCGAGCGCGTCGGTGCCGGTGGCGTGCGGCTCGCCGTCGGCGCTCACCCACCACGCGACCGCCACGCCGTCGACGACCAGCTCCTCGTGCGCCCACCAGTGGTCGCCCAGCCGAGGGTCGAGCGCCGCCACGCGCGCGTCGAGCTCCCGCCGCTCCCCCGGCGACTCGGGCTCGGGCACGCCGTCCTCCCCCGCGACGGGCAGGTCGAGCAGGTCCGCGAGCGCCGACGCGTCGTCGGGCACCGCCGGGACGACCGGCCCGAGCTGGGCCCACCGCGCGCCCGGCGCCACCTCGAGGTCCTCGGCCGCGTGCACGACGGCGGTGCCCACCTCGAGCGCGGGCAGCCGGTCGGGCAGGGGGTCGAGCGCGGCGGCACGCCGCTCGTCGTCGAGGTCGCGCGCGAGCCGGGCCAGGCCGCGCCACACCGCGAGCGCGTCGTGCAGCGGCACGGGCTGCCCGACGGCGGGGAGCCGGTCGAGCACGACGGGCCAGTCGTCGACGTCGAGGTCCGCGAGCGCCTCGACGCCGCCGAGCGCGCGCCGCACCTCGTCGTCGAGCCCCTCGAGCACCGCATGTGCCGCCGGCAGGAGCGGGACGTCGTCGTGCAGCGCGAACGGTGCCTCGAACCGGTCGCGCAGCCACCACGCGGTGTACGAGGGGACGCCACGGCGCGGGGCCGCGAGGAGCACGCGCCGGGTGCGCGGCTCGCCGGCGAGGCGGCGCAGCGCCTGCGGCCAGGCGTCGTCGCCGACCGCGTCGAGGTCGGCGGCCGCCTCGACGTCGCCCACGGGCACCGCGGGACCGAGCCGGTCGGCGAGCACGGCGAGGTAGTCGGACCAGCCGTCGAGCCAGCCGGCCGGGTCGTCCGGGTCGTGCTCCTCGTCGGGCGCCTCGCGCTCGAGGCCCGCCTCCTCGAGGGCGGCGTCGGCGCCCGTGTCCGGGGTGGCGACGTCGGGCACCGTGTAGACGGCCAGGTCGGCGTGCGAGCCGGCCGCGGCGAGCGTGGCGGGCGCGTGCCGCGCCGCGGCGTCGGGCGCGACGACGGCCAGGTCGAGCACGTCGGCGGCCCACGTGCCGGGCAAGGTCGTCTCGCGCAGCGGCGCGAGCTCGCCGTCGGCCGTCGGCACGGGCAGCTCGCCGAGCCAGAACGGCATGTCAGAAAGCTGGTGGGCCCTGTCCCACCCGGCGTCTGACACGGGCAGGGCGAGGCGGACCAGCGCGAGGACCGCGTCGACGACCTCCTGCGCGCCGGCGTCGACCGGACCGACGATGCTGCCGGCGACCGGGCCCGGCCCGACGGAGGCGTCGGCCGCGTCCGGGTCGTCGAGGAGCGCGTCGGCGGCGGCGAGCGCGACCGCGCGGACGCCAGGGTCCGCGAGGAGGCCGCGCGGGTCGGTGCGGACGGCGCCGGCCCGCACGAGCACGGGGTGCGCCGCGTCCGGGTGGACGACGCGGACGCCGAGCGTGCGCGCGATCGCGGCGAGCGCCGCGTCGTCGTCGTCCTCGGGCAGCACGACCGTGCCGCGCACGCCCCGGACCGTCCGGCCGTCGGCGAGCGGGACGCGGGCGCCCGCGAGCGCCTCGAGCACCCCCGGGTCGGCGACGTGCGGCTCGAGCGCGGCGCAGATCGTGCGCCAGCGGTGCGGCGGCAGGCCGTCGGGCAGGTCGTCGACGACGTCGGCGAGGCTGACCGTCGCGGCACCGAGCGTCCGCGCGACGGCGTGGTGGCGCGGGTCGAGCGCCACGAGGCCCGGCACGACGGGTGCGAGCGCCTCGACGAGGCGCGCGTCGTCGCCCGCGGGGCCCGTGAGCACGACCGCCTCCTGCGGCGCGACGCCGCCCACGACCGGGGCCGCGCGGAGGGCGTCGAGCGCGGCCTCGCGGATCGCCGCGTCGAGGTCCGACGCCGGCAGCCCGGTCGGGACGAGCGCGAGCACGTCGCGCCGCGGCCCGGTGGATTCGGGAGCAGCTGCGGTGGTCTCGGTGGTCTCGGCGCCCTCGGTGGCGAGGCGTGCGAGCAGGTCGGCGTACGCGTGGCCCGCCTCGCGGGCCAGGCGCGCGGACGCAGGTCCGGGCTGCACCAGACGCCGGCCTGGGTCGACGGGGAACGACGCGACGAGCAGCGCCGGGAACGTCAGCGGCACGTCCGTGGGCGTGGGGGCGTGCAGGACGCGGGACGTGCCGCCGTCGGCGAGCGACGCCGTCGTGCCCGGGCGAGGCAGCGCCCACACGAGCGACCAGTCCGCGCGGCGCTGCTCGAGCGGCAGGTCCGCGAGCTCGGCGGCGTCGAACGTGCCCGTCCTCCGCTCGGTGACCCACCGTGCACCGACTTCGTCTACGAGGCGCTGTGGGCGTGATTTCTGGCCCGGTTCGCCCGATTCGTCCTGATCCTCGACAACAGAAATCACGCCCACAGCGGAGAGGGCGGGCAGCGCGAGGAGGAGGCCGTCGTCGACGGCGTCGAGCTGGGCGCGCACGGACGCGACGGCGTCGTCGTCGCGCAGCACGAGCTCGACGACGGTGTCGTAGGCGGCGTCGGGCTCGGTGAGCGCGTCGTCGTCGGGCAGGTCGCCCAGAGCGGGCGCCTCGAACGGCAGCCGCAGCACGGGCAGGGCGTCCCCGCGCTCGGCCACGGCCGCCCGCAGGCGCGCCGCGGCGTCCGACCCGCCGGACGTGACGTCGTCGAGCAGCGCCCGCGTGGCGGCGAGCGCGAACCACACTCCCCCGGTCCGCGAGCGCACCGCGACGTCGTCGGACACCGAGCGGACCGCCGCGAACCCGACGCCGAACCGCCCGACCTGGCCGGACCCGGCCGGCTTCGCCGAGGCCCGCAGGGACGCGAGCGACGCGACGCCGGCGGCGTCGAGGGGCGCCCCGGTGTTGGCCGCGAGGAGTCGCCACCCTCCGGGGCCGTGCGGCTCGAGGCGCAGCAGCAGCCGGCCGGGCACGCCCGCGCGCGCCGCGGCGTCGGCGGCGTTCTGCGCGAGCTCGACGACCACGCGGTCGCGGTAGTAGCCGCGGGCGTGGTCCTCCTCGGTGTTCGCGTCCTCGCGGAAGCGGGTCCCGGACCCGAGCCACGCCTCCACGACCGCGTGCCGCAGCGCGGCGGTCCCGAAGGCGTCGGCCGTCACGTGGTCCCGGCGTCGGTGTCGGGCGTGCGCTCCGCGTCGGCCGCGGACGCGGCGCGAAGCTCGACGGGCTCGATCACGTGGTCGTCGATGAGCGGCGCGTCCGCGGGCCACTCGGTCCCGGGCCGCTCGACGTCGGTCTCCGAGTGCGCCCCGCACCCGTGGTCGAACGAGACGACCTTGCCGTCGTCGGGCGACCACTCGTTGGCGCACACGCCGAAGAGCTGCCCGAGCGGGCCGGAGAGCGGCACGAGGAACGCGCACGTCATGCACTCGGCCGCGGACGCGACGGCGACGGGCGCCGTCGGGCCGTGCGAGCCGCGGTACCAGCGCTCGGCCGCGGCGTCGCGCCCGGCGGGCGAGAGCACGCGAGCGCGGGTGAGCGCGAGCTCGCGCGCGACGTCGTCGATCTCCTCGTCGCCCATCTCGGTCCAGCCGGGCTCGACACGCGGGTCGTCGGGCCGGTAGGGCAGCGTGTCGCCCGGGCCGAGGTCGCCGGGGCGCAGCCGCTCGGACCAGGGCACCCACTCGGGAGCGAGGATCGCCTCGTCGCCCGGCAGGAGCTCGACCTCGCACACGGTCGCGCTGCGACCGCGCGGCACGCGCGCGAGCGTGACGGTCCAGTGCCAGCCCCGGTACCCCGGCATGGCCGCGGCGAACCGGTGCGACATGAGCCGCTCGCCCTCGGCGACCGCGCCCAGGTGCTCGCCGACGTCCGAGGGCGACTCGGCGACGTCCTCGGCGGCGGCGCGCGCGAGGTCGACCGCCCCCAGCAGGACGGCGTCGTTGCGGGCGCGGGCGCTCACACGGCGCGCACGGCCCGGCGCGTCGGCGGCAGCGGTCACCATGGGATGTCCTCTCAGGCCTCGAGGTCGTCCGCGACGGCGCGCAGCAGCGTGGCGACCCGCTTGGCGGCGGGGCCGTCCGGGTAGCGACCGCGCTGCAGCTGGTCGCCCGTGCGGTCGAGGACCTTGATGAGGTCCTCGACGATGCCCGCCATCTCCGACGGCGGCTTGCGCTTCGCCTTGACGACCGACGGCGTCGGGTCCAGCACCTTGACGGACAGCGCCGACGGGCCGCGACGGCCGTCCGCGACGCCGAAGTCGACACGCGTGCCCGGCTTGAGGCTCGTCGAGCCGGCGGGCAGCGCGGACGCGTGCAGGAAGACCTCGCCGCCGTCGTCGCTGGCGATGAAACCGAAGCCGCGCTCTGCGTCGTACCACTTGACCTTGCCGGTGGGCACCTGAACCTCTTCGTGCTCGTTCGATGTTGCTCGTGGACGGCCGCCCGGCGCGCGCCCTGCGGCGTGCGGCACGTGCGGCCAGAACTCCCAGGTTACCGGGCGGCGGGGCTCGCCGTCGCATCCGTTTCGCCGGGGGCGGTGCCGATCCCGAGGTCGGCGCCGAGACGCAGCGCGACGGCGTCGAACCACGCCGCGTACCCGTCGACGGAGCCCACGAGGTGGCCGAACATCTCGAACGAGACCGTGCCGAAGATCCCGCTCCACGCCATGAGCGTGCGCGCGACGGCCGAGGCGGAGCTCGCGGCCGCCGTCGCCTGACTCGTCCCACGAGTTGTCAGGCTCACGCCGGGGTATACCCCCGCCTGGACCTGACAACTCCACCGCCCCACGAGTTGTCAGGCTCACGCCGGCGTATACCGCCGCCTGGGCCTGACAACTCGGTCAGGGACGTGCGGCGCGTAGCATCGATCGAATGGCCAGCACGTCGGCCCCCCGCACGTTCACGGACGCGATCCGCACCCGCCCGGACGCCGCGCTCGTCGCGCTGCTGCGCGCCCGGCCGGACCTCGCGACGCCGTCGCCCTCGACGCTGCGCTCGCTCGCGGCGCGCGCCTCGAGCCGCACGAGCCTCGAGCGCGCGCTCGCGCACGCCGACGCGCGCACGCTCCAGGTGCTCGAGGCGGTGCTCGCCCTGTCCGACGACGGCCCGGTCACCCTCGAGCGGATCCTCGCGGCGACCGGCGCGGACGGGACGGGCGACGACGACGCGCGTTCCGCCGTCGGGCGGACGGTCGACGCCGCCCTGGAGGCGGCGCTGCTGTGGGACGCGGGCGAGCCCGGCGCCCCGGACCTGCGCCCCTCCCCCGGCCTGGACGAGGTGCTCGGCCCGTACCCGGCGGGCCTCGGACCCGCACGGCCCGCGGCCGAGCGGCCCGCCGCACCGCTCGACGACCTCCCGCCCGGCGGTCGCGAGGTGCTCGACGCGCTCGCGTGGGGGCCGCCGGTCGGGGTCGTGCCGCCCGTGGGCAGCGGTGCGCGGCGCGCGGTCGACGCGCTCGTCGCCGCCGGCCTCCTCGTCCGCTCGGACGCGCGGCACGTGGTCCTGCCGCGCGACGTCGGGCTCGCGCTGCGCGGCGGGCGGACCCACCGCGCGCCCGAGCTCGCGCCGCCACGGCCCGAGGGCCGGCCCGTCCCGCCCGCGGCCGCCGACGCGGAGGCCGTCACGGCCGCGCTCGAGCTCGTCCGCCGGGTCGACCTGCTCGTCGCCGCGTGGGAGGACGCGCCGCCTCCCGTGCTGCGCGCCGGCGGTCTCGGCGTGCGCGAGCTGCGCCGCACCGCGCAGGCGCTCGGGACCGACGAGGCGACGGCGGCGTTCGTCGTCGAGCTCGCCGCGGGCGCCGGGCTCGTGGCCGACGACGGCGACGCCCCGGCGTCGTACGTCCCGACGACGCGCGCCGACACCTGGGACGAGCTCGACGACGCGGCGCGGTGGGCCCTGCTCGCCGAGCCGTGGGCCGGCTCGCGCCGGACGCCGTGGCAGGTCGGCTCGCGCGACGAGAAGGGCAGCGTGCGCGCGCCGCTGTCGCCCGACCTGCACCGGCCCTGGGTGCCGCGGCTGCGGGCGCAGGTGCTGGCGGTGCTCGCCGAGCAGCCCGGGACCGCGCTGAGCCTCGACGACGTCATGACGGTGCTGCGGTGGCGGTCGCCGCGCGCGGTGCCGCCCGAGCCGGCGGTCGCGGGCCTGCTGCGCGAGGCCGCGCTGCTCGGCGCGACGGGCGCGGGCGCGCTGTCCGGCCCCGGCCGCGCCTACCTCTCCCGCGTGTCAGAAAGCCAGTGGGCCAGGGCCCACCACGCTTCTGACACGGGGCTGGAGGAGGCGCTGCGCGCCGTGCTGCCTCCCGAGGTCGAGGAGATCCTGCTCCAGGGCGACCTCACGGGGATCGTGCCCGGACGCCCGTCGATGGCGCTCGCCCGGCTGCTCGAGCGCACGGCCGACGCGGAGTCGCGCGGCGCGGCCCTCACCGTCCGGTTCACGCCCGCGTCGATCACGCGCGCGCTCGACCACGGCGCCACGGCCGACGAGCTCCTCGCCGAGCTCGCGCGCCGCTCCCCCGTCCCGCTGCCGCAGCCGCTCGAGTACCTCGTCCGGGACACCGCCCGTCGGCACGAGGCGCTGCGCATCGGCGCCGCGTCGTCGTACGTCCGCGCGGCCGACCCGACGGTGCTCGCGGGGCTCGTCGAGGACCCCCGCCTCGCCTCGCTCGGCCTGGTCCGGCTCGCGCCGACCGTCCTGGCGGCGGCCGTCCCGCCCGCCGAGCTGCACGACGCGCTGCGCGAGCGCGGCCTGCTGTCGGCGCTCGAAGGACCCGACGGCCGCGTGCTCGGCCGGCTGCGCGCCGTGCCCCGCGCGGACCGCCCCGCCCGCCGCGGCACACCCGTCGCGTCGTCCCCCGTCACCGACGAGGGACGGGCCGCCCTCGTGGCCCGCCTCCGGTCGGCCGACGGCGGCGCACCGGCCGACGGCGGCGCACCGGCCGACGGCACCGGCGTCGGGCCGAGCGCCGCGGACGCGGGCGGGCGGGACCGGGCGAGTGCCGCCGTCGGGCACCCGGACACGACGCACGCGGCGTCGCGGGTCGCCGCGCGCACGCGCCGTGGAACAGACGACCCCGGCGAGGCGTTGGCCATCCTGCACGACGCGCTGCGCGACGGGCGCCGGGTGTGGGTCGAGATGGTCGGCCGCTCGGGCGGCCTCGAGCGGCGCGAGCTCAAGCCCCTGCGTCTCGACGGCGGCCGGCTGCGTGCGCTCGACGCCGACCGGGAGGCCGAGCTGACGATCGCGGTCCACCGCATCGCGTCGGTCTCCCCCGCGCCCGACGTCGAGGAGCGCCCCGCGAGATGACCCCTTCGGAAGGAACCGCATGACGGACGGCCCGCTCATCGTCCAGAGCGACAAGTCGATCCTGCTCGAGGTCGACCACCCGCGCGCCGACGACGCGCGGCGCGCCATCGCGCCGTTCGCGGAGCTCGAGCGCGCGCCCGAGCACGTGCACACCTACCGCCTGACGAACCTCGGCCTGTGGAACGCGCGCGCCGCGGGGCACGACGCGGAGCAGGTCGTCGACACGCTCCTCGAGTACTCGCGGTACCCGGTGCCGCACGCGCTGCTCGTGGACGTCGCCGAGACGATGGCGCGCTACGGCCGGCTGCGCCTCGTGTCCCACCCGGTCCACGGGCTCGTGCTCGAGGCCACCGACAAAGCCGTCCTCGCCGAGGTGCTCAAGTCCAAGCGGACCACGGGGATGGTGGGCGAACGGCTCGACGACGAGACGGTGGTCGTCCACCCCAGCGAGCGGGGCCACCTCAAGCAGGCGCTGGTCAAGCTCGGCTGGCCGGCCGAGGACCTCGCGGGCTACGTCGACGGCGAGAAGCACCCGATCGCGCTCGCGCCGGTCACGGTCCCGCGGACCCCGGACGAGCAGCCGAAGCCGTGGGAGATGCGGCCCTACCAGGCCCAGGCCGTCGACGGGTTCTGGCACGGCGGCTCCGGCGTCGTCGTCCTGCCGTGCGGCGCGGGCAAGACGATCGTCGGCGCGGGCGCGATGGCGAAGTCGGGCACGACGACGCTCATCCTCGTGACCAACACGGTCAGCGCCCGGCAGTGGCGCGACGAGCTCGTGCGCCGCACGACGCTGACCGAGGACGAGATCGGCGAGTACTCGGGCGCCCGCAAGGAGATCAAGCCCGTCACGATCGCGACCTACCAGGTGCTCACGACCAAGCGGAAGGGCGTCTACAGCCACCTCGAGCTGCTCGACGCGCGCGACTGGGGCCTCATCGTCTACGACGAGGTGCACCTGCTGCCCGCGCCGATCTTCCGCATGACGGCGGACCTGCAGGCCCGGCGCCGGCTCGGGCTCACCGCCACGCTGGTGCGCGAGGACGGCCGCGAGGACGAGGTGTTCTCGCTCATCGGGCCCAAGCGCTACGACGCCCCGTGGAAGGACATCGAGACGCAGGGCTACATCGCGCCCGCCGACTGCGTCGAGGTCCGCCTCACGCTGCCCGAGCACGAGCGCATGGTCTACGCGACGGCCGAGCCCGAGGACAAGTACCGCCTCGCGGCGTGCGCGCCGGGCAAGAACCGCGTCGTCGAGCGGATCGTCGCGTCGCACCCCGACGACCAGGTGCTCGTCATCGGGCAGTACCTCGACCAGCTCGAGGAGCTGTCCGAGCACCTCGACGCGCCGCTCATCACGGGCGCGACGACGGTCCGCGAGCGCCAGCGCCTGTTCCAGGCGTTCCGCTCGGGCGAGATCTCGCGCCTCGTCGTGTCGAAGGTCGCGAACTTCTCGATCGACCTCCCCGAGGCGTCCGTCGCGATCCAGGTGTCCGGGTCGTTCGGGTCGCGGCAGGAGGAGGCCCAGCGCCTCGGGCGCATCATGCGGCCCAAGGCCGACGGCCGCACCGCGCACTTCTACGCGGTCGTCGCGCGCGACACCGTGGACCAGGAGTTCGCCGCGCACCGGCAGCGGTTCCTCGCCGAGCAGGGGTACGCGTACCGGATCGTCGACGCCGAGGACCTCGACACGGTCGTCTGACGGCGCCGGTGGTTCTGATCGGTTGCGTTCTCGCGCGCATTCCGCAACCCGTCAGAACCACCGACCCGGAGGGTGGGCGGACGGCGCGCCCCAGGTGCGGGGTGCCCGGCCGCTGGCCACGGTGGTGTCATGACCCGATTCGGCTACACCCTCATGACGGAGCAGTCCGGCCCGAAGGAGCTCGTGGAGTACGCGGTCGCGGCCGAGCAGGTCGGCTTCGACTTCGAGGTCTCGAGCGACCACTACTTCCCGTGGCTCGACGCGCAGGGCCACTCGCCGTACGCGTGGAGCGTGCTCGGGGCGGTGGCGCACGCGACCGAGCGCGTCGGCCTCATGACCTACGTGACCTGCCCGACCGTGCGCTACCACCCGGCCGTCGTCGCGCAGAAGGCCGCGACGCTCGGCATCCTGTCCGACGGGCGCTTCACGCTCGGGCTCGGCGCGGGCGAGAACCTCAACGAGCACGTCGTGGGCGAGCGCTGGCCCGCGATCGACGAGCGCCACGAGCTGCTGTACGAGGCGGTCGAGATCATCACCGAGCTGTTCGCGGGCGAGCTCCTCAGCTACCGCGGCAACCACTTCCAGGTCGACTCGGCGCGGCTGTGGGACGTCCCCGAGATGCCGGTCGAGGTCGGCGTCGCGGTGTCGGGACGGCAGTCGGTCGACCACTTCGCGACGATCGCCGACCACCTCGTCGCGACCGAGCCGAAGCCCGACGTCCTGCGGCGGTGGGACGAGCTGCGCGCCGAGGCGTCGCTCGCGCCGTCGCGCAAGATCGGCCAGATGCCGATCTCGTGGGACCCGGACCCGGAGGCCGCGAAGGCCCGCGCGCACGAGCAGTTCCGCTGGTTCGGGCTCGGCTGGCCCGTCAACGCGAACCTGCCGACGACCGAGGCGTTCGACTCCGCGTCGTCGTTCGTGAGGCCCGACGACGTCGCGCAGTCGATCCCGTGCGGCCCGGACCTGGACGCCGTGGTCGAGGCGGCGTCGGCGTACTGGGAGGCCGGCTTCACCGATCTCGCGATCGTCCAGGTCGGGGACGAGAAGCAGCGGCAGTTCCTCGACGAGGCCGCCGGCCCGCTACTCGAGAAGCTGCGGGAGGCGGCGCCGGACGACCAGGCGTGACGGCCGGGCCCGGCACAATGACCGCATGAGCAGATCGCGCCTGCCGCGCAGCGTCTACGGCGTCGGCACCGAGCCCGACCCGCGGTTCTCGCTCGCGAACGAGCGCACGTTCCTCGCCTGGATCCGCACGGCGCTGGCGTTCCTCGCCGGCGCCGTGGCGCTCGAGGCGCTCGCGACCCCGCTCGACCCGACGCTGCGGCTGACGGCCGCGCTCATCCTCGTCGCGACGGGCCTGACGCTCGTCGGGCAGGCGTGGTTCGGGTGGGTGCGCACCGAGCGGGCGCTGCGCAACCACGAGCCGCTGCCCTCCCCGCTCACCGCGCTGCCCGCGGCGATCGGCGTGCTCGTCGTAGCCGTGCTCGTCGGCGCCGCGATGCTGGTGGGCCCGTGACGGGTCCGTGGGACGCCGGGCTGCAGCCCGAGCGCACCGAGCTCGCCTGGCGCCGCACGGTCCTGGCGGTGACGGCAGGCACGGTCGTCGCGGCACGCTACCTGGGCGCGAGCAGCGTCGTCCTCGGCCTCGCCCTGCCGCTGCTCGCGCTGCTCGGCGGCCTGCTGCTGCTCCACGCCGGCACGGTGCGGTTCCGGCGGCTCGACGCCGCGCTACGCGAGGCCGGGCCGCGCCCGGCCGGGCCGGTGATGCCGGGCGCCGGCATGCTCGCGACGCTCGCGGCGATGTGCGTGGGCGTCGGGGTCGTGTCCGCGGTGTTCGTCGTGGCCACCGCGGTCTCGCGCGGCGTGTGACGCCGCCGGGCGACCGCCCGGCGTGTGACGCCGCCCGCGCGCGCCGAGCGCCTATCGTCGCTGCCATGACGGCTCTGCCTGCCGAGGACGCCGCCCGCCCGGGCGCTCCGGACTCTCGCCGCCCGCCGCGCTGGCTGCCGCGGGCCCTGTTCATGGCCGTGCTCGCGGTCTTCGTCGGCGTCTTCGCCTGGTACGCGCTCGGCCAGCTGCGCGCGCTGCTCGTCAACCTGGTCATCGCGTTCTTCGTCGCGCTCGCGCTCGAGCCGCTCGTCGTGCGGCTCGTGCGGCACGGGTGGCGGCGGGGCGCCGCGGCGGGCGTCTCGCTGATCGGCGCGCTCGTCGGCGTCGTCGTGATGATGGCGATGTTCGGCAGCCTGTTCGTCCAGCAGCTCGTCCAGCTCGCCGAGGCGGTCCCCGACCTCTACGCGACGATCCAGGCGTGGGCCGCCGAGCGGTTCGACGTCGTGCTGCCCGAGTCGGACGAGCTCTTGCGGCAGGCGGCCGAGCGGTTCGGGCAGGACGTCGCGAGCGGGACGCTGCTCGTCGGCACGACCATCGTCGGCGGGATCTTCGCCACGCTGACCATCCTGCTCGTCACGTACTACCTGCTCGCGGCGGGGCCGCGGTTCCGGGCCGCGGTGTGCCGCCTGCTGACGCCGAACCGGCAGACCGAGGTGCTGCGCCTGTGGGAGATCACGCAGCTCAAGGTCGCCGGCTTCATCAACTCGCGCCTCGTGCTCGCGGCCGTCGCGACGGCCGCGACGGCCGTGTTCCTGCTCGTCCTCGGCACGCCGTACGCGTTCCCGCTCGCGGTGTTCACGGGCGTCGTGTCGCAGTTCGTCCCGACGATCGGCGCGTACATCGGCGGGGCCCTGCCGGTGGTCGTCGCGCTCACCTCCCAGGGCCTGCCGCAGGCGCTGGGCGTGCTCGCGTTCGTCGTCGGCTACCAGCAGGTCGAGAACCTCGTCCTGGCGCCGCGAGTGTCCGCCCAGGCGCTCGAGATGAACCCCGCGGTGAGCTTCGTCGTCGTGATCGCGTTCGGCGCCGTCTTCGGCGCGCTCGGCGCGTTCCTCGCGCTGCCGGTCGCGGCGACGATCCAGGCGGTCGCGAGCACTTACCTGCGGCGGCACGAGCTCGTGGAGTCCGACCTGCTGCGCGATCCGGAGCGCCTGCGGGACGTCGAGGCGCCCGACGCGCTGCGCGACGCCTCCCGGCGGGCCGCCGAGAGCCGCGAGGACGACGAGCGGTAGCGCGCTCACCGGCGCTTTCGCCCCGGCCAGCGATTGCGCGCCACCCCCGCGCACGACACGATGCATCGCGTGAATCCTGCGCATCCGACCGCGCTGCGCCGCGCGGCCGCATCCGTCGCCGCCGTGCTGCTCGCCGGCCTGTGGACGGCGCTCGCGACCGTCGTCGCCGCGCCCGCGCAGGCGGTGCCCCCGCTGCCCGACATCGAGGGCGCCATCACGGACCAGGTGGAGGCCGTCGGCGCGCGCGGGGCGGAGGTGCGCGAGGCGCTCGACCGCGTCGCGGACGAGACGCAGTACCAGCTGTTCGTCGTCTACGTGGCGTCGTTCGACGGGCTCGACGGCGTCGAGTGGGCCGACGCGACGGCGAACAACGCGCGCCTGGGACGCGACGACCTGCTCCTGGCCGTGGCGACCGAGGAGCGCGTCTTCGGCCTGAGCGTCGACCACAGCATCGCGCTGACCGACGCCGACCTCGACCGGATCCAGGACGCCGCGGCCGACGCGCTGCGCGACGACGACTGGGCGGGCGCCGCGGTCGCCGCGGCCGACGCGACCGTCGACGTCGCGGGCGGCGGCTCGGGGCTCTCGCTCGGCGGCGACGGCGTGCCGACGGGCGCCCTGGTCGGCGTGGGAGCGCTCGCCGCGGCGGGCGTCGGCGGGTACGCGTGGTACCGCAGCCGCAAGCGCTCCGCCGAGGCGGGCACCGGCGTCGGGCAGGGACGCCACGCCGGGGGCGGCGCTCCCGGCACGGACCCGCTCGAGTCGCTCTCGACCGCGGAGCTCGACCGCCGCGCGGGCAGCGCGCTCGTGAGCATCGACGACGCGATCAGGACGTCGGAGCAGGAGCTCGGGTTCGCGCAGGCCGAGTTCGGGCTGGAGGCGACGCGGGAGTTCGAGGCCGCGCTCGCCCGCGCCAAGCAGGACGTCGGCCGGGCGTTCCACGTCCGCCAGGAGCTCGACGACGAGATCCCCGAGACCGAGCCGCAGCGCCGGCAGATGCTCGTCGAGATCCTCACGCTGTGCGACGGCGCGGCCGACGCGCTCGACGCGCAGACGGCCGCGTTCGACGAGCTCCGGCGGCTCCAGACGCGCGCCCCGCAGCTGCTCGACGAGGCCGAGCAGCGCGCCGGGGAGATCGTCGACCGCGTCGAGGTCGCCCGCGGCACGCTCGCCGGCCTGCGCGCCACCTACCCCGCGTCCGCGCTCGAGTCGGTCGCGACGAACCCCGAGCAGGCGGTGGCGCTCGTGGAGAACGCCCGGCAGGCCGTCGCCGACGGGCGCGCCGCGCTCGAGAAGCGCAAGAAGCCGCTCGCCGTCGCGCACGCCCGTGCCGCGCAGAACGCGCTCGGCCAGGCGGTCACGCTGCTCGACGCCGTGGAGAGCGCCGGCACCGACCTCGCCGAGGCCGGCCCCCGGCTCGACAAGGGCATCGCCTCGATCACGCAGGACATCGCGGACGCCGCCCGGCTCGCGCCCGGCGACCCCGCGGTCGCCGCGGCCCGCACGGAGGCGGAGGCCGCCGCGGCGCAGGCGCGCCAGGCGCGCGACGGCGGCGATCCGATCGCGGCGCTCGCCCGGCTCACGGCGGCCGAGGCCGCGCTGGACCGGGCGCTCGCGCCGGCGCGGCAGAAGGCCGAGACCGACGCGCGGGCGGCCGCGCTGCTGCGCGAGACGCTCGCCCGCGTGGACGCCCAGCTCCGGGCGACGCACGACTACGTCGCGACCCGCCGGGGCGCCGTCGGGCTGCAGGCGCGCACGCGCCTGGCCGAGGCGACGCGGCTCGCGGACGAGGCCCGCGCGCTGCAGGCCCAGGACCCGGCCGCGGCGCTCGAGCGCGCCCAGCAGGCCGAGCGGTACGCGACCCAGGCCGCGCACCTCGCACAGCAGGACACCTCGGGCTGGGGCATGCAGCAGCAGGGCGGGTCGGGCAACGTCGGCGGCATGGTGCTCGGCGGCATCCTGCTCGACTCGATCCTGCGCGGCGGGGGCGGCGGCTACCGCGGCCCGGGCGGGTTCGGCGGCTCGGGCGGGTTCGGCGGCTCCGGAGGCTTCGGCGGGTCGCGCGGCTCGCGCCGGTCGGGCGGGGGGCTCGGCGGCGGCTTCGGGGGCGGCGGCTTCGGAGGCGGCCGGGGCGGGTTCTCCGGCGGACGCGGCGGCGGCCGGTCCCGCGGAGGCCGCTTCTAACCGGAACCATCCGACGGCCGCGCTCGTCGGACCATCGACGGACCACCACGGACACCACGACGACGGACACCGCTACGGCACGGAAGGCGAACCATGACCCAGAAGCAGAGCATCCTCGGCCGCATCAGCCAGCTCGCCCGGGCGAACATCAACGCGCTGATCGACCGGGCCGAGGACCCCCAGAAGATGCTCGACCAGCTCGTGCGCGACTACACGAACAACATCGCCGAGGCCGAGCAGGCGATCGCCCAGACGATCGGCAACCTGCGCCTCGCCGAGCAGGACTACCACGAGGACGTCGCGGCGGTGCAGGAGTGGGGCGCCAAGGCGCTCGCCGCCTCGCGCAAGGCCGACGAGTACCGCGCCGCGGGCGACACGGCCAACGCCGACAAGTTCGACAACCTCGCCAAGGTCGCCCTGCGCAAGCAGCTCGACGCGGAGTCCGAGGTCAAGGCCGCGCAGCCGATGATCGAGCAGCAGCGGGTGACCGTCGAGAAGCTGAAGTCCGGCCTCGCCGCGATGAAGGACAAGCTGGGCGAGCTCAAGACCAAGCGCGACCAGCTCGTCGCGCGCCAGAAGGCGGCCGAGGCGCAGCAGACGGTCCAGGGCGCCATCAGCTCGATCAACGTGCTCGACCCGACGAGCGAGCTGTCGCGCTTCGAGGAGGCCGTGCGCCGGGAGGAGGCGATGGCGCTCGGTCAGGCCGAGGTGGCCGCGGCCTCGCTCGAGTCGCAGTTCGCCGAGCTCGAGTCGCACGACAAGGACATCGAGCTCGAGGCGCGGCTCGCCGCGCTCAAGGCCGGCCAGGCCCCGGCGCCGCAGCTCGAGTCCTGACCGCCCGGCAGACCTCTACCGCTGTGGGCGTGATCTCTGGCCCGATTCGTCCGGATCTTCTGGACAAAAGCGGCCAGAAATCACGCCCACAGCGTTCGGGGCGGGGACGACGGCGTCAGCCGGCGAGCGCGAGCCCGGCGCCGGCGTGCGCCCGGACCTGGGCCATGAACGCGTCGGCGAGCAGCGCGCACGTCGCGTCGAGCTCCTCGGAGTGCGCGTAGGCGGCGTCGGAGACCTCGGCCGTCGAGACGTCGGTGTGGTCGAGCGCCCACCGCACGGCGAGCGACGGGCTCGCCTCGGGGTGGAACTGCACGCCGAGCGCCGAGCCGAGGCGGAACGCCTGGTACGGGTACATCTCGGAGTACGCGAGCCACTCGGCGCCGACGGGCAACTCGACGACGGCGTCCGCGTGCATGCTCACCGCGAGCGTCGAGCAGCGGCCGGCCTCGACGTCGGCGTCGGTCGTCGCGCCCGCCGCACGGACGAGCGGGCCGAGCACCGGGTCCGTGAGCGCGCTCCCACGCCAACGAACAGGCACCACGCCGGCCTCGCGTCCGGGGGGTGCGCCGACCTCGACGCGGCCGCCGCCCGCGACCGCGAGCAGCTGGGCGCCGAGGCAGATGCCGAGCGTGGGCAGGCCCGACGTCGCGGCCTCCGCGAGCAGCGCGCGCACCGCGGGCAGCCACGGCGCGACGTCGTCGGCGTAGGCCGACATCTGCCCGCCGAGCACGACGAGCCCGTCGCCGCACTCGTCGAGCGCGGGGACCGGGTCGCCGTCGAACAGGCGGACGAGCCGCACGTCGCCGAGGCGCCGGGCGAGCCGGTCGAGCGGGACGTCCGAGGAGTGCTGCAGCACGGTCACGCGTGGCTGCGCACCGAGATCGTGAGTGTGCACGGGGCAAGAGGGTAGCGACTCGGCGACCCAACGATCCACGCGCGCCCCGGCCGAGGGCGCTCGGTGGCGGCGCACGGTGCACAGGTCGAGCGGCCGCGACGCGGATACGCTGGGCGCATGTCCGCAGCCTTCGCCGGTCCGCCGTCGGTGTCCCCGCCCGACGTCGTCGGCACCCCCCGCAAGACCTACCTGCTCGTGGACGGCGAGAACATCGACGCCACGCTCGGCATGAACGTCCTCAACCGGCGCCCGGACCCGCAGGAGCGTCCGCGCTGGGACCGCATCAGCGCGTTCGCGCAGAAGGTGTGGGGTCAGGACGTCGTCCCGCTGTTCTTCCTCAACGCCACGAGCGGGCAGATGCCGATGCCGTTCGTCCAGGCGCTGCTCGCGATGGGCTACCGCCCGATCCCGCTCGCCGCGTCCGGTACCGAGAAGGTCGTCGACGTCGGTATCCAGCGCACGCTCGACGCGCTCGCGTCGCGCTCCGGGGACGTGCTGCTCGCGAGCCACGACGGCGACTTCCTGCCGCAGATCGAGGCGCTGCTCGGCGAGGGCGAGCGCCGCGTCGGCCTGCTCGCGTTCCGCGAGTTCGTCAACGCGCAGTTCTCCCAGCTCACCGAGCGCGGCCTGGAGATGTTCGACCTCGAGGGCGACGCCGACGCGTTCACCGCGCCGCTGCCGCGCGTGCGGATCATCCCGATCGACGAGTTCGACCCGCTGCGCTACCTCTGACCGACGCGGGCCGCGAGGCCGGCGACGACCCCGAGCACCACGCCGACCCCGGCGACGAGCCACAGCGTCCCGGTCAGGTCGGCGACGAGCGGCTCGAGGAGCGCGCCCACGGCGCGCGCCTCGGCCGGCCCCGAGCCGGTGCCGAGGAGCACGCGGACCGCGACGGTCGCGAGGGCCGCGAGCGCCGCGACGACCGCGGTCGCCGCACCGACGCCCGCGAGCGCGCGGCGTCGTCGGACCGCGAGGGCGAGCGTGAGCGCGAGCGCGACGGCGGCGCCCGCGACCAGGGGCACGACGGCGCGGTCGACGGTCTGCACGGCCCGTTCGACGACCGAGAACGCGCGCGAGCTCAGGAGCGGCACCTGCCCGGCCCCGTCCGGGACGCCGCGCTCGGCGATCGCCGCGCCCGCGTCGCCGAGCCCGGCTGCGACCCCGTCGAGCATCTCGACCGCCACCGGCCGGGTGTCGACGACGAAGCCCTCGGACGTCAGCGCGACGTCGGGATGCCTCTCGGCCTGTCCGCGCGCAACGCCGACCGCACCCGCGTGCGCGGTGACCACGAGCTGCTCGATCCGCGAGCGGAACGCGTCGGAGGCGACGACGCCCTCGACGGCCTGCTCGACCTGGACGCGCACCTCGGCCGGGACCGCGTCCTGGCCCGCCGCACGCAGCGCCTGGTCGGCGGCGGCCTGGGCGAGCGGCCGGGTCAGCACCGGGTCGCCGAGCCGGGTGCCGGCGACGTCGACGAACCGCTCGGTGTCGAGCGCGGTGCGCTGCGTCCACACGACGAGCGTCGCGGCGACCACGAGCAGGGCCGTCAGCACCGCGAGGAGCCCGACCCCCGGGCGCCGGCGCCGCTCGTAGGTCCGGGCATGGGCGACTGCGCGGTGCGGCACGGGGTCCTCCTCGTCGACGGGCGTGGCCGAGTGTACGGACAGCCGAGGCCTCCCGGGACCGCACCCGCCCTGCCGCGGTCGTCGCGCCCGCCCTACCGCCGCGCGACGCGCGAGACGAGCCACGCGACGACCGCGAGGGCGGCGCCGGCGGCCGCCGTCCACCCGAGCGTCGCGGTGAGGTCGGCGCCGACCGGCTCGAGCAGCGCGCGCAGCGCACCGCGCAGGCCGGCGTCGTGCACGCCGCGCACGGCCGTGTCGCGCAGCGGGACGCTGCCGAGCGCGGCCAGGCCGCCCACGACGGCGACCGCGAGGCCGAGGTGCGCGAGCGCGAGGCGGCGGCGGGTCGCCACGACGAGCGTGAGGACGAGCCCCAGCCCCGCGCCGACCAGCAGGAGCGGCGCGGCGCGGTCGACGCCCTGCACGAAGTCCCGCAGCCCGTCGAACGCGTCCGTCGGCACGAGCAGCACGCGGCCGGCGTTCTCGGGCACGACCAGCTCGGGGAGCACCTCCCCGAGCGGCCCGAGCCCCTGCGTCACGACCCGGATCGCGTCGACGACGGCGGGCCGGGTCTCGAGCACCACGCCGTCCTCCGCGAGCGCCACGCCCGCGGTGTCGTCGCCCTCGCCGCGGGCGAGGCCGACCGTGCCGGCGTGCGCCTCCCGGACGAGGCCGCGGAGGCGCTCGCGCACCGGCGCCGAGGCGAGCGCCTCGTCCACGAGGCGCCGCACCTCCTCCTCGACGATCCCTGCCACGTCGCCGGGGAGCCGGTCGACGTCGAGCCCCGCGACCACGGCACCCGCCACGGCGTCGCCGAGCGGGCGGGTGACCTGCGGGTCGTCGGCGACGGGGCCCGCGACCGCGACGAACCGGTCGGTGTCGAGCAGCGTGCGCTGCGCCCACCCGGCCGCGACCGCGCCGACGGCGAGCACGGCCGTGAGCCACGCGGCGAGCACCGCGGCGGGGCCCGCGCCGCGGCGTCGGGCGGGCGCTCGCGGTGGCGTCTCGGTCACGGCGTCCTCCGCTCCTCGCTCCGGCCGTGCGGGCCGCCGGGCGTTCGTCCGGGGCCGCCGAGTCTACGGACGGCCCGGTCCGCACGCCGCTCGGCGCACCCCGGCGCACGGCAGGTGCTGTCCAGGAAGCGTCCAGGGATCGGGCGCACACTGGAGGCATGTCCGCCACCTCCTCCGCACCCGAGGCTCGCCTCGTCGTCGTGGACGACGAGCCGAACATCCGCGAGCTGCTGTCGACCTCCCTGCGCTTCGCGGGCTTCGAGGTGCACGCGGCCGCCGACGGGGCGAGCGCGCTCCAGCTGGTGCGCGACCTCGAGCCCGACCTCGTCGTGCTCGACGTCATGCTGCCGGACATGGACGGGTTCACGGTCACGCGGCGCATGCGCTCGACGGGGCGGCACACGCCCGTGCTGTTCCTCACCGCGCGCGACGACACGCAGGACAAGATCCAGGGCCTCACGGTGGGCGGCGACGACTACGTGACCAAGCCGTTCAGCCTCGAGGAGGTCGTGGCGCGCATCCGCGCGGTGCTGCGCCGGACCAACGCGGCCCAGCCCGAGGACGACGCGGTGCTGCGCGTGGGCGACCTGGAGCTGGACGAGGACTCGCACGAGGTGCGCCGGGCGGGCGTCGAGGTGGACCTGTCCCCCACCGAGTTCAAGCTGCTGCGCTACCTCATGCTCAACGCGGGCCGCGTGCTGTCCAAGGCGCAGATCCTCGACCACGTGTGGCAGTACGACTGGGGCGGCGACGCCAACATCGTCGAGTCGTACATCTCGTACCTGCGGCGCAAGATCGACCACCTCACCGTCACCGGGCCCGACGGCCACGACGTCGAGCTGCCGCCGATGATCCACACCAAGCGCGGCGTCGGCTACCTGCTGCGGGCCCCGCAGACCGCGCGATGACCTGGACGGCCGCCGTGCCGCCGTCGGGCACGGACCCGGCAGGTCCGCCGGGGGCAGGCCCGACGGCGGACGGCGGCACGGGCGGCGACCCGGCGCCCCGCTGGGCGTGGTTCGAGCGGCTGCCGCTGCGCGCGCGGCTCGTCGCGATCATCGTGCTGCTGCTCGCGCTCGGGCTCGTGCTCGCCGCGCTCGCGACGCGTGCGGTCGTCTCGAACTACCTGGTCGACCAGATGGACGAGCAGCTCAAGCAGGCCGCGCGCGAGGTCACCGAGCTCGTGGACCCGTCCGCGAGCGGCACGCGCATCCCCAGCGAGTACGTGCTCGTCCTGCGCGACGCGGACGGCGCGACGTCGTCCCCCATCGCCTGGCAGCAGACGATCGACAAGTACGGCACGCCCCTCGTCCCCGACGAGCAGGTCGCCGAAGCCGCCGGACGCGGGCTCGAGACGTTCACGACAGGCTCGACGGGCGGCGTCGTCGCGACCCGCTGGCGCGTGGTCTCGGTGCCCGTGCTCCTCACCAGCGGCGCCGGGACGCAGGAGGGCACGGCCTACGTCGCGCTCCCCCTCGCGGGCGTCGAGGAGACGGTCGCGTTCCTCTCGCGCTCGCTGCTGGCCTCGGGCGTCGGCATCGTCGTGCTCGGCGGGCTCGCGGCCTACCTCCTCGTGCACCGGTCGCTGCGCCCGCTGCGGCGCATCGAGTCGACGGCGGCCGCGATCGCCGCGGGCGACCTGTCGCAGCGCATCCCGCCGCAGCCCGCGTCGACCGAGGTCGGCTCGCTGGCCCACTCGCTCAACACGATGCTCGCGCAGATCGAGCAGGCGTTCGCCGTGCAGGAGGCGTCCGAGGCCCGGATGCGCCGCTTCGTCTCCGACGCGAGCCACGAGCTGCGCACCCCGCTGGCGACGATCAAGGGCTACGGCGAGCTGTACCGGATGGGGGCGCTCGACACGTCCGACAAGGTCGAGGACACGATGGGCCGGATCGAGGACTCGGCCCGCCGCATGGGGACGCTCGTCAACGACCTGCTCGTGCTCGCGCGGCTCGACGAGGGCCGGCCCATGCGGCACGAGCCCGTCGACGTCGTCGCGATCGCGCGCGACGCCGCGCAGGACCTGCACGCCCTCGACCCCACGCGCACCGTGTCCGTGACCGGCCTGCACCCGGGGGACGCGGCGCCGTCGGGCCTCGTCGTCACGGGCGACGCCGACCGCCTGCGGCAGGTCCTGACCAACCTGGTCGGCAACGTGGCCCGGCACACGCCCGCGGGATCGCCGGCCGAGATCGCGCTCGGCACGACGGCGGAGGGCCAGGTCTGCGTCGAGGTGCGCGACCACGGGCCCGGTGTGAGCGCCGAGCAGGCGGGCAAGATCTTCGAGCGGTTCTACCGGGCGGACTCGTCGCGCAACCGCGGGTCGGGCGGCTCGGGCCTGGGCCTCGCGATCGTCGCCGCGATCGTCGGGGCGCACCACGGGCACGTCGGCGTGGCGGAGACGCCGGGCGGCGGGCTGACGGTCCGGGTTCTGCTCCCCGCCGGACCCCGCTACGATGCGGGGTCGTCCTCGTCGCGATGACGGACCGGTCGTGCGAGCCCACGTGTGTGGGCGCCCGGTCGTACGCTGGCGATGAAGGCAGTCCTACACGTCGACCGAAGGTCTGATAGCGATGGGCGTCATGAGCGCCGACGCGCCGCAGTGGTTCCTCAACGCGTTCGTCCGGTCCTGCCAGGGAGCGGGGGCGACCGCGACGGAGGACGAGATCCGCGCGGTGGGGGAAGAGCTCATCGAGCGCTGGTCCGAGCCGGACCGTCACTTCCACAACCTGCGCCACCTGGCCGCCGTCCTGCACCGCGTGGACGAGCTCGCCGAGGAGACGCACGAGCCCGACCTCGTGCGGCTCGCCGCCTGGTACCACGGGGCCGTGTTCGACGCCGACCGGAAGGTCGCGTACGCGACGCGCGGTGGCGAGCAGACGACGCTGAGCGCCGAGCTCGCGCGCGAGCAGCTCACCCGGCTGGGCGTCTCGCCCGAGTCCGCCGACCGGGTCGGGCACCTCGTGGACACGCTCGCGCGGCACAAGCCCGACCCGGGAGACTTCGACTCGGCCGTGCTCAACGACGCGGACCTCGCGATGCTCGCGTCCGAGCCGCAGCGGTACAAGGAGTACGTCAAGGCCGTGCGGTCCGAGTACTCCCACATCCCGCTCGGCGACTACCTCGAGGCGCGCATCAAGGTGCTCCAGAAGCTGCTGCAGCGTCCGCGCCTCTATGCGAGCCCGCTCGGCGCGGCCTGGGAGGAGCCCGCGCGCCAGAACCTCGACGCCGAGCTGCATCGCCTGCTCAAGGAGAAGCGCAAGCTCGACGAGCAGGCGCCCGTCGGCCCCGCGCCGAGGTAGCGCATCTTCCGCCGAGGTAGCGCGCTTCTCGCCGAGGTAGTGCGCCGCCCACACCGGCCGGCGCGGGAAGGTTGTCCACAGGTTCGCCCGACGCCCCGGCACGAGACCCCCCGCCCCGCCTACCGTCGTCGTCGGAACCCCCGCGGGGGCACGACGACGAAGGAGGACACGTGCGGTACGAGGTCGACAGCGAGCGGGTCGCGCAGGCGAGCGCGGCGGTCAGCGGGTCGGTGGGCGCGATCCGGTCCGAGGTGGCCGCCATGATGCGGCACCTGCAGGACCTGCAGTCGAGCTGGCACGGCAGCGCGGCGACGTCGTTCGCCGGCGTGATGAGCCAGTGGCAGGCGACGCAGACCCAGGTCGAGGCGGCGCTCGACGCCGTCACGGCCGCGCTCGCGTCGGCGGCGCGCACCTACGCCGACGCCGAGGCGCAGGCGAGCCGCCTCTTCTCCCACTGATCCGTGCGAGCGGAGTTCTGACCAGAGAACGACGGCGGCCGGCCGCCCCGGGACGAACCCGAGGCGACCGGCCGCCGTCTGCGTCAGCGCGAGGCTGTCACAGGGGGACGGATCAGAAGTCCATGCCGCCCATGCCACCGTCGCCGTGACCGCCACCGCCGGCCGGCGGCTCCGGCTTGTCGGCGACGACGGCCTCGGTGGTGAGGAACAGCGCGGCGATCGACGCGGCGTTCTGGAGCGCGGAGCGCGTGACCTTGACCGGGTCGTTGACGCCCGCGGCGAGCAGGTCCTCGTACTCGCCCGTGGCGGCGTTGAGGCCCTGGCCGGCCGGGAGGCCCTTGACGCGCTCGGCGACGACGCCGCCCTCGAGACCGGCGTTGATCGCGATCTGCTTGAGCGGGGCCGAGACCGCCGCGGCGACGATCTGCGCACCGATGGCCTCGTCACCGTCGAGCTCGAGCTTCTCGAACGCGGCGGCACCGGCCTGGATGAGGGCGACGCCACCACCGGCGACGATGCCCTCCTCGACCGCGGCCTTGGCGTTGCGCACGGCGTCCTCGATGCGGTGCTTGCGCTCCTTGAGCTCGACCTCGGTGGCCGCGCCGGCCTTGATGACGGCGACGCCGCCGGCCAGCTTGGCGAGGCGCTCCTGCAGCTTCTCGCGGTCGTAGTCGGAGTCCGACTTCTCGATCTCGCTGCGGATCTGGTTGACGCGACCGGCGATGAGCTCGGCGTCGCCGGCACCCTCGACGATCGTGGTCTCGTCCTTGGTGACGACGACCTTGCGCGCCTGGCCCAGCAGGTCGAGCGTCGCGTTCTCGAGCTTGAGGCCGACCGTCTCGGTGATGACCTGGCCGCCGGTGAGGATCGCGATGTCCTGCAGCATGGCCTTGCGGCGGTCGCCGAAGCCCGGGGCCTTGACGGCGACGGACTTGAAGGTGCCGCGGATCTTGTTGAGCACCAGGGTCGCCAGGGCCTCGCCCTCGACGTCCTCGGCGATGATGAGGAGCGAGCGGCCAGCCTTCATGACCTGGTCGAGGATCGGCAGCAGGTCCTTGACGTTCGAGATCTTCGACTCGACGATCAGGACGTACGGGTCCTCGAGGACGGCCTCCTGGCGCTCCGGGTCCGTCTCGAAGTAGCGGGCGAGGAAGCCCTTGTCGAACCGCATGCCCTCGGTGAGCTCGAGCTCCAGGCCGAAGGTGTTCGACTCCTCGACCGTGATGACGCCCTCCTTGCCCACCTTGTCGAGGGCCTCGGCGATGAGCTCGCCGATCGCGGGGTCGCCGGCGGAGATGGCGGCCGTGGCAGCGATCTCCTCCTTGGTCTCGACCTCCTTGGCGGAGTTCAGGAGCTGCTCGGTGACCGCCTCGACGGCCTTCTCGATGCCGCGCTTGACGGCGATCGGGTTGGCGCCGGCGGCGACGACACGCAGACCCTCCTTGACGAGGGCCTGGGCGAGCACGGTGGCGGTGGTGGTGCCGTCACCCGCGACGTCGTCGGTCTTCTTCGCGACCTCCTTGACGAGCTCGGCACCGATCTTCTCGTACGGGTCCTCGAGCTCGATCTCCTTGGCGATCGAGACACCGTCGTTGGTGATCGTGGGGGCGCCCCACTTCTTGTCGAGCACCACGTTGCGGCCCTTGGGGCCGAGCGTGACCTTCACGGTGTCCGCGAGCTTGTTCAGCCCGCGCTCCATGCTCCGACGAGCTTCCTCATCGAACGCGATGATCTTGGCCATGGGGATGAATCCTCCGCTGGTGGCTTACGGTGGTCGACCGGTGCCCGCGACGGACGACCCACCGGGCGGCGTTCATGTCACCGCCCGCTCGGTGAGCCTCACCTGTCGACCGAGTGCTTCACCCTCGCGCTGTCACTCGACAGTCGAGAGTGCTAATCCATTATTGGCACTCTCCCCAGGCGAGTGCAAGGCGTTCGCCCAGGGCGCACGACGGCGGCACGCGGCGTCGTGCACCGTCTGCCGCAAGGGACCGCCCCGGTCCCGGGACGACGAGACCCGGACCGCCCGGAGCCGTGAGGGCTCCCGGGACGGCCCGGGTCTGCGTGAGAGCCGTCAGAGGGGCCGGACCTGCTCGGCCTGCGGCCCCTTCTGCCCCTGACCGACCTCGAACTCGACCTGCTGGCCCTCGTCGAGAGTGCGGTAACCGTCGCTCTGGATGGCGCTGTAGTGGACGAAGAGGTCCTGCCCGCCCGAGGTCGGGGTGATGAACCCGTACCCCTTCTCCGCGTTGAACCACTTGACGGTGCCCTGGGCCATGTACTTCTCCTTGTGCTTCCCTCGCCACAGGGCCGGCCGCCCCGCGGTGACGGCAGCCTAGTGGTGAGCGTCACACGGTGGAAGCATCATTGTCCGGGATGTCGCGTGTCGTCCCGAACTGCGGCTTCGGTCCCCGTCGCTCGCGGCGGGCATCACTCCACGGCGGTGACCATGACGACCGCGATCTCGCCCTGCGGCAGCGCGTCGACCTGGCGCACGTTCTCCTCCGGGATCCCCAGCACCGCGGCCACGGCCGCCGACGTCTCGGCACGGTCGCCGACGTACCGGACGGCGTTCCCGGACGGGGCCTCCGAGCCGTCGAAGTTGGCCGTCGTGATGTTCGAGAAGCCCTGCGCGGTGAGCAACTCGGCGGTCGAGCCGGCGAGCCCGTCGACGGTGGCCCCGGCCTGGGGCGAGGCGTTCTGCACCACGATCGGCGCCGTGAGGCTCGCCTGCGCCAGGAGCGCGGCGACGTCCTCCTCCGAGAGCCCCTCGGCCGGCGGCTCCTCGGTCGCGGTGTCGGTGGGCTCGGCGCTCGGCTCCTCGGACGGCTCGCCCTCGGCGCCGGTCTCCTCCCCGGTGTCCTCACCGTCGCCGCCGGCGGCGTCCTCGGTCGACGACGCGGCGGGCGGGGTGTCGCCCCCGCGGTCGTCGGACAGGTACGAGACCACGCCGACCGCGATGCCGGCGAAGACGACCGCGACCAGCAGGAAGGGCCAGACCGCGCTCCACCGGCTGCGCGGCTCGCGGTGCACGCCGACGGGAGCGCCCTCGGGGCGCCGAGCGTCGAACTCGTCCGGCGGGTAGGGGTACTGGCTCTTCGTCACGGCGGCCAGGGTAGCGGTTCCGGCTGGCCGCGCGTTCAGGCCGTTCTCAGGTTCAGACGCGCTCGTCGGCGAGCCGCCGCGCCGAGCGGGCGCGCTGCCGGGTGGCGCGCATCCGCCGCAGCCGCTTGACCAGCATCGGGTCGTGGGCGAGCGCCGCCGGGGAGTCGATGAGGGCGTTGAGCACCTGGTAGTAGCGCGTGGGCGACAGGCCGAACAGCTCGCGCACCGCCTGCTCCTTGGCGCCCGCGTACTTCCACCACTGGCGCTCGAACGCGAGGATCTCGCGGTCGCGGTCGGAGAGCTCGCCCTCCTGCGTCGTGCCCGACGCCGGGGCCTGCGCCTCCGGCGCGACCTCCTGGACCACCATCTCGCTCATGACGTCCCAGTATGTCCGACGACGGTGCGCACCTCCGCGACCCACGCCCGCGCGTCGCGCACCCGACGAGCTGCCGGATGCCCTCGTGGGGTCCACCAGCACCTGACGGCCCGGGGCCGGGCTGCGCTAGCGTCACGCGGGTGGACACGGACACCTCGACGCCGACGCCCGCCGCCCGCCCCCCGCTCGAGACGGTGATCGCCCCCGACTGGGCCGCGGCGCTCGCCCACGTCGAGCCGCAGATCCACGCCATGGGCGACTTCCTGCGCGCGGAGACGGCCGCCGGCCGCCGATACCTGCCCGCGCCGGGCGACGTGCTCGCCGCGTTCCGGCGTCCGCTCGCGGAGGTCCGGGTGCTCGTCGTCGGGCAGGACCCGTACCCGACGCCGGGCCACCCGATGGGGCTGTCGTTCTCGGTCCAGCCGCACGTGCGGCCGCTGCCGAAGTCGCTCGTGAACATCTTTCAGGAGCTGGCCGACGACGTCGGCGCTCCCCCGCCCTCGTCGGGCGACCTGAGCCCGTGGGCCGACCAGGGCGTCATGCTGCTCAACCGGGTCCTCACGGTCCGCCCCGGCGAGCCGGGCTCGCACCGCGGCAAGGGCTGGGAGCAGGTCACCGAGGCGGCGATCAAGGCGCTCGTCGCGCGTGGCGGCCCGCTCGTCGCGATCCTGTGGGGCCGCGACGCGGCGTCGCTCAAGCCGTGGCTGGGCGGGGTGCCGACCGTCGAGAGCGCGCACCCCAGCCCGCTCTCGGCGTACCGGGGGTTCTTCGGCTCGCGGCCGTTCTCGCGCGTCAACGCGCTGCTCGAGCAGCAGGGCGCGGCGTCCGTCGACTGGCGCCTCCCCTGAGCCCGGAGCGGGATCCCGATATACCCGGGACGCAGAGTTCGGCACAATGCATCGGGTGAGCGACCAGAGCGCACCCGACGCCCCCGACACCACGACCGTCGTCCCCGACGCCGAGGCCACCCGCGAGGCGGCCGGCACGACGCCGCCCCGATGGCGGCGCTACGTCGCTGTCGGCGACTCCTTCACCGAGGGCCTGTGGGACCCGTACCCGTACGACGACGGCACGCTCGCGCCGTCGGGCACGGAGTCCGACGCGAAGCAGCGCGGCTGGGCCGACCGGCTCGCCGACACCCTCTCGGCCCGCCGGGTGGCGGCCGGGCTCGCGCCGCTCGAGTACGCCAACCTCGCGATCCGCGGGCGGCTGCTGCGGCACATCCTCGACGAGCAGGTGCCGGCGGCGCTCGCCGCCGAGCCGGACCTCGTCTCGCTCGTCGGCGGCGGCAACGACATCCTGCGCCCGAAGGCGGACCCCGACGTCCTTGCCGCGCGGCTGGAGGACGCCGTGGTCGAGATCCGGGCGACGGGCGCGGACGTGCTGCTCGCCACCGGGTTCCGTGCGGGCGGGGCGCTGAGCGTGACGCGCGGGCGCACCGGGCAGTACAACGCCAACGTCTGGTCGGTCGCACGCCGGCACGGCGCCTACGTGCTCGACCTGTGGGGCATGCGCTCGCTGTTCGACTACCAGGTGTGGTCCGACGACCGCATCCACCTCACGTCCGAGGGGCACCGCCGGGTGTCGCAGGCCGCGCTCGACGCGCTCGGCCTCGAGCCCGACGACGTCGCGTACGACGAGCTGCTCGAGCCCCGGCCGCCCCAGCGGTTCGTCGCGAAGGCGCGCGAGGACGTCCGGTGGTTGCGGGCGCACGCCGTGCCGTGGGTGCGCCGGCGTCTCCAGGGCACCTCGAGCGGCGACGGCCGCACGGCGAAGTGGCCGACGCCGGGCGCCTGGCCGCCGGCCTGAGCCGCGGCACGAAAGCGTTGTGGGCGTGATTTTTGGCCCGTTTCGTCCGGATGATCCGGACGAAACGGGCCAAAAATCACGCCCACAACGTAGAAAGAGCCGCCTGTCGGGTTCGAACCGACGACCTTCCGTTTACAAGACGGGAGCTCTACCAGCTGAGCTAAGGCGGCGCGAGCGCGGACCAGCCTACCGGCTGGCGCGCGCCCGGGTCTGCGAGAGGATCAGCCCGTGACGGCCGCGAGGAGCTCGCCGGGCGTCGACCAGTTGCCGCCCCAGCGCTCGCCGTCGATCGTCACCGTCGGCGTGCCGAAGCCGCCGCTCTCGGGGTTCTTCAGCGACTCGTCGGCCAGGACCTCGTCGGTCGCGGCCTCGACCCACTCGCCGTACGTGTCGTGCGCGGTGCCGTCGCCGATGCCGGCCGCGACGTCGGCCGGGACGCCGACGCCCTCGGCCAGGTCGGCCAGCTGCTGGTCGGTCAGGCTGCCGCCCGACGGCTGGTTCTCGAACAGCACCTGCTGGTAGTCGAAGGCCTGCTCGGGCGCGTTCTCGGCGACCCACACGAACGCCGCGGCGGCGCGGACCGAGTAGCCGTTGCTGCTCGGGTCCACGATCGCGACCGGGTGCATGACGAGCGTCGCGTCGCCGTCGTCGAGCATCGTGCGCAGGTCCTCACCGTTGGCGGCCTCGAACTCGGCGCAGTGCGGGCACAGGAAGTCGACGTAGGACCCGATCTCGGTCGCGCCCTCGTTGACCGCGCCGGCGACGCCGTCGGCGCCGAGCGGGATGCCCGTCGCGCCGTCGTGCGTCGCGGTCGACGGGACGGCGTCGACCTTCTCCATGGCGGACTTCTGACCCTCCTGGAGGATCATCCAGATCACCACGGCGAGGCCGACGACGGCGAGGCCCAGCACGCTGAACGTGATGATGCGGTTGCGCCGGTCGCGCGAGGCCTGCTTCTGCTGCAGGGCGAGCGCCTCGGCACGAGCGGCCTCCCGCCGCTGCGCCTTGGTCATGTTGGCGTTCTTGGTCGACATCGTGCTCCTGTGGTCCTTCGCTGAGGGCCCCGCGCAGGGGCGGCCGCGGCCAGGCGCGTACGGCCGGACCGTTCCGAGGCCAGCGTACCGAGCCAGCCTGGGAGCCAGGTGTGCGCGAGGTTACGCCTCCGGCGACGGTGCGCCCGGTGCCCGACGGCGGCACGTGCGTCACAGGATCGACGGCGGCCCGGACATGGGCCACCAGTGGACCACCGGCGGGTCCTCGAGCACCGGCATCCCGAGCATCCACGCCCCCACGAGGCACAGCACCACCACGATCGCCGCCCCGACCAGGCCCGGCGCGAGCGCGCCGAGGACGGTCCGCGCGCCGTCGCGCGCCGTGCGCCCGGCCGGCCCGAACCACGTCGCGAGCGTCGCGAGCAGGACCGCCGCGGCGAGCACCGCGCAGAAGACGATCGGCGCGTTGCGGCCGCCGACGGACCGGGCCTCGACGTCGTCGAGCGGCAGCACGACGAGGCGTCCGTCGCCGAAGACCCAGAAGCCGAGCACCACGGTGAGCACCCCGACGCACGCCCCGACGAGCGCCGCGGGGATCGCGCCGATCGCGCCCGTGACCACGTGCCACGGCAGCAGCACCGCGGAGAGCAGCCCGTCCGAGCGCCGCACGCCCTTGCGCTCGCGCCGGTCGTGCAGCGCGTCGGCCGACGTCGCGACGATCCGGCACAGCACGACGAGGCCGACGAGGACGGCGAACGCGACGCCCGGCCGGGTCGCGCCGAGCACGACGAGCGGCAGGCCGAGCGCGAGCACGGTCCCGGTGCGGCGACGGCGCGCCGGGCGCACGTAGCCGCGGACCTCCTCGGGCCCGGGCTCCTCCTCGTCGTCCCCGAGCTCGTCGTACGGGCGGTAGCGCGCGTCGCCGACCGGCATGAGCTGCGTGCCGCCGTCGTGCGCGTTGGCCCGGTCCCGCTCGACGGCGGTCATCGGCTCGGTCGGGTCCGCGACGGGAGGCGGTGGGACCGTCGCGACGTACCCGTCGCTCGGCGGCGCGCCGACGACCTGGGTCGGCAGCCCGACGCGCTGGGTCTCCTCCGACGCGACGATGCGCTGCGTCGCGTCCGGGTCGTACGGCATGCCGGTGGCCGCGCGAGCGGCGTCGTCGGCGTCGCGGCGCAGCGCGCGGGCGACCTCGGTCGGCCCCCAGCGGCGCGACGGGTCGGCGTGCAGCGCGCCCGCGAGCGCGCGCGCGGTCCGGGGCGGCAGGCCGACGACGTCTGGCCGGCCCTCGCGCGAGCGCTGCAGCACGAGGTCGGTCGGGCGCACCCCGAACGGCGAGCGCCCCGTCGCGGCGAACACGAGCAGCGCGGCCCAGCTCCACCAGTCCGTCTCGGGGACCGGGTCGCCGCCGTCCAGCAGCTCGGGCGCGATGTAGCCGGGCGTGCCCATGACGAAGCCGGTCGAGGTCGTGCGGGCGTCGCCCGGCCCCTGCGCGATGCCGAAGTCGATGAGGACCGGGCCCTGGTCGGTGACCATGACGTTGGACGGCTTGAGGTCGCGGTGCACGATCCCGGCCGTGTGGACGGCCTCGAGCGCGTCCGCGAGCTGGTCGGCCAGCGAGTAGAGGTCCTGCGGGTCGAGCGGCCCGCGCTCGTCGACCTCGTCCTCGAGCGTCACGCCGTCGACCAGCTCGGTCACGACGAAGGCAAAGGGACCGTCGAGCTCGGCGTCGAGCACCTGGGCGACCGCGGGGTGGCGCAGGCGCTGCAGCGCGGCGACCTCGCGGCGCAGGCGCTCGCGCCCGGCCGGGTCGGCGTCGACGTGGGCGTGCAGGACCTTGACCGCGACCGCGTGCCCGCCGCCGTCGACGCACTCGTAGACGGCGCCCATCGCACCGCGTCCCAGCAGGGTGACGACGGTGTACCCGCCGATCTCGGTGCCCTCCGCGAGCGCCCCCGCGGGGGCCTCCGGGCGGGCCTCGCCGGGCCCGCCCGGGGCGGCGACCCGGCCCCCGTCGACCTCGTTCATGGGGCACACCGTAGCCGCCCGGACGGCCCCGGGCGCGCGCAGAACAGGCCCTCGTTAGGGTGGTCGTCGAGGCCACGTCGTTACCCTGTGACGGTAGGACGTCGTTTCAACAACCCTTGGGAGATTGCCGGTGGCAGGTAAAGGATCGTCAGGACATTCCTCCGGCTACGACCTGGTGGTCGTGGCCAACCGGCTCCCCGTCGACTTCACCGTGGACGACGACGGGGAGGTGCGCTGGCAGCGCTCGCCCGGCGGGCTCGTGACGGCGCTCGAGCCGGTCATGCAGAAGTCCGACGGCGCGTGGGTCGGCTGGTCGGGGGCGCCCGACCTCAAGCACGAGCCGTTCGAGGCGGACGACATGCTGCTCGTCCCGGTGACCCTGTCGCGGTCCGAGATCGAGCGGTACTACGAGGGATTCTCGAACGACACCCTGTGGCCGCTGTACCACGACGTCATCTCGCCGCCGACGTACCACCGCCAGTGGTGGGACGCGTACCGCCGGGTCAACCAGCGGTTCGCCGAGGCGGCGGCCGAGCAGGCCGCCCAGGGCGCCGTCGTGTGGGTGCACGACTACCAGCTGCAGCTCGTCCCGAAGATGCTCCGCGACCTGCGGCCGGACCTGCGCATCGGCTTCTTCGACCACATCCCGTTCCCGCCGGTCGAGCTGTTCCAGCAGCTGCCGTGGCGCAAGCAGATCGTCGAGGGCCTGCTCGGCGCCGACCTCATCGGATTCCAGCGCGGCGGCGACGCGTCGAACTTCGTGCGCGCGGTGCGGCGGCTGACCGACCATACGACGCGCGGCCCGATCATCTCGATCTCGCAGCCCGACGGCTCCCCCGGGCGCCACGTGCGCGCCGCGGCGTTCCCGATCTCGATCGACTCGCAGCGGTTCGACCGGCTCGCCCGCCAGCCCGAGGTGCAGGCGCGCGCGAAGGAGATCCGCACGGACCTGGGCGACCCGGACGTCATGATGCTCGGCGTCGACCGCCTCGACTACACCAAGGGCATCCGCCACCGCATCAAGGCGTACGGCGAGCTGCTGCAGGACGGGCGTCTCGACGTCACGCGCGCGACGCTCGTGCAGGTCGCGAGCCCGAGCCGCGAGAACGTCGGCGCGTACCAGGAGCTGCGCGAGCACGTCGAGATCCTCGTGGGCCGGATCAACGGCGAGTTCGGGGAGATCGGCCACTCGGCGATCCACTACCTGCACCACTCCTACCCGCCGGAGGAGATGGCCGCCCTCTACCTGGCCGCGGACGTCATGCTCGTGACGTCGCTGCGCGACGGCATGAACCTCGTCGCGAAGGAGTACATCGCCGCGCGCTCGGACGAGCAGGGGGTGCTCGTGCTGTCCGAGTTCACCGGGGCGGCCGACGAGCTCGCGCCCGGGCCGCTGCTCGTCAACCCGCACGACATCGACGGCATGAAGGACATCATCGTCACGGCGGCGAGCATGGAGCCCAAGGAGCAGCGCCGGCGCATGCGCCGCCTGCGGCGCAAGGTCATGGGCGACGACGTCGCCAAGTGGTCGGAGTCGTTCCTCGGCGTGCTCACCGCGATGCCCCACCGGACGTCGTATGTCTGAGGCGGCGACCACGACCCTGCCGGCCGACCTCGCCGACGCGCTCGACCGATTCACGGCCGACGACGGCGCCGCGCTGCTCGTGGCGCTCGACTTCGACGGCGTCCTCGCGCCGCTCGTCGACGACCCGGCCGCCTCGCGCATGGCACCGTCGACCCGCGCCGCCGTCGACCTGCTCGGCGCGCTCACGGTGCCCGACGGCGGTGCCGCGGCCGGGCGGGCCCGGCTCGCGTTCGTCTCGGGGCGGGACCTCGAGGACCTCGCGGCCCGGGCCGAGCCCCCGGCCGGGACGTACCTCGTCGGCAGCCACGGGGCCCAGACGGGGCACGTGCGGCCGGACGGCGTGCTCGAGGCCGTGCCGCTCGAGCTCACGCCCGAGCAGGCCGCGGCGCTCGAGGCCCTGTACGACGCGCTCGAGGAGGCGGCCGCGGGCCGGGAGGGCGTGTGGGTCCAGCGCAAACCGAGCGCCGGCGTCCTGCACACCCGCACGGCGGGCCCCGAGGACTCCGCCGCGGCCGAGGCGCTGGCCGACGCCGCGGCGGCCCGGCTCGGCCTCGACGCGATGCACGGCAAGGACGTCGTCGAGATCGCCGTGCTCCCCACCTCCAAGGGCGAGGCGCTCACCCGGCTGCGGACCGTCGTCGGGCAGGAGACGGGCGCCGGGCAGGTGCGCGTCCTGTACGCGGGCGACGACACGACCGACGAGAAGGCCTTCGCCGCGCTCGGCGCGGGCGACGTCACGATCAAGGTCGGCGCGGGCGAGACGGTCGCGACCTACCGCGTCCCGGGCATCGACGCCGTCGCGGCCGCGCTCGACCGCGTGAGGTCGCGTCTCGCGTGACCGACGCCATGGCGTGACCCCGGTCACGGCCGTGTACTATCGAGCAGCACGACGGCGCCGGTCACGCACAGTCACAGCCGACCTGCCGTGCGCACAACAGAATGTGTCACCGCCGACACGCGAGTCGTGAACGCACAGACACCCGACCACGACGGATCGTCCGGCACGTACCTGCCGGTGGAGGGATGTACACCCATGGCTACGGTCACCTACGACCACGCGACGCGGATCTACCCGGGCACGGAGCGCCCCGCGGTCGACGCGCTCAACCTGCACATCGAGGACGGCGAGTTCCTCGTCCTCGTCGGCCCCTCGGGCTGCGGCAAGTCGACCTCCCTGCGCATGCTCGCGGGTCTCGAGGACGTCAACGCCGGGCACATCTACATCGGCGACCGTGACGTCACCGACGTGCAGCCCAAGGACCGCGACATCGCGATGGTCTTCCAGAACTACGCGCTCTACCCGCACATGTCGGTGGCGGACAACATGGGCTTCGCGCTGAAGATCGCCGGCACCCCCAAGGCCGAGATCCGCCAGCGCGTCGAGGAGGCCGCCAAGATCCTCGACCTCACCCAGTACCTCGACCGCAAGCCGAAGGCCCTCTCGGGTGGTCAGCGCCAGCGTGTCGCCATGGGCCGCGCCATCGTGCGTCAGCCCCAGGTGTTCCTCATGGACGAGCCGCTGTCGAACCTCGACGCCAAGCTCCGCGTCCAGACCCGCACGCAGATCGCGTCGCTCCAGCGCCGTCTCGGCGTCACCACGGTCTACGTCACGCACGACCAGACGGAGGCCCTCACGATGGGTGACCGCATCGCGGTCCTCAAGGACGGCCTGCTCCAGCAGGTCGGCACCCCGCGCGAGATGTACGACACCCCGGCGAACATCTTCGTCGCCGGCTTCATCGGCTCGCCGGCCATGAACATCGGCACGTTCGACGTCAAGGACGGCAAGGCCCAGGTCGGCCACGCCGCCGTGCCGCTCGAGCGCTCGGTGCTCGACGGCCTCACCGAGGCCGACAACGGCAAGGTCTCCATCGGCTTCCGCCCCGAGGCGCTCGACGTCGTGGGCGAGGGCACCGAGGACGCCTTCAGCATCCGGGTCAACCTCGTCGAGGAGCTCGGCTCCGACGCGTTCGTCTACGGCGACCTGCTCAGCAGCGACGCCGACCTGCACTCGGGCTCGTCCGACCAGGTCATCGTCCGCGTCGACCCGCGCAACACCCCGATGAAGGGTGACACGATCCACGTCACCATCAAGCCGGGCCAGGCGCACGTCTTCTCGGCCGCGACGGGCGAGCGCCTCAGCTGAGGCACCGTCCCCGCTCGACGTGAGGGGCGGGTCCGGCACTCGCCGGGCCCGCCCCCTCCGTCGTCTACGCTGGCTCCTGCCGCGGGTGCGCTCGCGGCCCGTCGCGCCGGTCCGCCGGGGCCGCGCGGCCACCCACGACCGTGCGACCACCCGGGATGAGGTGCCGTGGAACAGCTCCAGATCACGTCGGCGACGCCGGACTCGGCGCTGCTCGACCTGCCCTGGCGGCTACCGCTCGCCGAGTGGCCGGCCGACGTCCTGGCCGCGCTGCCGCGCGGTATCTCGCGCCACGTCGTGCGGTTCGTCCGGCTCGGCGGCCGGGTGCTCGCCATCAAGGAGATCAGCGAGCACGTCGCCTTCCGCGAGTACGAGCTTCTCCGTCAGCTCCGTAAGCTCGAGATCCCCGCGGTCAAGCCGATCGGCGTCGTCACCGGCCGGCGGGACGACCACGGCGAGCCGCTCGAGGCCGCGCTCGTCACCGAGCACCTCGCGTTCTCGCTCCCGTACCGCGCGGTGTTCAGCCAGGCGGTCCGCCCCGACACCGCGACGCGGCTCATCGACGCGCTCGCCGTGCTGCTCGTGCGGCTGCACCTCGTCGGGTTCTACTGGGGCGACGTCTCGCTGTCGAACACGCTCTTCCGCCGCGACGCCGACCAGTTCGCCGCCTACCTCGTCGACGCCGAGACCGGTGAACTGCACCGCGAGCTGTCGCCCGGCCAGCGCTCGTACGACGTCGACCTCGCCCGGACGAACATCATCGGCGAGCTCATGGACCTCGCGGCGGGCGAGCTGCTCCACGAGGAGGTCGACGAGATCGGCATCGGCAACTCGCTCGTCGAGCGGTACAACGAGCTGTGGGAGGCGCTGACCGGCGTCGAGGCCTTCCACGCCGACGAGCGCTGGCGCGTCGCCGCGCGGATCGAGCGGCTCAACGACCTCGGCTTCGACGTCGGCGAGCTCGCGATCACCACGGACATCGACGGCACCACGGTGCAGATCCAGCCCAAGGTGGTCGACGCCGGCCACCACTCGCGGCGTCTGCTGCGGCTCACGGGCCTCGACGTCCAGGACAACCAGGCCCGCCGCCTGCTCAACGACCTCGACTCGTACCGCGCGGCCATGGACCGCCAGGAGGACGACGAGCAGCTCGTCGCGCACGACTGGTTCCAGAACGTCTTTCAGCCGACCGTGCGCGCCGTGCCGCGTGAGCTGCGCCGCAAGCTCGAGCCGGCCCAGCTCTTCCACGAGATCCTCGACCACCGCTGGTTCATCTCGGAGAAGGCGCAGCGCGACATCCCCATGGACGAGGCCACGGCGTCGTACGTCGAGAACGTGCTGCGCTACCGGCCGGACGAGAAGGCGATCCTCGGCCTCGCCCCCGGCGAGGACGACCCCGAGTCCGACCACTTCCACCTCTCCACCTGACGCCGAGGTCCTTCGCCGAGGTAGCGCGTCCGCCCGCGAAGTAGCGCGACCGCCCGCGAGGTAGCGCGATTCTCGCCGAGGTAGCGCCGCGGACCGCGAGGTAGCGCACGGTGGAGGTGCGCGCGAGAGCAGAGGGAGCGCAGCGACCGATTCATCCGAGCGCGCGCCTCCACCGTGCGCTACCTCGTCCCGAAACGCGCTACCTCGGCGAGAGACGCGCTACCTCGGCGGAGAACGCGCTACCTCGCGGAGGGGGTGCGGCGGGCCTGCGCCACCTCGTACAGCGTGATGCCCGCGGCGACGCCGGCGTTGAGCGACTCGACGTCGGACGAGATCGGGATCGAGGCGACGGCGTCGCACGTCTCGCGCACGAGCCGCGACAGCCCCTTGCCCTCGGAGCCGACGACGAGCACGACCGGGTCGGTCGCGAACGCGAGCTCGTGCACCTCGCTGTCGCCGCCGGCGTCGAGCCCGACGACGAACAGCCCGGACTTCTTGAGCTCGGTGAGCGTGCGGGACAGGTTCGTCACGCGCGCGACGGGCACGCGCGCGGCGGCGCCCGCCGACGTCTTCCACGCCGACGCGGTCACGCCCGCCGACCGCCGGGAGGGCACGATCACGCCGTGCGCGCCGAACGCGCCCGCGGACCGCAGCACGGCGCCGAGGTTGCGCGGGTCGGTCACGCCGTCGAGCGCCACGAGCAGCGGCGGCTGGCCGGCCTCGTCCGCGGCGTCGAGCAGGTCCTCGACGTCCGCGTACTCGTACGGCGGCACCTGCGCGGCGACGCCCTGGTGCACCGAGCCCTCGGTGAGGTGGTCGAGCTCGGTCCGGCTCACCTCGAGGAGCTGCACGCCGCGCGTCGAGGCCAGCTCGAGGATCTCGCGCGTGCGGTCGTCGTGGTCGATGCGCGAGGCGAGGTGCACCGCGCTCACGGGGACGTCGGTGCGCAGCGCCTCGAGCACGGCGTTGCGCCCGGCGACGACCTCCGCGCCGGCCGTCGGGCGCCGGGTCCCGCGCACGACGCCCTTGCGCGCGCCCGCGGTGCGCTGCTCCGTGGCCTTGCGCTTCTCGGCCTCGACCTTGCGCTTGTGGGCCGGGTGGTAGACCCGGTCCTCGGCCTTGGGCGTGGGCCCCTTGCCCTCGAGGGCCTTGCGGCGGTGGCCGCCCGTGCCGACGCGCGGGCCCTTCTTGGAGCCCGCCTTGCGGATCGCGCCGGGGCGCCTGGAGTTGCCTGCCATGTGTCTCTTCCTGATGGGTCCGGTGGGCGCGCGCTCAGTCGCCGAGCGACCAGCGCGCGCCGTCGGGCGAGTCCTGCACGACGACGCCGGCCGCGGCCAGGCGGTCGCGGATCGCGTCGCTCGTGGCCCAGTCCTTGGCGGCGCGCGCCTCGGCGCGGGCGTCGAGCTCGGCGCGCACGAGCGCGTCGAGCGCCTCGGCGACGCGCGAGTCCGCCGTCGTGGACCACTGGGGGTCGGCCGGGTCGAGGCCGAGCACGTCGAGCATGCCGCGCAGCGCCACGAGCTCGGCGCGCGTCGCGGCGTCGTCCTGCGCCGCGACCGCGGTGTTGCCCGCGCGCAGGTGCTCGTGCACGACGGCGAGCGCCGCGGGCACGTTGAGGTCGTCGTCCATCGCGGCGACGAAGTCCGCGGGGAGCTCGGCCTTGGCGACCTCCTCGGCCGCCACCTCGCCAACGCGCTCGGTCGCGCGCTCGACGAAGCCCGACAGCCGCTCCCACGTGGCGCGCGCCTCGTCGAGCGTGTCGGGACTCCACTCGAGCATCGAGCGGTACTGCACCGCGGCGAGCGCGTAGCGCACGACGACGGCGGGCGCCTGGGCGAGCAGCTCGCTGACGAGCAGCCCGTTGCCGAGCGACTTGCTCATCTTGACGCCCTGCTGGGTGACCCACGCGCTGTGCATCCAGCGCTGGGCGAAGCCGTACCCGGCGGCGCGCGACTGCGCCTGCTCGTTCTCGTGGTGCGGGAACCGCAGGTCGAGGCCGCCGCCGTGGATGTCGAACGTGTCGCCGAGGTAGCGGTGCGCCATGGCGGAGCACTCGAGGTGCCACCCGGGGCGGCCGCGGCCGAACGGCGTGTCCCACGCGGCGGTCGCGGGCTCGCCCGGCTTGGGAGCCTTCCACAGCGCGAAGTCGTGCGGGTCGCGCTTCTCCGACGCGACGTCGTCGTCCGCCGACTCGGGGTTGAGGTCCTCGAGGCGCTGCTTGGTGAGGTCGCCGTAGTCGGGCCACGAGCGCACGTCGAACCAGACGTTGCCCGGGCTGGTCGAGTAGGCGTGCCCACGCTCGACGAGCCGCTGCATGAGCGCGACCATGTCGGGCACGTGCTGCGTCGCGCGCGGCTCGTACGTGGGCGGCAGGATGCCGAGCGCGTCGTACGCCTCGGTGAACGCGCGCTCGTAGCGCGCGGCGTGCGCCCACCACTCGACGCCGGCCGCGGACGCCTTGGCGAGGATCTTGTCGTCGATGTCGGTGACGTTGCGGATGAGCGTCACGCGCAGGCCCTTGCGCTCGAGCCAGCGCCGCAGGACGTCGAACGCCACGGCCGGCCGCAGGTGGCCCACGTGCGGGGGCGCCTGGACCGTGGCGCCGCACAGGTAGATGCCGACCTCGCCCGGGTTGAGGGGGACGAAGTCGCGCACGTCGCGCGTCGCGGTGTCGTACAGGCGGAGGGTCACCTGTCAAGGGTACCGGCGAGCGTTCACGCGCGGGCCCGTGGCGTCGGACGACGCGTGAACGACGCGCGGACGGCTCCGGGTCGCGCGGACGGCCGCGCGACCCGGAGCGCCGCGGTCAGCCTCGCAGCGAGGCCAGGTGCTGGTAGGACGTCGCGGCGTTCTCCAGCGACATGGAGGGCGACGCCGTCGGCACGGTCGCGGCGTTGTCCTGCTCGTACATGGCGTTGTGGTACCCCTTGGCGCCGATGCGCTGGAAGAAGGTCTTGTAGTCGATGTCGCCCTGGCCGAGCGGCACGATCGAGTACCCGGCGGCCAGGTCGGGGCGGGCGGCGCCGTCCTTCGCGTGGAACAGCGGGAAGCGGATGGTCTGCTCGGCGACGAGCCCGGCGGGGTCGAAGACGTCCTGGACCACGGTGCCGTCCGGCGCGGTGAAGCTCTGGAACCGGTGCTGGGCCACGTGCGCCCAGTAGACGTCCATCTCGAGGTACACGTAGTTCGGGTCGGTGTTCTGCAGGAACCACTCCAGGCGTCGCACGCCGGTGGAGCGCGTGGGCCGTCCCGCCTCGTCGAGCGGGCCGCTGTCGAGCAGGAAGCTGTAGGCCGCGTCGTGGTTGTGCGTGTAGAGCTTCAGCCCGTGGGTCGCGGCGCGCTCGCCGAGGATGTTCCAGCGCTCGGCGGCGGCCTGCCAGTCGGCGAGGTACGCGCTGTTGGTCGGGTCGCTGCCGGTGCCGATGTGGCCGAAGCCCAGGATGTTGGCGATCTCGCACGCGGCGTCGAACTGCGCGAGGGTCGTGGGGTTGATCGTGCCGGGGATGCTTCCGTGGTTGCCCTCGGCCTCGAGCCCGTTGTCGTCGAGCCACGTGCGCAGCAGGTGGGCGCCGGCGACGTTGTTGACGTTGCCACCCTCCGCGTTGACGTGCTGGTTGTAGCCGGCGAACTCGATCTGCTTGTACCCCTGGCGGGCGAGCTCCTCGAGCACCGCCTTGAAGCCGGACGGCAGCGACGGGTCCGTGGTGAGCGGGTTGCGGCTGATCGCGTCGCGCACGGTGTACAGGATGATGCCGCGCTTGCCGGGGGGCACGAGCACGCCGTTCGCAGCGGTCCCCGACGTGGCGGCGGCGGAGCCGGTGCTGGCGCGGGCGTGGGAGTGGCCGATGCCGAGCAGGGACGCGGCGGCCATTCCGGTCGTGGCGGCGAGGAGCTGCCGCCGGCTGAGGCCGAGCTTGCGCCCGAGGACGCGTGCGTCCTCCTCGGCCTGGTACGTGAGGTCTTCCATGATGCTCCCTTGCACTCTGGTTCTCAGGTGGTTCGCGTGACGGCACACGAGCACGTCTCGCGTCGTTCCCTGTCGGCGTACCGGGTCGAGCAGCGGTGGCACGTCGACGTGCCGAACTGTTCAGCGTCGAACTTCCTCGGACGTTAGGGGGTCCGCCGGACGGTCGTCAAGCAAAAGATGACGACCAACATCGAACTTCTATCTGCCGCCCGTCAAAAGTGGCGAGATGTCCGCGATGCACGGATCGGTGAGGCGGGCGAGCGTCGGTCCGGTCCGGTCGGTCGCGCGCGCGACGCGCGTGCTACTCGGGCACGACGTCGGCCGCGCCCGGCGATCCGACGGCCAGCTCCTGCGGCGCGGCGTCGGGCTCCGCCGGAGTGTCGGGCACCGTCGGCGTGACGGTGCCGACCGCCTCGGCCGGCGGCTCGGGGGGCGCGGTGTCGTCGGGCGTCACCGTCGCGACGATCACGGTGTCGGGCACGACGGTCGTCGCGACGTCGGTGGCGTCGACGGGCACCTCCTCGACGCCGGGCGACGCGTAGGAGGCGATGACGTCCGCCAGCTCGTGGAACGCCTCCAGAGTCGCGTCGTCGTCACGCTCGACGAGCCACCGCAGCTCGAGCCCGTCGATGAACGCGACGACGAGCCGCGCGAGCAGCGCGACGTCGATCCGGTACCTGACGTCGGCGCGGTCGGCGAGCTCGGTCAGCACGCCGACGGCCATGTCGGACACCTGGTCGATGTGGGCCTGCGCGACGTCGGTCATCGCGCTCGAGCGGGCGCCCGCCGTCGCGAGCTCGAACGACAGCAGGCGGCGGTCCTCCATGCTGCGCAGGCCCTCCATGAGGCCGTCCACCGCGGCGTGCAGCACGTCGCGGAAGTCGCCGGACGACGGCGACGCGCCCCGGACCGGGTCGACCGCGACGCCGACGAGCGCGCGCCCCATCTCGCGCAGCAGCTCGTCCTTGTCGTCGAAGCAGTAGTGCACCGTGCCGAGCGAGACGCCGGCCTCGCGCGCGACGGCCCGGATCGTCACGGACTCGATCCCCGAGCGCGCGGCGATCCGGAGCGCCACGTCCGCGAGGTGGGCCCGGCGCTGCGCGAGCGGGAGGCGCTTCATGACCCTCGAGCGACGACGAGCGCGGTCGCGATCGCCGCCACTCCCTCCCCGCGTCCGGTCAGACCGAGCCCGTCGGTCGTGGTCGCCGACAGCGTCACGGGCGCGCCGGCCGCCTCGGAGAGCGCCGCCTCGCCCTCGGCGCGGCGCGTCCCGACGCGCGGACGGTTGCCGACGACCTGGATCGCGACGTTGCCGATCTCGAAGCCCGCGTCGCGCACGCGCCGGGCCGCCTCGGCGAGCAGCGTGACGCCGGAGGCGCCCGCCCACTCGGGCTGCGCGGTCCCGAAGTGCGAGCCGAGGTCGCCGATGCCCGCGGCCGAGAAGAGCGCGTCGGCCGCGGCGTGCGCGGCGACGTCCGCGTCGGAGTGCCCGGCGAGGCCGCGCTCCCCCGGCCACAGCAGGCCTGCGAGCCACAGCTCGCGCGGGTCGTCCTCGGGCGCGAAGGCGTGCACGTCGACCCCCACGCCGGTGCGCGGGAGCCCCGCGGTCACGCCCGCTCCTCGAGCAGGAGGTGCGCGACCGCGAGGTCGCGCTCGGTCGTGATCTTGAGGGCCGACTCCTCGCCCGCGACCACGTGGACGGTCTCGCCGAGCGCCTCGACGAGCCCGGCGTCGTCGGTCGCGGCGAGGTGCTCCGCGCCGGCGCGGGCGGCACCCGCCGCGTGGGCGCGCTCGAGCAGCGCGCGGTCGAAGCCCTGGGGTGTCTGCACGGCGCGCAGCAGGGCGCGGTCGGGGGTCTCGACGACGCGCTCGACAGCAGGCCCTGCAGCCGCCGGGCCGGAGGTCGGCGGCGCGCTCACGGGGGCGGGCGACACGCGCTTGATCGTATCCGTGACCGGTTGACCCGGCACGACGGCGGGGTGCCCGGCGCGCACGGCTGCGACGACGCGGCGGACGAGCTCCGGGGAGGCCAGCGGACGGGCCGCGTCGTGCACGAGGACGACGTCGTCGTCGCCCCCGGCGAGAGCGAGGCCGGCGGCCACGGAGGCCTGGCGGGTCGGGCCGCCGTCGACCACGCGCACGGGCCGCACGACGTGCGCGTCCGCGGTGACGACGTCGGACATCGCGGCCGTGAGCCCGGGCGGCGCGGTGACGACGATCCGGTCGACGACGCCCGACGCCGCGAGGCGCCGGGCGGCGTGGAGCACGAGCGGGAAGCCGCCGAGCTCGACCAGCGCCTTGGGCAGGTCGCGCCCGAGCCGGGTGCCGGACCCGGCGGCCGTGAGGATCGCGAGGACCGTCACCGCCGGCCTCGCACGGGTGCGGCGGTGCTCAGGAGGCGAGCACCTCGTCGAGGATGGCCTCGGCCTTGTCCTCCTCCGTGTGCTCGGCGAGCGCGAGCTCGGAGACGAGGATCTGACGGGCCTTGGCCAGCATCCGCTTCTCGCCGGCGCTCAGGCCGCGGTCGGCGTCACGACGCGACAGGTCGCGCACGACCTCCGCGACCTTGATGACGTCGCCCGACGCCAGCTTCTCCAGGTTCGCCTTGTACCGGCGCGACCAGTTCGTCGGCTCCTCGGTGTACGGAGCGCGGAGCACCTCGAAGACCTTGTCGAGCCCCTGCTGGTCGACCACGTCGCGCACGCCCACGAGGTCCACGTTCTCCGCCGGGACCTCGATCGTCAGGTCGCCCTGGGCGACCTTGAGCTTGAGGTACATCTTCTCTTCGCCACGGATCTTGCGCGTCTTGATCTCCTCGATCAGCGCGGCGCCGTGGTGCGGGTAGACAACAGTCTCGCCTACTGTGAACGTCATCTGCAGATGTCCCCTTTCCCAGTGGCCGAGTCTACCATGCGGGACCGTCACGGCCCTCGGGCCGTTCGCCGTCGTGCCTGCATCGCCGCAGGTCAGAGGCCCTATCCGGGGTGCGTGTGCACGGCAAGCGTCCGGCCCGACTAGGATGAGCCGGGGTGCCTCGCGCCCCTCCCCCGACTCACCGCGCGACCGTGTCCTCCGACCGTCCACGGCTCACGGTCCGCGCCCGCTCCAGCACGAAGGAGAGCACGTGTCCCGCTCCGCACGTTCCGCACGTCCGGGGGTCGTCGCCGCCAGCGTCGCGGCCGGCGCCCTGCTGCTGACGGCCTGCGCCCCGATCATCACGACGGAGCCGTACTCGCCGTCGGACGGGACCCGGGTGGACCTGGACGCACGGCACCGGGGCCTCAACCTCATGGTCGTGTCGGAGGGCGAGGGCGAGCCGGGCAACGTCTTCGGCGCGCTGACCAACAGCTCGTCCGAGCCCGTGACGTTCCGTCTCGAGGTCGACGGCGCCGCGCCGCTCACCGTGCCGGTCGAGCCGCGCCAGACGGTCACGCTGGGCACCGAGGACGGCATCGTGGCGACGCTGGACGCCGTCGACACGATCCCGGGCGGCTACCTGCAGGCCACGCTCAGCGCCGGCGACGTGAGCGAGGACTTCGCGCTGCCGGTCCTCGACGGCACGCTGCCGGAGTACGCCGACCACCTGCCCTGAGCCTCCGCGCACGGCGACGCAGGACGCCCCGGCACGGGTCATCGTGCCGGGGCGTCCTGCGTCGTGGCGGGCTCAGAGGCCGGAGCCCTCGAGGGTCCCGGTGACGGGTTCGAGCGACTCGACGACGCACTGGACGAGCCGGTCACCCTCGGCCCAGCTCTCCTCGGTGGGCCAGAACTGCCAGAAGTCGAGCGCCGAGTCCTCGTAGGCGAGGCCGACGAACAGCTCGAACCGCTCGAGGCAGAAGGCGTCGGCCTCCTCCGCGATGGCCTCGTCGCCCGGGAACCCGTCCGGGTGGTCGGCGTCGGACAGCGTCGTCTCCGCGTCGACCTCGCCCGTGTGCGGCTCGGAGCACGGCACCACGGGCAGCGACATGAACTCCTCCGCGTCGGGGTCCATCGCGGCCGTGTCGAGGCAGTCGCCGAGCGTGACCGAGAAGATGTCGGCGTCGGCCGCGGTGGTCACCTCGCCGTTCTCGTCGCGCTCCGGGTCGCCGGGGCCGAGCAGGCCGTCGACGGCGCCGCAGCCGGCGAGGGCGAGGGCGATCGGCGCCGCGACCAGCGCGGCGAGGGCGCGCAGGGCGCGGGGGCGGGAGGTGCTCACGGGGGTTCCTTCTCTGGCGGGTGCGGCCCGGCCGCAGCGGCGTCGTCCGTGCCGCACGCCGAAGGCACCCCCCGCGCGCGGCCGTCCCGGACGCCCGGCGCGCTTTTCACCCGCGGGGTCTCACCCGAAGCGGCCGGAGACGTAGTCCTCGGTCGCCTTCTCGGCCGGCGAGGAGAAGATCGTCGCGGTGTCGTTCATCTCGATGAGGCGGCCGGGCTTGCCGGTGCCGGCGATGTTGAAGAACGCCGTCCGGTCGCTCACGCGCGCGGCCTGCTGCATGTTGTGGGTGACGATGACGATCGTGTAGTCCTTCTTCAGCTCGTGGATGAGGTCCTCGATCGCGAGCGTCGAGATCGGGTCCAGGGCCGAGCACGGCTCGTCCATGAGGAGCACCTGCGGCTTGACCGCGATGGCGCGCGCGATGCACAGACGCTGCTGCTGACCGCCCGACAGGCCGGAGCCCGGCTTGTCGAGGCGGTCCTTGACCTCGTTCCACAGGTTGGCGCCGCGCAGCGAGGACTCGACCATGTCGTCGGCGTCCGACTTGCTGATGCGCTTGTTGTTGAGCTTGACGCCCGCGAGCACGTTGTCGCGGATCGACATCGTGGGGAACGGGTTGGGGCGCTGGAACACCATGCCGATGCTCCGCCGCACGGCGACGGGGTCGACGTCGTCGCCGTAGAGGTCGACGCCCTCCATCTCGACCGTGCCCTCGACCCGGGCGCCCGGGATCACCTCGTGCATCCGGTTGAGCGTGCGCAGGAACGTCGACTTGCCGCAGCCGGACGGGCCGATGAAGGCCGTCACGGACCTGGGCTCGATCGACATCGACACGTCCTGCACGGCGAGGAAGTCGCGGTAGTAGATGTTGAGGTCCTTCACGTCGATGCGCTGTGCCATCGGTCCGTCCTGTCGTCCTTCGTGTGGTTCTCGGGCGCCGCGTGCTCAGCGCAGCTTGGGGGCGAAGAGCTTGGTGATGAGCCGCCCGAGCAGGTTCAGCAGCATCACGATCAGGATGAGCGTCAGCGCGGCGGACCACGCGCGCAGGTAGTTGATGTCGGCGATGCAGGCGGCGTCGTCCGGCTGGCACGGGACGAGACCCTGCTGGAACTGACGATAGATGAACACGGGCAGCGTCATCATGCGGCCGTCGAACGGGTTGAAGTTGATCGAGTCGGTGACGCCGACCGTGACCAGCAGCGGGGCCGTCTCGCCGATGACGCGCGCGATCGCGAGGAGCACGCCCGTCGTCAGGCCCGCGAACGAGGTGCGCAGCACCACCTTGACGATCGTGAGCCACTTGGGCACGCCGAGCGCGTACGAGGCCTCGCGCAGCTCGTTGGGGACGAGCTTGAGCATCTCCTCGCTCGAGCGCACCACGACCGGGATCATGAGGACCGACAGGGCGACCGCGCCGATGATGCCCATGCGAACGCCCGGACCCATGAGCAGGCCGAAGAGCGAGATCGCGAAGAGGCCGGCGACGATCGACGGGATGCCCGTCATGACGTCGACGAAGAACGTCACCGCGCGGGCGAGCGGGCCGCGCCCGTACTCGACGAGGTAGATCGCCGCGAGGATCCCGATCGGCACCGAGATCAGCGTCGCGCACAGCGTGATGACGAGCGTGCCCACGATCGCGTGGTACGCGCCGCCGGCGTCCATGCCGCCGAACACGCCGCGCATCGAGTACCGGAGGAAGTCGAGGCCGAAGCGGTCGATGCCGTTCGACACGACGGTCCAGACCAGCGACACGAGCGGGGTGATGGCCGCGAGGAACGCGAGGTAGACGAGCACCGTCATGATGCGGTCGGTGCGCCGCCGCCCGGCGTCGGCCGCCGTGAGCATCGCGCGCACCCGGTCCGTGCCGGTGACCTGGGCGTCCGTGGTGGTGGCGCTCATCAGTTGGCTCCCGAGAATTCCTTGCGGCGCGCGACGATCGCGCGGGCGGTCATGTTCACGGCCAGGGTGATGACGAAGAGCACCAGCCCGGTGGCGATGAGCAGGTTGACGGCCAGGCCGCTCGCCTCGGGGAAGTCGGCCGCGATCGAGGCGGCGATCGTCTGGTGCTTGCCCGCCTCGAGCGTGTGCAGCGAGTAGGTGAGGCCGGGCGAGAGGATCATGAGCACGGCCATCGTCTCGCCCAGCGCGCGGCCGAGGCCCAGCATCGCGGCCGAGATGACGCCCGAGCGGCCGAACGGCAGGACCGCCGTGCGGACCATCTCCCATCGCGTGGCGCCGAGCGCGAGCGCCGCCTCCTCGTGCAGCTTGGGCGTCTGGAGGAAGACCTCGCGCGAGACCGCGGTGATGATCGGCAGGATCATCACCGCGAGCACGACGGCGACGGTCGACATGCTGCGGCCCGTCGAGGAGACCTGGCCCGACCAGATCGGGACCCAGCCGAACCAGCGGTTCAGGACGTCCCACAGGGGCGTGATCGTCGGCGCGAGCACGAGGTAGCCCCACAGGCCGTAGACCACGGACGGGACGGCGGCGAGGAGGTCGACGACGTAGCCGACGAGCGCCGAGATCCGGCGCGGGGCGTAGTGCGAGATGAACAGTGCGATGCCGACGGCGACGAAGGTCGCGGCCACGAGCGCCAGGATCGCGGCGAGCAGCGTGCCGAAGACGAGCGGCCCGACGTACCCGAGGAACGACGTGCCGGCCTGGACGCGCGTCGCCGCGGTGGACAGCTCCTCCTCGCTGGCCGTCAGCGCCGGCAGTGCCTGGACGAGCAGGAACACGGCGACGGCCGCCAGCAGCGCGAGGATGAGGATCCCCGCGCCCGTGGCGACCCAGCGGAACACCCGGCTCAGTCCGCGTTCGGTGTCTCCGCTCCGCCGTCGTGACCGTGCGCGCGCCGGCGCCGGGCTGATGTCGGTGGTGGTCACTCGCACTCCTCGCTCGTGCTCTTGCTCGGTCCCGGGTCCGGGACCTGACGACCGGCGCCGGTGGCCGGGCCGGGCGCCTCCTGGCGTCCCGGCCCGGCCACCGGCTCTGGCGTCCTAGGTCGTGTCTAGCGGATCAGCCGGCCGAGATCGACTCGATGCCCGGGAGGATCGCGTCGCGGATCGCGTCCGACAGCGGGGCCGAGCCCGCGGCCTGCGACGCGGCCTGCTGGCCCTCCTCGCTCACGACGTAGGAGAAGAAGCCCTTGACCAGCTCGGCGGTGTTCTCGTCCGCGTAGGTGGCGCAGGCGAGCTGGTAGGAGACGAGGACGATCGGGTAGGTACCCGCGATGTCGCGCTGGAGGTCGATCGTGTACACGTACTCGCTCGTGCCCTCGACGCGCGGCGACTGGGCGACGACCTCGGCCGCGGCCTCGGCGCTGTACGGGACGAACTCCTCGCCCACGCCGACCGCGACGGTGCCCAGGCCGCCGACCTGCGAGGCGTCGGCGTAGGTGATCGTGCCCTCGCCGGCCTGGGTGGCCGAGATGACGCCGGAGGTGCCCTGCGCCGACTCCTGGCCCTGGATCGGCCACACGCCGTCGGGCTCGTGCGTCCAGGTGTCGGGCGCCGCGGCGGCGAGGTACTCGGCGAAGTTCTCGGTCGTGCCCGACTCGTCGGAGCGGTGCACCACGGTGATCGCGGTGTCGGGGAGCTCGACGTCGGGGTTGTCGGCGGCGATCGCCTCGTCGTTCCACGTGGTGATCTCGCCCGCGAAGATCGACGCGATGGTGTCGGCCGACATGTTGAGGGTCTCGACGCCGGGCAGGTTGAAGGCCACGGCGATCGGGCTGACGTAGCCCGGGAACTCGATGACGCCGCCCTCGCCGCACTGGGCCTCGGCCGCCGCCATCTCCTCCTCGTCGAGCGCCGCGTCGGAGCCCGCGAAGGTGTAGGTGCCGTCACCGAAGCCGGTGCGGCCACCGCCCGAGCCCACCGGGTCGTAGTTGACGCTCACGTCGGGGTTCAGGCTCTGGAAGCCGGCGCGCCAGGCGTTCATGGCGGACTCCTGCGAGGAGGCGCCGCCGCCGTTGAGCTCCCCGGAGAGCTCGGTCGTCGCACCGTCGGTCTCGGTCGTCTCCGCGCCGTCGGTGCTCTCGCCCGCGACCGTCGGGTCGTCCGAGCCGCACGCAGCGAGCGTGAGCGCGAGCGCGCCGATCGCGACGGCGGATCCAGCACGGGTGAATCGGCTGAGCTTCACGTGTCGTTCCATCCTGTTCACACGGTGGTGGCACCGGCGGCCGCCGGCGTTCGTCAGGAACGCTAGGCACGCCAGGTGGCCCGAGTCCCAGGATCAGGTGAACGACCGGTGAACGGTGGCGGGCGGGAAGTCGTCAGACCTCGTCGTCGGCCAGCTTGTAGCCGAGACCGCGCACGGTCAGCAGGTAGCGCGGCGAGCCCGGGTCGGGCTCGATCTTCGCCCGGATGCGCTTCACGTGGACGTCGAGCGTCTTGGTGTCGCCGACGTAGTCCGCGCCCCAGACGCGGTCGATGAGCTGCCCGCGCGTGAGCACGCGGCCCGCGTTGCGCAGCAGGAGCTCGAGCAGGTCGAACTCCTTGAGCGGCAGCGACACGGGCTCGCCGTCGACCGTCACCGTGTGCCGCTCGACGTCCATGCGGACGGGCCCGACCTCGAGGACCGCGTCCCCGCCGTCGTCGTGCCCGCCCGTGCCGTTGTCCGACGCCGCGGGGCCGCGACGGCGCATCACGGCCCGCATGCGGGCCAGCAGCTCGCGGAACGAGTACGGCTTGGTGACGTAGTCGTCGGCGCCGAGCTCGAGGCCCACGACCTTGTCGATCTCGGAGTCCTTGGCCGTGAGCATGATGACGGGCACGTCGCCGCGCTGGCGCAGCTCGCGGCACACCTCGGTGCCGCTCAGGCCGGGCAGCATGAGGTCGAGCAGGACGAGGTCCGCACCGCCGTCGTCGAACGCCGCGAGCGCGTCGTGGCCGTTCGACGCCTCGACCACCTCGTACCCCTCGCGGGTCAGCTGATACGTCAGCGGGTCCCGGTACGAGTCCTCGTCCTCCACCACCAGGATGCGCGTCACGCACCCACCTCCTCGTTCGTCGTGGTCCGGTCCCGGCCGTCTCCCGGACCGTCGTCCTCATTGTCGCGCCCCGCCGTCCGGGCGCCGTCCCGCTCCGCGTCGGGCAGGGCCGGCAGCCCGCCGTAGGGCAGGTCCGCCGCGGGGATGCGCAGCGTGAAGGTCGAGCCCTTGCCGGGCTCCGACCACATCCGCACGTCGCCGCCGTGGTCGGCCGCGACGTGCTTGACGATGCTGAGCCCCAGACCCGTGCCGCCCGTGTCGCGCGAGCGCGCGGGGTCGACGCGGTAGAAGCGCTCGAAGACGCGGTCCTGCTCGTCGGCGGCGATGCCGATGCCCTGGTCGACGACGGCGATCTCGACGAGGCCGTCGACCTCGCGGACGCCGACGCCCACCTGCGTGTGGGGGCCCGAGTAGTTCACCGCGTTGTCCAGCAGGTTGCGCACCGCGGTGACGAGCAGGTTGTGGTCGCCGTAGACGAGGCAGTCCTCGGACCCGCCCACGGTGATCGTGATGTTCTTGGCGTTCGCGGCGGTGGTGGCGCGGTCGACGGCCTCGTCGACGACGTCGCGCACCCGGATCGCGCTGACCTCCTGGAGCGCACCCGCGACCTGCAGGCGGGAGAGCTCGATGATCTCGTGCACGAGCGCGGACAGCCGGTTGGCCTCCTGCTGCATCCGCTCGGTGAAGCGCCGCACGGCGACCGGGTCGTCGGCGGCGTCCTGCACCGTCTCGGCGAGGAGCGCGAGCGCGCCGACCGGTGTCTTGAGCTCGTGCGAGACGTTGACGACGAAGTCGCGGCGGATCGCCTCGACGCGGCGGGCCTCGGTGCGGTCCTCGGCGAGGACGAGCAGCTTGTCGCGGCCGACGGGCGCGACGCGGACCTGCAGCAGCACGGTGCCCGAGCCGATCGGCCCGCGGGGCAGCTCGAGCTCCTCCTCGCGGATCACGCCGTCGCGCCGCACGTCGCGCACCATGTCCTGGATCGCGGCGTGGGCGAGCGCGTCGTTGCGCACCACGCCGAGCGCGTACGCGGGCGGCGACGCGCGGACCACCTCGCCGTCCTCGTCGAGCACGACGGCCGCCGACCGCAGGACGGCGAGCACGCGGACGAGGCCCTCGTCGAGCTCGGCGGGCGGCGCCTCGGGACCCTTGCGCTGGGTGCGTTCGGAGATGCGGAAGGCCACGGCGGCGACCACGCCCACCACGACACCGAGCACGCCGGCGAGCACCGCCGTCACGCCCTGGATGATCCCGTCCACGTCCACCCCTTCAGCGTAGGTCGCCCGCAAGCCCTCGCCGGGCCGTGGTGGCAAGTGCTCAGGGACCCGTCGCCCAGTGTTCACCGAAAGCGGGGACCGTGTTCACCTGGGTGTTCGCCCGTGGTTCGGGAGGCCGTGAGAACCTGAGACGAACCCGCCTGCGAGAGGAACCCGATGCGAGAGATCTTCGAGGCCGAGCTCCAGCAGCTCGGCGACGGTCTGGTCGACATGAGCCGCCTGGTCGAGTCCGCGATCGGCCGCGCCGGCACCGCGCTGCTCGAGGCCGACCACCAGCTCGCGCAGGACGTCATCGCGTCCGACCACGAGATCGACCGGCTCGAGCGGGAGCTCGACGAGCGCTGCGTGCACCTGCTGGCCCAGCAGGCCCCGGTCGCGACCGACCTGCGCATCGTCATCACCGCGCTGCGCATCAGCGCCACGCTGGAGCGCATGGGCGACCTCGCGCGCCACGTCGCCGAGGTGGCCCGCGGCCGGTACCCCGGCCAGGCCGTGGCGCCCGCCGCGCGCGACACCTTCGTCCGGATGCACGACGCCGCCGTCCACGTCGCGGGCCGCACCACCGAGCTGCTGCAGACGCGCGACGTCCACCTCGCCGCGGAGGTCGAGAAGGACGACGACGCCCTCGACGCGCTGCACCAGGAGACGTTCGCCGCGATGCTCGCGCCGGGCTGGACCGGGACGCCGCAGGAGACGATCGACGTCACGCTGCTCGGGCGCTACTACGAGCGCTTCGGCGACCACGCCGTCTCCGTCGCCCGCCGCATCACGTTCCTCGTGACGGGCGACTTCGACAGCGAGCACGCGCCGTCGCACCGCGCCGAGGTCTGACCCCTCCTGCCCGCACGACGACGGCCCGCGCCCTCCGTACGGAAGGCGCGGGCCGTCGTCGTGCAGCCTGGGGTCAGCGACCCTGGTTGGCCACCGCGGCGATGGCCTCCTTGGCCGCCTCCGGGTCGAGGTAGCGGCCGCCCGGCACGGTGGGGGCGAGCGTCTCCTCGTCGAGCTCGTAGACGAGCGGGATCCCGGTCGGGACGTTGAGGCCCGCGATCGTCTGGTCGTCGATGCCGTCGAGATGCTTGATGATCGCGCGCAGCGAGTTGCCGTGCGCGGCCACGAGGACCGTCTTGCCGGCCTTCAGGTCCGGCACGATCTCGGCGTCCCAGTAGGGCAGCGCCCGCTCGAGCACCTGCTTGAGCGCCTCCGTGCGCGGGATGGGCTCGCCCGCGTAGCGCGGGTCGGCGTCCTGGGAGAACTCGGAGCCGAGCTCGATCTCCGGCGGCGGCACGTCGTACGAGCGGCGCCAGAGCATGAACTGCTCCTCGCCGTACTCGTCACGGATCTGCTTCTTGTCCTTGCCCTGCAGCGCGCCGTAGTGGCGCTCGTTGAGGCGCCAGCTGCGCTTGACGGGGATCCAGTGGAGGTCCGCGACGTCGAGCGCGTAGTTCGCCGTCGAGATCGCGCGGCGCAGGAGCGACGTGTGCAGGACGTCGGGGGCGACGCCCGCCTCCTTGAGCAGCTCGCCGCCGCGCTTGGCCTCCTCGACGCCCTTCTCCGACAGCGGCACGTCGACCCAGCCGGTGAAGAGGTTCTTGGCGTTCCACTCGCTCTCGCCGTGGCGGAGCAGCACGAGGGTGTAGGTCATGGGGTCCATCCTGCCGTGCCCGCCGGTGCGTACGCACCGCGGGTCGGATGCTGGGCGGGCCCGGTCCGGGCTCAGGCGTCGACGCGCTCGAGCACGAACACGGGGATCTCGCGGTCGGTCCTGCGCTGGTAGTCGTCGTAGTCGGGCCAGACCTCGACCGCGCGCTTCCACCACAGGGCCTTCTCCTCGCCCGTGACCTCGCGCGCGACGTACTCGTGCTTCTCCGGGCCGTCCTGCAGCTCGACCCGGGGGTTCGCGACGACGTTGTGGTACCAGACGGGGTGCGTGGGCGCGCCGCCCATCGACGCGACGACCGCGTAGTCGCCGTCGTGCTCGACGCGCATCAGCGGGATCTTGCGCACCTTGCCGCTCCTGGCGCCCACCGTGGTCAGGATGACGACGGGCTTGCCGCGCAGCGTGGTGCCCTCGGTGCCTCCCGAGGACTCGTACAGCGCGACCTGGTCGCGGGCTCGCGCGTCCCCCTCCCGGGAGTTGTCAGGCCCAGGCCGGGGTATGCACCGGCGTGGGCCTGACAGCTCGGGGCTCAGCGGGAGGCGCGGGCCTTGCGGGCCTGGGAGTAGACGTCGAGCATCGCGACGGCGGCGCGGTCCCAGCTGAACCGCTCGCTGGCGCGCCGGGCTCCGGCCGCGAGCGCGGCGCGGCGCTCGTGGTCGTGCAGCAGGTCGTCGAGCACGCGCGCCCAGGTCCACGGGCTGTGGTCGGGCACGAGGACGCCCGAGGCGCCGTCCTGCACCACCGTGCGCAGCCCGCCGACGGCCGCCGCCACGACCGGCGTCCCGGTCGCCTGCGCCTCCGCCGCGACGAGCCCGAACGACTCGTTGTGCGAGGGCACCGCGACGACGTCGGCCGCCCGGAAGTACTCGACGAGCACCTCGCGCGGCGCGGGGGGACGCACGACGAGGTGGTCGCTCACGCCGACCTGGTGCGCGAGCGCCTCGAGCTCGCGCACCGCCGTCGGGCGCCCGCTCGCGCCGCCCAGGACGACGAGGGTCGGCACCTGGCGGCCGCCGCCGTCGCGCAGGCACTCCAGGTCGATCCGGCCGCCGGCCTCCAGCGCGTGCGCCGCCGCGTGGTCGGCCATGACGCCGAGCGCGCGCACGAGCACGTCCGGCCCCTTGAGGAGCTGCACGCGGCCGGCGAACAGCACCACCGGACGGTCGGTGGGCAGGCCGAGGCGCGTGCGCAGCGCGTGCCGCTCGTCCGCGGTCGTGCGCCCCGCGCGCGGGACGAGGGGCGTGAAGACGTCGAGGTCGACGCCGGGCGAGACGACGTGCACCCGGTCGGGGTCGGCTCGGTACTCGCGCACGAGGTCCTCGGCCTCCTCGCGCGTGGACGCCACGAGCGCGTCCGCCTCGGCGACCACCTGCTCCTCGCCGATGACGCGCCCCACGGGCTCGGGCGAGTCGCCGGGCGCCAGGGCCGCGTTCTTCACCTTGGCCATCGTGTGCATCGTGTGGACGAGCGGGACGTCCCACCGCTCGGCCGAGAGCCAGCCCACCTGCCCCGAGAGCCAGTAGTGCGAGTGCACGACGTCGTACCACCCGGGGGGCCGGTGCGCCTCGGCGCGCAGCACCCCGGCGGTGAAGGCGCACAGCTGGCCGGGCAGGTCGTTCTTGTCGAGCCCCTCGAACGGGCCCGCCGCCACGTGCACGACGCGGATCCCCGGCTCGGCGTCGACCACCTTCGGCTGGGCCGACGACGTCGCGCGCGTGTAGATCTCGACCTCCGCGCCGCGCCGCGCGAGCGCCCGGGACAGCTCGAGGACGTAGACGTTCATGCCGCCCGCGTCGCCGGTGCCCGGCTGGTCCAGCGGTGAGGTGTGGACCGAGAGCATCGCGACGCGCGGTCCGGGCCCGTCCGTCACGGCCGCGCCTCCAGCACGCACGCGGGGGGCGTCGGCAGCGACAGGCGGTCGGTCACCTCGCCGGTGCCCGACACCGGGTCCACGCGCAGGGCGAGCAGCTCGCCCGTGCCCTGGGCCGCGACGACGACGGTCAGCGCGCCGTCGCCCTCGCCGTCCGGGCTCGTGAGGACCGCGTGGTGCCGCGGCCACGCGTCGGTCCCGAGCTCCACGTCGGCGAGGTGGTGCAGCCGGGCCGTGCCGCCGTCGTCGAGCACGCGGTGCACGGCGAGCACGTCGGGCCCGCGCACGCCGACCGTGAGCACGGTGCCGTCGGGGCTCAGCGCCACGTGCGACGGCTGGGCGACCGAGCCCTCCGGGATCGGGACGGCCGTGGCGGGCACCGAGCCGGTGTGCGCCCAGCCGTCACCGTCGGGGACGAGGAGGTGGACCTGGGCGTCGAGCTCCCCGACGACGGCGAGCACGTCGCCGGGCAGCCGGACGAGGTGGCGCGGGCCCGTGCCGGGCGGCAGCGTCGCGGCGACGCCGGCGTCCTCCGTCCCCTGCGGCGTCGCGGCCGTGGCTGCCCCGCGGGGGTAGGTGCGCAGCTGGTCGGTGCCCAGGTCGCACACGAGCACGCGGTCGCCGTCGACCGCGACGAAGTGGGCGTGCGGACCCTGCTGCCGGTCGGGGTGCGGGCCGGAGCCGGCGTGCGGGTGCGTCGCGGGCTGCTCGGCGGCGAACGCGCCCGAGGCCGGGTCGACGGGCACGGCCGCCGCGACGCCGTCGCCGTAGTTCGCGACCCACACCTCGTCGTCCGTCGCGACGACGTGGCACGGCTCGTCGCCGCCGCTCGGGACCCCGCCCGCCGGGGTGAGGACGTCGCCCTCGACGTCGAACGCCGCGAGCGCCCCCGGCGCGGTCTCGGCGACGGCGTAGAGCGTGCGGCCCGAGGGGTGCAGGGCGAGGAACGACGGCGCGGTGGACGTGACGACGAGGTCGTGCGCGGCGAAGCGGCCGTCGGCCAGCTCGACCCGCCAGACGCCCTCGCCGCCGCCCGGTGCGCCGTCGGGACGCGGGTACGTGCCGATCCACAGGGCCGTCGCAGTCATGTGCCCAGCGTAGGGTCGGCCGCGGGCCGCTCGCGTCCGCGACCCCGCCCGGGCAGCACCTCGCCCCGGCCGGGTGTCCCGACCGGGGCGAGGGCGACCGAGGGGCTCGCTGCCGCGAGCCGGTGGATCAGTGGGCTGCCTGGAACGCCTCGAGGACGTTGCCCGGGATGCGGCCGCGGTCGGAGACCTGGTAGCCGTTCTCGCGCGCCCACTCGCGGATCTTGGCGAGCTGCTCGCGGTCCGTGCGCCCGCGACGGGCCCCGCCACCGGGAGCACGGCCCGCGCCGCGGCCACCGCCCTGCTTGCGCGCGTGCCCGATCCACGTGGCGAACGCGTCACGAAGCTCGGACGCGTGCGCGGAGGTGAGGTCGATCTCGTAGCTGACGCCGTCGAGCGCGAAGGTGACGGTCTCGTCCGCCTCGCTCCCGTCGATGTCGTCGACGAGGATCACCTGAGTCTTCTGGACCACGTCCACCCTTTCCGGTGCATTCGAATTGACGCTGACGAATACGAGGATGCACGAAATGGCATTCCTATGTCAACGCGACGCGCACGGACGGCGGAATCGCAGAATCAATTATGCTCGACGCGGCGTGCCTGACGCTCGGCCTCGAGACGTTCGAGAGCGTCTCGTTCGTTGCGGTCCGCACGGATGATCTTGCGCATCGCGAGCCAGAACAGCAGGCCGACGCCGACCGACGGGACGAGACCCGCGATGATCGCGCCGAATGTGTCCATGAATGCCTCCTGTATCAGGCCGTCGGCTTGACGAGCGGAAAGAGGATGGTCTCGCGGATTCCGAGCCCGGTGAGCGCCATGAGAAGACGGTCGATACCCATGCCCATTCCACCGGACGGCGGCATCGCGTGCTCCATCGCGACGAGGAAGTCCTCGTCGAGCGCCATGGCCTCGTCGTCGCCGGCCGCCGCGAGCCTCGCCTGCGCGGCGAAGCGCTCGCGCTGGACGACCGGGTCGACGAGCTCCGAGTACCCCGTGGCCAGCTCGAACCCGCGCACGTAGAGGTCCCACTTCTCGACGACGCCCGGGATGCTGCGGTGCGCGCGCACCAGGGGCGACGTCTCGACCGGGAAGTCCCGCACGAACGTCGGCGCGTGCAGCGTGTCCCCGACGTGGTGCTCCCACAGCTCCTCGACGAGCTTGCCGTGGTTCGCCTTCTTCGGGTCGAGCGAGAGCTCGGCCTTCTCGGCGAGCGACAGCAGGTGCTCGACCGACGTGTCGGGCGTGATCTCCTCGCCGAGCGCCTCCGACAGCGACCCGTACATCGTGATCTGCGCCCACTCGCCGCCGAGGTCGTACTCCTCGCCGTCCGGGAGGGTCACGACCGTGGTGCCGAGAACCTCCTTCGCCGCCGTCTGCACGAGGTCCTGGGTGAGCGCGCCGATCGAGTTGTAATCCCCGTACGCCTCGTACGCCTCGAGCATCGCGAACTCGGGAGAGTGCGTCGAGTCCGCTCCTTCGTTGCGGAAGTTGCGGTTGATCTCGAACACCTTCTCGACACCGCCCACGACCGCCTTCTTGAGGAACAGCTCCGGCGCGATGCGCAGGAACAGGTCGATGTCGTACGCATTCATGTGCGTCGAGAAAGGACGCGCGGCCGCACCCGAGGCAACGGTCTGCAGCATCGGCGTCTCGATCTCGAGAAAGCCGCGGCGGTGGAAGTTGTCGCGCAAAGAACGCACCACACCGGAACGCAGGCGGACCATCTCGCGGGCGGCCGGCCGCGCGATGAGATCGACGTAGCGCTGGCGGACCCGGGCCTCCTCCGACAGGTCCTTGTGCAGCACCGGCAGCGGGCGCAGCGCCTTGGCCGCCATCTGCCACGCGTCCGCGAAGATGCTCAGCTCGCCGCGGCGCGAGGCACCGATCCGGCCGTGCACGAACAGGTGGTCGCCCAGATCGACGTCGGCCTTGAAGTCCGACAGCGACTCCTCCCCCACCACGGCCTGGCTCAGCATCGCCTGCAGACGGTTCCCCTCGCCGTCCTGCAGCGTGACGAAGCAGAGCTTGCCCGTGTTGCGCAGGAAGACGACGCGCCCCGCGACGCCTGCGACGTCGTCGGTCTCCTCGCCCGCGGCGAGGTGGCCGTAGCCCTCGCGGACCTGGGCGATCGTGTGCGTGACCGGCACCGACACCGGGTACGGCTCGACACCCCGCGCGAGCAGGCGCTCGCGCTTCTCGCGACGGACGCGCAGCTGCTCGGGCAGGTCGTCGACGGCGTTCTCGCCGTCCGCGGGCACGACGGAGGGGGCGTTCTGCGGGGAGGTCACCCAACGATTCTACGGTGGGCGCACCTCACACCCCGCGCGAGGTAGCGCATAGCCGCGCGAGGTAGCGCACCACCCGCCGAGGTAGCGCACCACCCGCCGAGGTAGCGCACCGCCCGCCGAGGTAGCGCACCGCCCGCCGAGGTAGCGTTGCGAGGCGTGAGCGCGACCGAGAACCCGCTGCCCGTCGTCGACACCCCGTCCGCCGTGGAGCCGGGGCTGGACCCCGCCTGGCTCGCGCGCACGGTCGAGCTCGCGCTGGACGAGGACCTCGGCCCCGTGCCGGGACGTGACGTGACCACCCAGGCGACCGTCCCGCCGTCGGGCAGCGGGACCGCCGACCTCGTGGCCCGCGCGGACGGGACCGTCGCGGGGCTGGTCGTGGTGCCCGAGACGCTCGAGCAGGTCGCCGACCGCCTGGGCCTGCCCGTGCCCCGGGTGACGTTCCACGCGCAGGACGGCGACGCCGTCGTGCGCGGGCAGGTGCTCGCGAGCATCACGGGTCGCACGCAGGTGCTGCTCGTCGCGGAGCGCACGATGCTCAACCTCGCGTCGCGGGCGTCGGGGGTCGCGACCGCGACGGCGGCGTGGACGCGGGCGCTCGAGGGCACGGGCGCCCGGGTGCTCGACACCCGGAAGACGACTCCCGGCCTGCGCGCGCTCGACAAGTACGCCGTGCGCACCGGGGGCGGCACGAACAAGCGCATGGGACTCTTCGACGTCGCGATGGTCAAGGACAACCACGTCGTCGCCGCGGGGTCGGTGCGCGCCGCGATCGAGGCGGTGCGCCGCGCGTTCCCCGACGTCCTGGTCCAGGTCGAGGCCGACACGACGGCGCAGGCGCTCGAGGCGCTCGACGCCGGCGCGGACTTCCTGCTCCTCGACAACATGCCGACGCCGGTGCTCGCCGAGACCGTCGCCGCCGTCCGGGCGCGCGAGGGTCAGGGCGGCGTGCCCGCGCACGTCGAGCTCGAGGCGACCGGGAACCTCACGCTCGAGAGGGCGCGCGAGGTCGCGGAGACGGGCGTCGACTACCTGTCGGTCGGGGCGCTCACGCACTCGGCGCCGATCCTCGACCTCGCGCTCGACCTGCGCGCCTGAGGCGCTCCTCTCCGCGGCAATACGCGCTACCTCGTCGCGCGCGGCGCTACCTCGCGAGAAGACGCGCTACCTCGCGGCGCGCGGCGCTACCTCGGCGAGGGTGCCGTCGTCGTCGAGCGCGAGCTCGACGCGGCGCTCCCACGCCGGGTCGGGCGCGGGGAAGTCGGTGCGGAAGTGCCCGCCGCGCGTCTCGGTGCGCAGCCACGCGGCCCGGACGAGCGCGGTCGCGACCTGGTGCACGTTGGTCGTCTCCCACTCGGCGGCCTGCGGGTCCGCCACGACGTCGGCGGCCAGGTGCGCGTCGGTCCGCACCTCGGCGAGCCGCCCCGCGGCGGCGCGCAGCGAGCCGTCCGAGCGGATCGGCCCGGCGCCGTCGGACGTGGCGCGCTGGACGCGCGAGCGTGCCGCCGCGGCGACGAGCGCCGACCCGCCGGGCCGCGCCTCGGGCTCCGGCGCGGACCGCAGCTCGCCCGCGTCGTACCGCGCCGCGACGTCGTGCGCCGCCCGGTGCGCGAACACGAGCCCCTCGAGCAGCGAGTTGGACGCGAGCCGGTTGGCGCCGTGCACGCCCGTGCACGCGACCTCGCCCACGGCGTACAGCCCGGGCACGGACGACCGGCCGCGCAGGTCGGTCACGACGCCGCCCGAGTGGTAGTGCTGGGCGGGAGCCACGGGGACGGGCTCCTCGGTCCAGTCGATCCCGTGCGCGGCGAGCCGTTCGGTGATCGAGGGGAAGCGCCGGCGCAGGAAGTCGGCGCCGAGGTGCCGCGCGTCGAGCAGCACGTGGTCGGCCGACGTCGCGGCCGTCCGCCGCACGATCGCGTGCGCCACGACGTCGCGCGGCGCGAGCTCGGCCAGCTCGTGCACGTCCGGCATGAAGCGGTGGCCGTCGACGTCGAGCAGCAGCGCGCCCTCGCCGCGCACGGCCTCGCTGATGAGCGGCACCTGCCCGCGAGCGCCCGCGCCGAGCCACAGCACCGTCGGGTGGAACTGCACGAACTCGAGGTCGCCGACGACCGCGCCGGCGCGCAGCGCGGCCGCGATGCCGTCGCCCGTGGCACCGGGCGGGTTGGTCGAGGAGCGGAACACCTGGCCCACTCCCCCGGTCGCGAGCACGACGACGGGCGCGAGCACGGCGCCGACGCCGTCGCGCGAGCCCTCACCCCGCACGTGCAGCGTCACGCCCGCGGCCGGCCGGCGGCCGTCGGCGTCCGGGGCGCCGGTGAGCACGTCGAGCACGAGCGCGTTCTCCACGACCTCGATGCCGGGGTCGTGCCGCACGGCCTCGATCTGCGCGACGAGCGCGCGCGAGATCTCCGCGCCGGTCGCGTCGCCGCCGGCGTGGGCGATCCGGTCGGCGCGGTGGCCGCCCTCGCGCGTGAGCGCGATGCCGCCGTCGGGCCCCAGGTCGAACGTCGTGCCGCGCGCGACGAGCTCGTGCACGCGGTCGGGGCCCTCGGTGACGAGCACCTCGACGGCCTCGGGGTCGCTCAGCCCGCCGCCCGCGACGAGCGTGTCGTGCAGGTGCGCCTCGGGCGTGTCGTCGGGGTGCAGCGCGGCCGCGATGCCGCCCTGGGCCCACACGGTCGAGCCGGACGACAGCCGGCCCTTCGTCACGAGCAGGACGTGCGGCACGCGCGTGCGCAGCTCGAGCGCCGCGGTGAGGCCGGCGATCCCCGACCCGACGACGACGGCGTCCGCGGACGTCGTCCATCCCGGCTCGGGGGCGGCGAGCGCGCGGGCGAGCCGCGGCGGCGTCACCGGGCGGGCTCGACGTCGTGCGCCTCCGCGACCGCGCGGCCCGCGGCGGTCCGCACGAGGCCCGCGGCCTGGTACGGCTCGATCGGGACGCCGGAGTCGAGCAGGCCGTAGCCGTCGGGCGCGTGGCCCGGGTCGTCGTGCACCTCGACGATGCGGTTGTTCTCGTCGACGAACACGACGTTGGGCAGGAAGGTCCGCGCGTCGTAGTCGGACAGCATGCCGTAGGCGATGACGATGACGACGTCGCCCGGGTGCACGAGGTGGGCGGCGGCGCCGTTGATGCTGATCTGGCCGGAGCCGGCCTCGCCCGGGATGACGTACGTCGTCAGGCGTGCCCCGTTGGTGACGTCGACGACGTCGACCTGCTGGCCGGGGATGAGGTCGGCGGCGTCGAGCAGGTCGGTGTCGATCGTGATCGAGCCCACGTAGTGCAGGTCCGCCTGCGTCACGGTCGCCCGGTGGATCTTGCCGATCATCATGGGTCGCTGCAGGGACGCGGGGCGGCGCACGGGCGCACGGTGCTCGCCGTCGCGGCGGGCCGCGGACGACTCGGTGTGCTCAGTCACGGGGTGCCTCCTGACCAGGGACGGCGTCCTGCACGGTCGGCGCGGCGACGTCCACGGCCTGGTTGTCGATCAGTCGGGTGGTGCCCACGCGTGCCGCGACGAGCAGCAGCGCGGGACCGGTGTGGTCCCCCGGCACCTCGTCCACCGTAGCCGGGTCGACGAGAGCCAGGTAATCCACCACAACGCCGGGGGCGTCGTTGAGGATTCCCGACGCCGTCGCGAGCACCGCGGCCGCGCCGCGGCCGGCGGCGGCCTCCTCGGCCCCCGCCCGCAGGGCACGGGAGAGCGCGAGCGCGACGTGCCGCTCGTCGTCGGACAGGTAGGCGTTGCGCGACGACATGGCCAGCCCGTCGGGGTCGCGCACGGTCGGCACGCCGACGATCTCGACGTCGAGGTCGAGGTCGCGCACCATGCGCCGGACCGCGAGGAGCTGCTGCGCGTCCTTCTCGCCGAACAGCGCGACGTCGGGCCGCACGAGGTGCATGAGCTTGAGCACGACGGTGAGCACGCCGTCCATGTGCCCGGGCCGGAACACGCCCTCGAGGACCTCGCCGATGCGGCCGGCCGAGACCCGCACGATCGGGTCGCCGTCGGGGTACACGACGTCGGGCGTCGGGGCGAACACGACGTCCGCGCCGGCCGACGCGACCTTGGCGACGTCGCCCTCGAGGTCGCGCGGGTACTTCTCCAGGTCCTCGCCCGGTCCGAACTGGAGCGGGTTGACGAAGATCGTCACCACGACCTGCCCGCCCGGCCCGGCCTCCTCGCGCGCCCGGCGCACGAGCTGCAGGTGGCCCTCGTGCAGCGCACCCATGGTCATGACGACGGCACGGCGGTCCGTGACGTCGGGGCCGCCGAGGGCCCACGCGCCGAGGGCGTCGCGCAGCTCGGCTCGCGTCCGCACGACGGCGGGACGCGCCTCGTCCTCGGCGGCTGCGGTCGTCTCGGCGGTGGTCATGCGTCCTCCTCGGAGGGTCCTGCGGGTCGGGGGTGGTCCAGGGCGTCGAGCAGCGCCTGGGCGGCCGCGTCGTCGATGCGGTGGCTCGCGAGCGCGCGGCGGGTCGCCCCGCGCGCGAGCTCGGTGTACGACGCCGGCACGTCGGTCGCGCCGGTGCGCGCGGCGAGGTCGCCGAGCACCTCGAGGTGCCGCGACACCGTGCCGACGTCGCCGCGCGAGACGGGGCCCGTGAGCGCCGCGATGGCGCCCGGGCCTACGCCCTCGCGCACGTCGGCGGCGCGCGTCGCGCCGTCGAGCGCGGCGCCGAGCAGCGGGGCGAGCACGCGGCCGGGCGCGGCGACGCCCGCGGCCTCGAGCGCCTGCGCGGCCTGCGCCACGAGCACCACGAGGTGGTTGGCGCCGTGCGCGAGCGCCGCGTGGTAGAGCCCGCGGGCCTCCTCGGCGACGACCACCGGCTCGCCGCCGACCTCGACGACGAGGGCCTGCCCGATGGGCAGCACCGCCGCGGGCGCGGTGACGGCGAACGTGCAGCCCTCGAGGCGGGCGAGGTCGAGCGACGTGCCCGTGAACGTCATGGCGGGGTGCAGCGCGAGCGGGATGGCGCCCGCGCGGCGCGCGGGCTCGAGCACCGAGACCCCGGCGCTGCCCGCGGTGTGCACCACGAGCTGGCCCGGCTGCCAGGCGCCAACCTCGGCGAGGCCGGCGACCAGGCCGGCCAGCGCGTCGTCGGGCACCGCGAGCAGGACGAGCTCGGCGCGCTCGACGACCTCGTCGACCGTGAGGTTCGGGACGCCGGGCAGCAGCGTGGCGATGCGCTCGCGCGAGGCGTCGCTGATGCCGCTCGCGCCCACGACCGTGTGGCCGGCCGCGCGCAGCGCGCTGCCCAGGACCGCGCCCACGCGCCCGGCGCCGACCACGCCCACCCCGAGGCGGCCGGGCGGGGTCGCGCTCACCGGACGTCCTCCGGCTGGTCGGCGGGGCTCGGGCCCGCCTCGCGGGCGGGCAGCCGCTCGGGCTCGACCTGCGGCACGGCCTCGGCCACGTGCTCCATCCACCGCTCGGGCGTCGCGTGGGCGCGCGCGGAGCGCGCCCGGACCGCCTGCTCGTCGAGGAGCCGGGCGGCGTCGTCGACGGCGAGGTGGTACGCGACCGGACGCACCGGACCGGCCGTCGAGTGCAGCTCGAAGTTCGCGAGCCCGCGCCGCCGCTCCCACGGCCCCTGCGTCAGGCCGAGCGACTGGGTGCGCTCGTGCGGCACGACGACGAGCGAGCGCACGAACCGGCCCGTGCGCACGAGCAGCGCGCGGTCGGTCACCGCGACGCCGTTGCGGCGCCAGGTCCACGGGTCGAGCAGGCGGGCGCGGCGCGGGCTCGTGACGAACCAGCGGTCGGTGCGCGCGTCGCCCGCGAGCGCCTCGTCGAGCAGCTCGCGCGGCTCGTCGGTGCCGAGGTCGGGCAGCACGAGCCACAGGGCCGCGAGCGCCTCGTCACGGGGGCCGACCGGCAGCAGGATGTTCTGCGACTCGTTGCCGTCGCTCGAGTGGTAGCCCGCGACGTTGACCTTGACGCGCCACCAGTCGGGCCCGCGCCAGAACGGTCCCTGCGAGAGCGAGACGGCCTGGACGCGCCCGGGCGGGATGGTCTGGGCGCGGGTCTCGAGCAGGCCGTGGCGCAGCCGGATGCCGTCGGGCGAGATCGCCGCGCGGAAGCCGAACTCGCCGGCGAAGCGCTGGAACAGGTACCCGCCCGCGGCGAGCACCGCGGGCAGCGCGGACGCGAGGACGCCGAGGCTGCGCGTCACGACGACGGCCACCGCGACCGCCACGAGCACGACGACGAGGACCCACACCGCGGCCGAGCGCACGAGCGACACCAGGAGGCGGCCCGGCGGCACCTCGTACACCGGGTGCTCGGGCGCCTCGGCCACGACGGGCATCGGCGGTTCGGCCTCCCCCGCCACGGTCCCGGGGCTGTCAGGCCCCGGTGATTCCAGGGGGTCACCGGCGTCCGACGGCTCGGTGGCCGGGGACGACGGCACGGTGCGGCGGGCCTTGACCCCGGCCGCGCGCGCGAGCAGGTCGGCGCGCAGGGCCTGCGCGTCCGCCTCCTTGAGGAAGCCGATCGCGACGCCCGAGCCCGATCCGCCCGCGACCTCGAGCGTGAGCTCGGCGAGGCCGAAGATGCGCGCGAGCAGCGGCTGGCGGACGTCGACGGCCTGCAGGCGGTCGAGGCGGGCGTGCCGCTGCTGGCGGAACAGCACGCCCTTGCGCAGGTGGACGGCGTCGTCGTCGACCGCGTACGCGGTCATGCGCCACGCGAGCGCGGCGTAGCCGAACGCGACGGCGGCGAACAGCACGAGCGCGAGCAGCGCCTGCCACCACACGCTCTGCACCGTGCCGGCGACCTGGCCGACGCGCGGCAGGTCCTCGACGACCTGCTGGCCGCCGATGACGAGCACCGCCGCGAGCGCCGCCCAGCCGCGCACGAACGGCGTGACGGGATGGACGCGGCGCCACCCGTCGGCGGGCGTCGGAGCGCTCACAGGCCCGCCAGCCTCGCCTCGCCGCGCACGGTGAGGCGGTCGCGCAGCCGCTCGGCCTCCTCGGGCGCGAGCCCCGGGATGTCGGCGTCGGTGCTCGCGGAGGCCGTGTGGAGCTGGACCTTCGCCAGGCCGAGCTTGCGGTCGAGCGGGCCCGCCTCGACGTCGACGTACTGCATGCGCCCGTACGGCACGACGACGAGCGACCGGAAGAGGATGCCCTTGCGGATGAGCAGGTCGTCGTCGCGCTCGGCGTAGCCGATCGCGCGCACCTGCCGCGGGACGACGATCGCCACCCACACGAGGATCGCGGCCGGCACGGCCGCGACGAACCAGAGCCACGGCGTCACCGCGAGCCCGAGGACGACGCCGGCGACGATCGGGACGCCGAGCGTGATCGCCGCGGTCACGAGGCGGGCCGTGACGAGGCGCGGCGAGACGCGCTGCCACGTGACGCCGGGCGGGTCGAACGGTCCCGACGTGGTCACGGGTTCGCTGGTCATGCGGTCATTCTCCCATCCCGGGTCAGGACGGCAGCGGGTCCGGGCTCTCCTCCGCCTGCGCGTCGTCCGACGGCGGCAGCTCGCAGAACTTCTCGACGACCAGCCCGACGACGGCCAGGACGACCGAGCAGACGACCGCGACGCCCGCCGCGAGCGCGTGCTCGCGCCGCGACTCGATCTCGAGCTGGCCCACGTGGACGACCACCTCGGCGAGGTAGCGTCCCGCGAGCAGCGCGCCCGTGAGGGCGGCGGCCTTCGCCAGCACGAACGTCCGCGCGGCGCGCAGCGGGTCGAGGTCGGGCCGCACGCCCTTCTGGTACTGGCGGACGGTCCAGCCCGCCCAGAAGATGCCGCCCGCGAGCCCGAGGATCGCGACGTACTCGACCCACGCGACCTCGGGCAGGTAGACGCCGTAGCTCTCGAGCATGCGCAGCACCACCGCGCCGACGGCCGCGACCGCGGTGAGGACGAGCGCGAGCATGCGGACCGAGGTGCGGCGCATCAGCGGTCGCGATCGTCGGCGTGCGGCGGGTGGTACGACGGCGGTGCGAACGCCCGGTCCGTCGGCGGCAGGTACGCGGTGTCCGACGGCGCGGTGTCCGACGGCGCGGCGTACGCCCTGTCGGTCGCCGGCGCGTACTGCTCGGGGCGGGGCGCGAACGGCGAGTCCGGCGCCGGCGGGATCGGCTCGTGCACCGGCTGCGCGGGCGCCTGCTGCGGAGGCACGGCCGCCTGCGGGGGCAGGGCCTGCTGCGGAGGCACCGCCTGGGGCGGGACCGGCTGCTGCGGGGGCACGGTCTGAGGGGGGACCGCGTGGGCGCCGGACGTCGGGCGCTCGGGCAGCGGCGCGGACGACGGGACGGGGCCCGTGCCCGGCGCGGGCGGCGCGGGCGGCGCCGGCGCCACGGTGTCCTGCGGGTCGGCGAGCCAGTCGAGCGCGAGCCAGCGGATCCCGGAGCGGTCCGGCGCGGTCGCCGCGAGCTGGGCGACCGGCCCGCCGCCGAGCCCGTGGAGCACCGCGTCGGGCGCGACCTCGGCCCACGGCACGAGCACGAACGCGCGCTCGCGGGCGCGCGGGTGCGGCAGCTCGAGGTCGTCGGCCGTCGCGACGAGCGTGCCGTACTGCACGATGTCGACGTCGAGCGTGCGCGGGCCCCACCGCTCCTCGCGGACCCGGCCGTGCTGCTCCTCGACACGCTGGCACGCGTGCAGCACCTCGCGCGGCGAGAGCGTGGTGCGGGCCAGCAGGACGGCGTTGAGGAAGTCCGGCTGCTCGGGGCCGCCGACCGCGGCGGTGCGGGCGAGGGGCGAGACCTCCATGACCTGCAGGCCCGCGATGCGGTCGATGTCGGTCACGGCCTGGCGGAGCGTCGCCTGCGCCTCGCCGAGGTTCGCGCCGAGCGCGATGACGACCTCCACGGGCTCGTCCGGCGCCACGTCGAGCGGGTCGCGCACCGGCTCGGGCTCCTCCGGGGGCGCCGGCACGACGCCGAGCGGCTCCGGGTCGAACGCCGGGACGCCGGTCACCGGCGGCGCGGGCGGGGCGGGCGGCGCCGGCACCGCGGTGACGGGGGCCCGCTCGGCCGCCGGCTCGTGGCTGTCGGCCTCGGCCTGCTCGGGCGCGGTCGGCGCCTCGGGCTCGACCTGCGCGGCCTGCTCCGGCTCCCCCGCGGGCGCCTCCGCGGGGACCACGGGCGTGCGGACGCGGTCGCGCCGGATCGCGACCTCGACGTCGTCGAACGGCACCGCGATGGGCGCCTGCGGCTTGTGGACGCGCACGTCGACGGCGTGCACCGCGGGGTACGCGAGCGCGGCCGCGGCGATGCGCTCCGCGACCGTCTCGACGAGGTCGGCGGGGCGGCCGGCGAGGACGTCGTGGACGTCCTCGGCGACGTCGGCGTAGCTCACGGTCGCGGCGAGGTCGTCGCCCCGCGCGGCGGCGCGCGTGTCGAGGTGCAGCACGACGTCGGCGCGGAACACCTGTCCCTCGGCGCGCTCGTGGGCGAGCACGCCGTGGTGGCCCGTGGCGGTCACGCCCGTGAGGCGGATCTGGTCGAGCGGCTGGCCGTCGGGTCCCGGTACGGCACCGGAGAACGTCACGAGGTCCCTCCCTGGTCGGCGGTCCGGGTCACCGTACCCGGCGGACCCGGGGTCGGTGAACCGTCTTCCCGTGCCGCGGTCCACGCGGCCGCGACCCGGACGGCGTCGACGCTGGCCCGTGCGGCGTGCACGCGCACGCACCAGGCGCCCGACGCCGCGGCGAGCGCCGAGACCGCCGCGGTCGCGTCGTCGCGCCCGAGCGGCGGGACCGGCTCCCCCTCGGGGTCGCCGCGCACCCCGGCGAGCAGGTGGCCCAGGAACCGCTTGCGCGACGCACCCACGAGCACCGGCCGCCCGAGCGAGTGCAGGGCGTCGAGGTGCGCGAGCAGCGGCCAGTTGAGCGCGCCCGCCTTGGAGAACCCGAGGCCGGGGTCGACGACGACCTGCTCGGGCCGCACCCCGGCGTCGTGCAGCGCGGCCAGCCGCTCGGCGAGCTCGTCGCGCACGTCGGTCACGACGTCGTCGTACACCTCGAGGTCGTCCATGACGTCGGCGTGCCCGCGCCAGTGCATCGCGACGTACGCGACGCCGGTCTCGGCCACGACGCCCGCCATGTCCGGGTCGGCGAGGCCGCCCGAGACGTCGTTGACGATGCGCGCCCCGGCGGCGACCGCGCGCTCGGCGACCGCCGCGCGCGTCGTGTCGACCGAGACGACCGCCCCGTGGCCCGCGAGCCGCTCGATGACGGGCAGCACCCGGCGCAGCTCCTCGTCCTGGCTCACGCGCGCCGACCCCGGGCGGGTCGACTCGCCGCCGACGTCGAGGACGTCCGCGCCCTCGGCGAGCAGGTCGAGCCCGTGCTGGACGCCGGCGTCGGGCTCGAACCACTCCCCGCCGTCGGAGAACGAGTCGGGCGTGATGTTGACGACCCCCATGACGAGGCAGCGCCCCGTGCCCGACAGCTCGGGCAGGCCCGCGACCGCCGCGTCCCTGGGGTGCACGCCTACTTCCCGAGGATGAGGCTCATCGCCTCGGAGCGGGTCGCGGGGGCGTCCTGCATGATGCCGCGGACGGCCGAGGTGACGGTCCGCGACCCGGGCTTGCGCACGCCGCGCATCGACATGCACAGGTGCTCGCACTCGACGACGACGATGACGCCGCGCGGCTCGAGGATCCGCACGAGCGCGTCGGCGACCTGGGTCGTGAGGCGCTCCTGCACCTGGGGCCGGCGCGCGTAGACCTCGACGAGCCGCGCGAGCTTCGACAGGCCCGTGATGCGACCGTCCGTGTTCGGGATGTAGCCGACGTGCGCGACGCCGTGGAACGGCACGAGGTGGTGCTCGCAGGTCGAGTACACCTCGATGTCCTTGACGAGGACCATCTCCTCGTGGCCGATGTCGAACGTCGTGGTCAGGACGTCCTCCGGCTCCTGGCGCAGGCCCGCGAAGATCTCGCGGTACGCGCGGGCCACCCGTGCCGGGGTGTCGCGCAGGCCCTCGCGGTCCGGGTCCTCGCCGATCGCGAGCAGCAGCTCGCGCACGGCGGCCTCCGCGCGCGCCGCGTCGTACGGCGGGACCTCGGACGCGGGCCGGACGCCGACCGACACGGCGGTCAGCGGCAGGTCGCGCTCGTCGTCGACCTCGGCCGCGTGGCGCGTCACTCGGGGACCTCCCCGATGCGCTCCGGCGGGAGCTCGTCGGACGCCTTGGCGGCCTCGTCCTGCGGGATGACGGCGTGCCCGTTGCTCGCGGCGCGCTCGCGGTCGGTCATGACCGGGCCGCGGGTGTGGACGGTGCGCTGCTCGCTGCTGAGCCACACGTCGCGCGGGGGGCGCTTCTCGACCGGGGCGAAGACCTCGGCGAGCTCCGCCTGGTTGAGCGTCTCCTTCTCGAGGAGGCGCAGCACGAGCTCGTCGAGCACGTCGCGGTACTGCGTGAGCACCTCCCACGCCTCGTCGTGCGCGGCCTCGACGAGCTTGCGGATCTCGTGGTCGACCATGCCGGCGACGGCCTCCGAGTAGTCCCGCTGGTGGCCGTAGTCCTTGCCGAGGAACGGCTCGCCCGAGCCGGTGCCGAGCTTGATCGCCCCGACCTTCTCGCTCATGCCGTACTCCATGACCATCTTGCGGGCGATGGTCGTGGCCTTCTCGATGTCGTTGCTCGCGCCCGTCGTCGGGTCGTGGAAGACGATCTCCTCGGCGACGCGGCCGCCCATCGCGTACGCGAGCTGGTCGAGCAGCTCGTTGCGCGTGGTGGAGTACTTGTCCTCGGTCGGCATGACCATCGTGTACCCGAGCGCGCGCCCGCGCGGCAGGATCGTCACCTTCGTCACCGGGTCGGTGTAGCGCATCGCGGCCGCGACGAGCGCGTGGCCGCCCTCGTGGTACGCCGTGATCTTCTGCTCCTTGACCTGCATGACGCGTGTGCGCTTCTGCGGGCCGGCGACGACGCGGTCGATCGCCTCGTCGAGCGCGCGGTCGTCGATGAGCTGGGCGCCGCTGCGCGCGGTGAGCAGCGCCGCCTCGTTGAGCACGTTCGCCAGGTCGGCACCGGTGAAGCCGGGAGTGCGGCGCGCGACGGCCTTGAGGTCCACCTCGGGGACCATCGGCTTGCCCTTGGCGTGCACCTGGAGGATCGCCTCGCGGCCCTTGAGGTCCGGGGCCTCGACGGCGACCTGCCGGTCGAAGCGGCCGGGGCGCAGCAGCGCCGGGTCGAGGATGTCGGGGCGGTTGGTCGCGGCGATGACGATGACGTTCGTCTTGACGTCGAAGCCGTCCATCTCGACGAGCATCTGGTTGAGCGTCTGCTCGCGCTCGTCGTGGCCGCCGCCCAAGCCTGCGCCGCGGTGGCGCCCGACGGCGTCGATCTCGTCGACGAAGATGATCGCGGGCGCGTTCTGCTTGGCCTGCTCGAACAGGTCGCGCACGCGCGACGCGCCGACGCCGACGAACATCTCGACGAAGTCCGAGCCGGAGATCGAGTAGAACGGCACTCCCGCCTCGCCCGCGACGGCGCGCGCGAGCAGCGTCTTGCCCGTGCCGGGCGGGCCGTACAGCAGCACGCCCTTGGGGATCCTCGCGCCCACGGCCTGGAACTTGGCCGGCTCCGCGAGGAACTCCTTGATCTCGTAGAGCTCCTCGACCGCCTCGTCGACGCCCGCGACGTCGGCGAACGTCACCTGCGGCATGTCCTTCTTGCTGATGAGCTTGGCGCGGGACTTGCCGAAGCCCATGACCCGGCTCCCGCCGCCCTGCATGCGCGACAGGATGAACCAGAAGATTAGGCCGATGATGAGGAACGGGATGATGAACGACAGCATCGAGGCCCAGAAGCTCGGCTGCGGGACCTCGGAGTCGTAACCGTCGGTCAGGTCCGCCGCCGCGACGGCGTCGGCGACCGCGTCGCCCTGCGGCTCGACGTAGAAGAACTCCACGCGCGTTCCGTGGTCGACCTCGTCGGTCGTGCCTTCGTCCGTGACGTACGGCTCGGACAGCTCGAGCTCGACGCGCTGCTGCCCGTCGACGATGAGCGCGTGGTCGACCGTGTCGCCCTGGAGCAGCTCGATGCCCTGGTGCGTCTCGATGCGGGAGATGCGCTCCGTGTTGAACGCGCCGAACGCGAGCGTCACGAGGAGCAGGCCCACGACGATCCAGACGATCGGGCCACTGAGGATCTTCTTGATGTTCATCGGCGACGGGGACGGGTCCCCGCTTCCCTTCCGTCGGGCGGTGCTTCGCCGTTAAAAACTACACGCTGGGCCTGAAAGTTCCGTGGGTGTTCGCCCAGGGCGCGACGCGGCGCGGTCCGGTCAGCTGTAGACGTGCGGCGCGAGCGTGCCGACGAAGGGCAGGTTGCGGTACTTCTCCGCGTAGTCGAGCCCGTAGCCGACGACGAACTCGTTCGGGATGTCGAAGCCCACGTACTTGACGTCGACGTCGACCTTCGCGGCGTCGGGCTTGCGCAGCATCGTCGCGATCTCGACCGACGCCGGGCCGCGCGAGCGCAGGTTCGACACGAGCCACGACAGCGTCAGGCCCGAGTCGATGATGTCCTCGACGATGAGCACGTTGCGCCCCGTGAGGTCGCTGTCGAGGTCCTTGAGGATCCGCACGACGCCCGACGACTTGGTGCCCGACCCGTAGGAGGACACCGCCATCCAGTCCATCTGGACCGGGTGGTGCAGGCGGCGGGCCAGGTCGGCCATGACCATGACGGCGCCCTTGAGGACGCCGACGAGCAGCAGGTCCTTGCCCGCGTAGTCCGCGTCGATCTGGGCGGCGATCTCGTCGAGCTGGCTGCCGAGCTGCTCCTCGGTGAGGAGGATGCTGGCGAGGTCGCCGGCGACGTCCGACTGGTCCACTGGTCACTCCTGGGTGGTCGCGGAGGCGGGAGGAACGCGGTCCCGGCCGGCTCGCGCCGGGGCCAGGAAAAGCCTGCCACACGCGCGCCGCGCTCGTGCGTCGCCCGGCAGGTGGACAGGGCCCTGACCGCTCCACGAGACGACGAGCGCGTCGAGGGCGTCGACGTGCCGGACGGTCGTCGCCGCGGGCGGGCACCCGGCCTCGAGCGCCGCCGCCCGCAGTGCCCGGCGCCGCAGCGCGGCCGGCGCGTCCGCGAGCGTCGCGACGTCGAGCACCACCTCGTCGCCGGCGACGGTCCGCGCGCGCCCGAGCAGGTCGGCGGCAAGGCGGTCGAGCAGGTCGGCGTCGTCGCGCAGCAGGTCCGCGGTGCGCGCGAGCGCCTCGACGGTGCCCGGGCCGAGCACGTCCTCGAGCACGGGCACGACGGCGGCCCGCACCCGCGACCGCAGCGGTGCGGCCGGGACGGTGCCGCCCGCGGAGGGACCGGCGTCGGGCACGAGGTTGGTCGGGTCCGTCCACCACCCGATCCCGAGCGCGGTGCACGCGGCCTCGGTCTGCGCGCGGCGCAGGCCGAGGAACGGGCGGCGGTACCGGCCGCGCCGGCGCGGCATCCCGGCGAGCGAGCGGGCGCCGCTGCCACGCGCGAGGCCAAGCAGCACGGACTCGGCCTGGTCGTCGAGCGTGTGGCCCAGCAGCACCGCGGCCGCACCGGTGGCGTCCGCGACGGCGTCGAGCGCCGCGTACCGGGCCTCGCGGGCAGCCGCCTCGAGCCCGACGGCGGCACCGGCGTCGACCTCGACGCGGCGGACCACGACCGGGTCGAGCCCGAGGTCGCGGCACCGCGCCGCGGCCTGCGCGGCGACGTCGTCCGACCCGGCCTGCAGGCCGTGGTCGACGACGACCGCGCCCGCCCGCACGGCGTACCCCCGCGAGCGCACCGAGCGGCCCACGCGGCGGGACTCGTGCGCCGTCGCGGCCGCCAGGGCCAGGCTGTCGGCACCACCGGAGCACGCGACGAGCACGAGGTCGCCCGGCCCCAGGTCGGCGAGCTCGGCACGGACCGCGGTGCGCGTGGCCGCGAGCGCGGGGGCGACGCGGGCCATCAGTCCCCTCCCGCGAGGCCGCACACGCGCACCTCAGCCGTGGACGCGGCGCACCCAGGCGCGGGCGTCCGCGATCTCGCGCGCCGTGGGCAGGTTCGCCGCCTCGGCCCACACGGCGTTGAGGCCGTCGCGACCGACCTGCTCCTCGACCGCGCGCACGAAGCGTGCCCCGTCGCGGTACTGGGCGAGCTTGGCGTCCATGCCGAGCAGGCGGCGCAGGAAGAGGTCGAGCGGCGGCGCGCCCTCGCCCTGGCGGCGCCTCTCGAACTTCGCGCGGATGGTGGCGACCGACCGCACGACGCGCGGGCCGACCGCGTCCATCATGACGTCGGCGTGACCCTCGAGCAGGGCCATGACGGCGGTGATCTCCTCGAGCTCGCGGCGCTGGTCGGGGCCGAGCACGCCGTCGAGCGGCGACCGGCCGTCGCCGCGCAGCACCCGCACGACCGCGCGACCGACGAACGCGAGCTTCTCGTGCAGCGGGGCCCGGGCCATGCCCATCGACGAACGGGTCACGTCCTGCAGGAGCTCGCCGAGGCGGCCGCGCAGGTGGTCGGCGAGCCACGGCGCGGTCGCGAACTGGAGGGCGTGCGTCTGCTCGTGCAGGCACACCCAGAGCCGGAAGTCGGCGGGCCGCACGCCGAGCGAGCGCTCGGCCGCGAGCACGTTCGGGGCCACGAGCAGCAGCCGGCCGCGCGCGTCGCCGTAGGGGTCGAACTGCCCCAGCACCTTGGTGGACAGCAGCGCGAGCACCGTGCCGACCTCGACCGCGCCGCCGAGCCGGGCCGCGCTCGAGACCGTCGGCGCGTCGGGCCCGAGGGCCTCGGCGATCGGCGCGGTGAGGGACCGCATCGACCCGACGTTCGCGCGCGTCCACGTGCGGCGGTCGACGACGAGCACGTCGCCCAGGTCCGGCGTCCCGTCCGCGGCGACGCCGCCCGCGGCGGGCTCCATGCGGGTCACGGCGAGCACGTGGTCGACCGCGGTGCCCGCGGCCGTGCGCAGCCCGTCGACGAGCGCGGCGAGGTCGGCGCGGTCGGCGGTCGGGCCGGGGTGCGCGAGGCGCCCCGCAACCTCGGCGGCCGCGCTCCAGTCGACGAGCGGCTCCGCCTCGGGGGCGGGGGCGTCGTCGGGCACGGGCGTGGCGGTGGACGTCACCGCTCCACCGTAGCCGCCTCGGGGTCAGCCCGGGGTGCAGCCGCACGCCGCGAGGCGACCCAGGAAGTCGTCGAAGATCACCCTGGCACCCCACGTGCCGCCGTCGGGCACCGCGTCCGCGAGGACCGCGTAGACGAGCAGCCGGTCGTCGGCGGTGACGATGGTGCCCGCGAGGCTCGTGATGTTCGGCAGGCTCCCCGTCTTGCCGGTCACGACGCCGCGGCCCGGGTTGTCGTCCGGGAACCGGTTGGCGAGGGTGCCGGTGAGCCCGGCGAGCGGCAGCCCCGTCGCGGCCGCGCGCAGCGTCGGGTGCGCGGGGTCGACCGCGAGCGCGAGCGCGTCGACGAGCTGGCGGGCCGTCATGCGCGAGCCCTCGCCCAGCCCCGACAGGTCCGCGAGGACCGCGCCCTCGAGGTCGACGCCGAGGCGCTCGACCGACGCCGTCACGGCCTGCACCGCGCCGTCGAGCGAGCCGGGCAGGCCCGCGTCGATCGCGACGAGGCGGCCGAGCACCTCGGTGAGCGTGTTGTCGGACCGCTCGAGCATGTCCTGCACGATCGCCGACAGCGGCGCGGACCGGACCTCGCCCAGGGGCTGCGCCGACGACGGCGCGCGCGTGCGCTCGACCGACCCCTCGACCTGGAGCCCGCGCGCCTCGAGCTGGCGGGCGAACTCCTGCGCGGCCGCGAGCGCGGGGTCCTCGGCACGGCGCGCGTACTCGTCGTCGGTGAGGCGCGCGACGTCGATCGCGAGCGCCGCGACGGGCGCGACGTACCCGGCGGCGGCGTCGCCGGGCCGGACCGTCGGGGCGATCGCGGGGCCGGTGAAGATCGTGTCGTCCAGGCCGAGCGTGACGCTCGTGCGGCCAGAGACGAGGATGCGCGAGGCGACCTGCGCCGCTAGGTCGCCCAGGCCGGCGTGGCCGTTGACCGCGTCCGGGTCGCCGGCGTCGGCGGCGAGCATCATGTCGCCGCCGCCGACGAGCACGACCTGGGACTCGCCCGCGAGCACCGCCGTCGTCGCGAGCGTCGCGTCGCCGCCGGGCGAGGAGAGCGCGGCGACCGCCGTGAGGACCTTCTGGGTCGACGCCGGCACCATCTCCTGGTCGGGCGCCGCGGAGCCCAGCACCTCGCCCGTGAGGGCGTCCTGCACGAGGACGCCGACACGTTCGCCGAGCCGGGCGTCCGAGGCCAGCGCGGTGACGAGCTCGCCGACCGCGTCGGTGGTCGGCACGGGCGCGTCGGACGGCAGGTCGGACAGCACGGGCGTCGCCGCGGGGCCCAGGACGGCGCCCGGGGCGGACGGGAACGGGGCGGGCTGGGGCGGCGGGGGCGCCGTCGTGAGGAGGCCCGGCACGACGTCGTACGCGTCGGCCACGAGGTAGCCACCGAACAGCGCGACGACCGTCGTCACGGTGGCGCCGACCCGCAGCCGCCACCCCATCTGGCCCCTCCGAATCCGTGAGCCTCGTCACAGGTCCCGTTCCCCGTGCGGTACTCAGTGCGAATCATGGCACGATTCGGACCCCCGCTCCGACCACCACGCCCGGTCCCGCAGGGGGCCCCGTGGCAGACTTGGGGCGCGCACGCACGAGACTGGAGGAACGGTGGAGTTCGACGTCACGATCGAGATCCCGAAGGGCCAGCGGAACAAGTACGAGGTCGACCACGAGACCGGTCGCATCCGCCTCGACCGCATGCTCTTCACCTCGACGCGGTACCCGGACGACTACGGGTTCATCGAGGGCACCCTCGGCGAGGACGGCGACCCGCTCGACGCGCTCGTACTGCTCGAGGAGCCGACGTTCCCCGGCTGCCTCATCCGCTGCCGCGCCCTGGGCATGTTCCGCATGCGCGACGAGGCCGGCGGCGACGACAAGGTGCTGTGCGTGCCGACCGGTGACCAGCGCGCCGCGTGGCGTCAGGACATCGACGACGTCTCCGACTTCCACCGCCTGGAGATCCAGCACTTCTTCGAGGTCTACAAGGACCTCGAGCCGGGCAAGTCCGTCGAGGGCGCCCACTGGGTCGGCCGCGCCGAGGCCGAGGCCGAGATCGAGCGCTCGTTCCAGCGCGCCAAGGACTCCGGCTACACCCACTGACGCGACGTAGCGCGTTCCGCCGCGAGGTAGCGCGTCTCGCCGCGACGTAGCGCGGCCGACGCGCTACTTCGCCGGGTCGGGCGCTACTTCGCCGCCTCGGGCGCTACTTCGCCGGCTCGGGCGCTACCTCGGCGGTCAGGGGCGGCCGGCGTAGGGCATCGTGTCGCCCCAGCGGACGGGCACCTCACGGACGAGCGTGCCGGGCCGCGCGGCCTCGACAATCATCCCGCCGCCGGCGTAGATCGCGACGTGCCGGATCGTCGACGGGTCCGACGTGTCGTTGGCGTAGAAGATGAGGTCGCCGGGGCGCATCTGGGAGTACGCGATCTTGCCCACCGTCTGGTACTGCGTCCGTGCGGTTCGCGTGATCCACACGCCGGCGCTCGACCACGCGCCGGACGTCAGGCCCGAGCAGTCGTAGCCCGGGTCGCCGTCGCCGCCCCACTGGTACGCGATACCGATCTTCGAGCGCGCCCACGCCAGCGCCGCCCTGCCCTGCGTGGCCGTGCCGACGCTCACGCCACCGGTCGGCGGCGGCGTCGGCTTCGCCGTCGCCGTCGGGCTGGGAGCAGGGGTGGGGGTCGGGCTCGGCACGGCCGTGCGCGTGGGCTCCGGCGCGGCGGTCGGGGTCGGGCTCGGGGCCGACGACGGCGGAGCGGCCGTCGCAGTCGGCCGCGGCGCGGGTGCCTCGTCCTCCGGCCCGGTCTGCTCCTCGCCGCCGGGCTCGCCGCCGCTCTGCTCCTCGCCGCCGCGCTCCTCGCGCGCCGCACGCTCCCGCTCCGCCTCGGCGGCGGCCTCGCGTGCGGCCTGACGCTCGCGCTCGACCTCGATGCTCGTCTCTCGCAGCTCGGCGAGCCGGACGACGAGCTCCTCGCGCTCGCGCTCGGCGGCCGCCACGAGCACGTCGAGCTCGGCCGCTCGCCCCTGCGCCGCGGCGAACGTCCGGCCGGCCTCCGCGCTCGCGTCGGCCAGGACGTCCTGCGCCGCGGCCCACCGGGCGCCGGCCGCGTCGGCGGCAGCCCGCGCGTCCGCGTGCACCGCGATGGCCCCGGCAACCTTGCGGTCGACGGCGCGGCGCGCGGCGTCGTCCTGCACCGCCTCGCGGACGTCGGCGGCGCCCGCGAGCACGGCCAGCGGTCCGCGGCTCGCCTGCGCACGGGACGAGATCCGGTACGCCTCCGCGAGCCACGAGCGCGCCTCGACCTCCGCGGCGCTCGCCTGCGCGGCATCGGCGCGGGCCTCAGAGGCCGCCGCGCGGGCCTCCTCGAGGGCCTCCCGCGCCGCGGCGTAGTCCTCCGCCGCGGTCTGGACAGCGGCCTCCGCCCGGGCGAGCTCGGCGCGGATCGCGTCGAGCCGCGCCTCTGCTCCCGCGGCGTCGAGCTGCGCCGCGTCGACGGCGGCGTGCGCGGCCGCGACGTCGTCCTCGGTCGGCGGCTCGGCCCACGCGACGGCGCCACCGCTCGCGCCGGCGAGCAGCGCGACGGCGAGCACCGCCGTCGTGCGCCGACGACCGTGTCGGTGCGTGCGGGACATGCCTCTCCCCTGCCCGCGGACCGTGCGTCCACGGCCCGCTCCGGTTCGTGCCCGCCCGCGGGCACCCGCCCAGCGTGGCCCGCGTGCCGTCGTCGTGCCACAGGAAAGGCCGCGACCAGCGGCGACACCACCATCTCGAATAGTGGTCTCATATAGCAAGACACGACTGTCGGCATGCCGAGGACGCCGTTACCGTCGTCGCCATGACTCGTCGAATGTGTCGCTGACCACCGCGCACGTTCGCCTGCCCTGCGGTCGCTCGCCGACGACGACACCGCCCACGCCGCGTGCGCAGACCCTCCGCCGCGGACCTCCCTCGTGAAGCGCAGGCCCTCCCCGGGCGCTCCGCGGCCCGCCCCGTCAGCACCAGAGCAGCCCAGGAGGAACCATGAGCACCGAGCAGCAGTGGTCGTTCGAGACCCGTCAGATCCACGCCGGCCAGACCGCCGACGCCGCCACCGGCGCCCGCGCCCTGCCGATCTACCAGACCACCTCGTTCGTCTTCCCCGACGCCGGCGTCGCGGCCGACCGGTTCGCCCTCAAGGACCTCGGCCCGATCTACACCCGCATCGGCAACCCGACCCAGGAGGTCGTCGAGAACCGCATCGCCGCGCTCGAGGGCGGCGTCGGCGCGCTCCTGCTCGCGTCCGGCCAGGCGGCCGAGTCGATCGCGATCCTCAACATCGCCGAGGCCGGCGACCACGTCGTCGCGAGCGCGAGCCTCTACGGCGGCACGTACAACCTGCTGCACCACACGCTGCCCAAGCTGGGCGTCACGACGACGTTCGTCGACGACCCGCACGACCTCGACGCGTGGCGCGCCGCGGCCCGGCCGAACACCAAGCTGTTCTTCGGCGAGTCGATCCCCAACCCGAAGTCCGACGTGCTCGACATCGAGGGCGTCGCCCGCGTGGCGCACGAGGTCGGCGTGCCGCTCGTCGTCGACAACACCGTCGCGACCCCGTACCTCGTGCGGCCGCTCGAGTGGGGCGCCGACATCGTGGTCCACTCCGCGACCAAGTACCTCGGCGGGCACGGCGCGGCCATCGGCGGCGTGATCGTCGACGGCGGCACCTTCGACTTCGCGGCCGACCCTGACCGCTTCCCGAACTACAACACGCCCGACCCGTCCTACGACGGGCTCGTGTTCGCGCGCGACCTCGGCGTCGGCTCGGCGCTCGGCGCGAACCTCGCGTTCATCCTCAAGGCCCGCGTCCAGCTGCTGCGCGACCTCGGCGCCGCGATCTCGCCGTTCAACGCGTTCCTCATCGCCCAGGGCGTCGAGACCCTGTCGCTGCGCGTCGAGCGGCACGTCGAGAACGCGCAGAAGGTCGCCGAGTGGCTCGAGGCGCGCTCCGACGTCGTGCGCGTGCACTACGCCGGGCTGCCGTCGTCGCCCTGGTACGAGAACGCGCGCAAGTACGCGCCGAAGGGCGCGGGCGCCGTGCTGGCGTTCGAGCTCGACGCCGCGGACCCGGAGGTCGCGCGCGCGGCCGGCCAGGCGTTCGTCTCGGCCCTCCGGCTCCACTCGAACGTCGCCAACATCGGCGACGTGCGCTCGCTCGTCATCCACCCGGCCTCGACGACGCACTCGCAGCTCACGCCGGCCGAGCAGGCGCTGTCGGGCGTGACGCCGGGCCTCGTCCGGCTCGCGGTCGGCATCGAGCACGTGGACGACATCCTCGCGGACCTCGAGCTCGGGTTCGCCGCCGCGGACGAGGTGCTGCGGGGCGCGACCGGCGAGGAGCGCGACGGGGCCGCCGCGTGACGTCGGCGACGACCGCGGCGACCGGGCCACCCGTGACCGTCCCCGGGCCGACGTCGGCCACCCCCGCCGGACCGGCGGCGCGCGCCCGCGTGCGCCCGCCGGTCCCGGCGTCGGGAGCGTGGCGCGAGGGCGACCCGGTCGGCAACCGCCGCTTCGCCGACGTCGGGACGTTCGAGCTCGACTCGGGCGCGCTCCTGCCCGACGTGCGCGTCGCGTACGAGACGTTCGGCGAGCTCGCGCCCGACGGCTCGAACGCCGTGCTCGTGCTGCACGCGCTCACGGGCGACTCGCACGTCACCGGTCCTGCCGGCCCGGGGCACCGCACACCCGGCTGGTGGCAGCCCATGGTGGGCCCGGGGGCGCCGATCGACACGGACCACTACTACGTCGTCGTCCCCAACGTCCTCGGTGGCTGCCAGGGCACGACCGGCCCGGCGTCGTCCGCGCCCGACGGACGCCCCTGGGGCGGGCGGTTCCCGCGCGTGACGCCGCGCGACCAGGTCGCCGTCGAGATCGAGCTCGCGCGCCAGCTCGGCATCACGGGGTGGGAGCTCGTCGTCGGCGCGTCGATGGGCGGCCACCGCGTGCTCGAGTGGGCCCTGCTCGGCCCCGAGGCCGGCATCGAGGTCCGCAACCTCGCGGCGATCGCGACGACGGCGCAGACGTCGGGCGACCAGATCGCGTGGGCGCACCCGCAGCTCGGGGCGATCCGCTCGGACCCGCGCTGGCGCGGCGGCGACTACTACGACGCCGCCGACGGCGACGGGCCGCACGCCGGGCTCGCGATCGCGCGCCAGATCGCGCACACGACGTACCGGTCGGCGCGCGAGCTCGACGCCCGGTTCGGGCGCCTGCCGCAGGGCGGCGAGGACCCGCTCACCGACGGGCGCTACGCGGTGCAGTCGTACCTCGACCACCACGGCGACAAGCTCGCCCGCCGGTTCGACGCGAACTCCTACCTCGTGCTCACCGAGTCGATGCTCACGCACGACCTCGGGCGGGACCGTGGCGGCGTCGAGGCGGCGCTGTCGCAGATCACGGCCCGCACGCTCGTCGTCGCGGTCGACAGCGACCGGCTGTTCCCGCCCGAGCAGTCGGGCCGGATCGCCACGTGGGTCCCGGGGGCCGAGCCGCTGCGCATCGTGACCTCCGACTTCGGGCACGACGGGTTCCTCATCGAGTTCGACCAGCTCGGCCCCATCGTCCGCGAGTTCCTCGCCGAGGTCGCGCAGGACCCCGCGAGGTAGCGCTCCACCCGCGAGGTAGCGCTCCACCCCGCGAGGTAGCGCTCCACCCCGCGAGGTAGCGCTCCACCCCGCGAGGTAGCGCTCCACCCGCGAGGTAGCGCTCCACCCGCGAGGTAGCGCTGCGCGCGACGAGGTAGCGCGGCCTCGCGCGTGTCGGACCCTGCTCCTAGCGTGGACCGTGGTCGCCGACGACGGCAGCCGCGGACCCGTCAGGAGGCATGCGATGGCCAGGCTCAACCCCTATCTCAGCTTCAGGACCGAGGCGCGCGACGCGCTCGAGTACTACCGGTCGGCCCTCGGCGGCGAGGTGCAGATCGACACCTACGGCAGCATCCCCGGCATGGTCGACGACCCGGAGGAGCAGCACCTCGTGATGCACGGCCAGCTCGAGACGCCGCACGGGCTGTGCCTCATGGCCGCCGACACGCCGTCGGTCATGGAGTACGTCGCACCCAATCGGGGCGTGACGGTCGCGCTCACCGGCGGCGCCGAGGACCACGAGTACGTCGCCACCGCGTACGAGCGGCTGGCCTCCGACGCCACGGTGAGCGTGCCGTTCGAGAAGGCGCCGTGGGGCGACTACTTCGGGCAGCTCACGGACAAGTACGGCGTGAGCTGGATGTTCGACGTCGGCGACCCGGGCGCGGAGTGACGCTGCCGTCGATCAGCCCAGCAGCACGCGCTGCCGGCGGGCGGCATCGACCCGGTCGCGCGCGTCGGCGATCCGGCTGCGCACCGACAGATCCGTGAAGACGTTGTCGAACCAGACGTCGAGCGTCCGGGTCAGACCGTCGATGCCCACCCCTGCGACTCCTCGCTCACCGAGGTCCCCGAGCTCGACCCCCAGGTGGGTCAGCGCGGCGTCGGCGTGCCGGAGCCGGTCGGCGGCGCGGTCGAGCCGGTCGTGCTTGGCCATGCTGGCGATCATCCCTCCGTCGAAGAACGTGTCGTAGGTCGACCAGCCGTTGGTGACCCGCAGCTCCTCGGCGGCGGCGTCGAGCGCCTCGAGCGCCTGCGCGGCCGCCTGGCGAGCCTCGGCGATCTCGGCCCGTTCCGCACGCAGCTCGCCGGTCAGGCGCGCCACGTCCACGAGCTCGACGACCGCTGCCCCACGACCCGAGCGCAGCAGCCACGCCTCCTTCGCCTCGAGCGCGGCGTCGACGGCGGCCGCCTCCCGCTCGGCCGCCGCGAGCCGGGCCTCCTCGGACGCCACCGCGTACTCGGCCGCGTCCTGCTCGGCGCGCTCCCGGCCGAGTCGCTCGTCGCGCGAGCCGACGAGGCTCGCCCACACGCGGGTGAGGCTGAGGGACTCGAGGCGCGCGACGTCGGAAGTCTCGTCGGCGAGGCGCCGCCGCGCCCGGGCGACCTGCTCACGAGCCGTCGCGACGGCGGCCGCCGCGTTGGCGCGGCGCGCCACCTGGCGTCGGTGCTCGCCGGCGGCGGCGTGCGCGGCAGCCAGCTCCTCCTCGATCGCGGCGGGGTCGGACGGGAGGGCCGGCGTCGTCGACATGGGCCACAACCTAGCGCTACCTCGCCGAGCGGAGCGCTACCTCGCGGCGTGCAGCGCTACCTCGCGGCGTGCAGCGCTACCTCGCGGCGTGCAGCGCTACCTCGGCGCTAGGTTGGGGCCATGCTCGCCGCCAGCGTCGTCCGCTTCAGCCCTGACTCCCCGCTCGACGGCCTCGAGGTCGGCGAGCGGCCCGAACCCGAGGTCCGGGAGCACTGGACCACCGTCGAGGTGCGGGCCGCCGCGCTCAACCAGCACGACCTGTGGTCGCTGCGCGGCGTCGGCCTGCGCGAGGACCAGCTGCCGATGATCCTCGGGACCGACGCCGCGGGCGTGACGCCCGACGGCGAGGAGGTCGTGGTGCACGCCGTGATCGGGGCGGACGGGCACGGCGTCGGCCCGCGCGAGCCGCGGTCGCTGCTCTCCGAGCGGTATCCGGGCACGCTCGCCGAGCGGGTCGCGGTACCCACCGCCAACCTCCTGCCCAAGCCGCCCGAGCTGTCCTTCGCCGAGGCCGCGTGCCTCCCGACGGCGTGGCTCACGGCCTACCGGATGCTGTTCGTCGCCGCGGGGCTGCGTCCCGGCGACCGCGTGCTCGTGCAGGGCGCGGGCGGCGGCGTCGCGACCGCCGCGATCGTGCTCGGCGCCGCGGCGGGGCTCGAGGTCACGGCGACGTCGCGCAGCGGCGCCAAGCGGGAGCGGGCGCTCGCGCTGGGCGCGGCGCACGCCGTCGAGCCGGGGGCGCGCGTGCCGGCCCGGGTCGACGCGGTGGTCGAGTCGGTCGGCGAGGCGACGTGGCGGCACTCGGTCCGGTCGGTGCGCCCGGGCGGCATGATCGTCGTGTGCGGGGCGACGAGCGGCGACGCCCCGCCCGCCGAGCTCAGGCGCGTCTTCTTTCAGGAGATCCGCGTCCAGGGCGTGACGATGGGCACGCGCGAGGACCTGGCGGCGCTCCTGCGGTTCTGCGCGCGCACGGGCGTACGGCCGGTCGTCGACAGGCGCGTGCGGCTCGCGGACGTCGACCAGGGCATCGCCCGGATGGCCGCGGGCGAGCACACGGGAAAGATCGTCGTCCTGCCCTGACCTCGGCAGGGCGACGTCAGGCGAAGTGCTGGCGGTACGCCTCGAGCAACGTCGGGCCCGCGGCCCCGAGGCGCCACACGCCCCAGCCGTCGGAGGTCGGCGTGCCCGCGGCCGCGCTCGCCGCGGCGTCGGGGTTGCGGTAGCGGCGCCCGTCTGCGAGCTCGATCGTCCCGTCCGGGTGCAGCGTGCCCTCGAAGTGCTGGCGACGGCGCGGCCTCGACCACACGAGCGCGGTCGGCCGTCCCAGCCGCCCCGCGAGGGCGACGAGGTCCTCGTCCTCCTCGTCGTCGGTGGGCACGTGCGGGTACGTCGGGTAGCCGGTGTCGTACGACCCGTACGACCCGTACGACCCGTACGACCCCGAGGTGTCGTACGACGGCGCGGGCTCGGCGGGCCGGTCGTAGGCCAGCGGGTCGTGGGAGAGCGCGTCGTACGCGGGGCGCTCGTCCGGCGGCGGCGTGTACGTGGGCGCCTCGAGCGGCGGCACGCGCAGGGGCGTGTCGGCGGAGGGCTCGTCCCACGACGTCGACTTCCAGCGCGACCCCGTGCCGGTGTCCCAGTCCGAGCGCTCCCAGCTCGAGCCCTCCCAGCGCGACTCCTGCGGCTCGGCCGGCCCCCAGGGCGCCGGCGCGGGCGGGGGCGGAGGCGGAGCGTCGAACGCGGGCGCGGTCACGCTCGCGAACACCTCGCCGAGGCGAGGTCCGTCGTCGGCGGGCTCGGGCGTCACGGGCCGGGCGAACCGGTCGGTGCGCGAGCGCCGCAGCACCGCCGGCGGGCGCGACGGAGCGTCGTCGGCGGACGGCGGGGCGGGGGGCGCGACGGGCGTCGCCGCGGACTCGTCGGGGACGTCCGCAGGGACGCCGGGCAGCGGCAGGCCGGTCCCGGCGGCACGCCGCTCGGCGCGGGTCGCGCGCGTGCGGGGCGCCGTCGTCGGGCGCCGGCCACCGGACGTCTCGGTGTCGCCGGTCGCGTCCTTGGGCGGCTGGGCGACGACCGGCATCTTGCCCGTCAGCGCGAGACCCACGGCGACCTTCTCGGCGAACTCCTCCGGCTCCACGTCGGCCGGACGCGGTACCGCGCGACGGAACCGCTGGGCGATCGGGACCTCCCCGTTCGCGTCGGCGGGACGCCCGGGCTCGACCGGTCGCGCGAGACCCGGGGACGACAGGCGCGGTGCGCCCGGGTCGGACGCCGGGTGGATCACGAGGGGCGACACGTCGACGAAGCGCCGGCCGTCGGACGAGTGCACGACGCCGAGCTTGAGCACCTCGACCGGCATGGACGGCTGGCGCAGGAAGTCGACCGCGTTGAGGATCTCCTCGCTCGCCTCCTGGCAGATGATGATGAGCCGGGCCCCGCTGCGGCCGGGCTGGGACCGCGTCACGGGCACGCTGTCGTAGAAGGCGGCGACGTCGCGCTGGAACGCGGTCGGCCCGCCGTGGTAGCGCGCGGCGAGCTCGCCCCGCGTGAGCCGGCCGGCGGCGCCGGCGTGGTCGAGCGCACGGGTCAGGGCCGCACGGTCGAGGTCCCCCACGAGCTCGACGACCACGGGCGAGCCGGTCGCGTCGAGCGCGAGCAGGTGCGGCTCGTCGGGCCCGGACCCCGGCGACACGGGGAAGATCTGCTCCCCGAGCAGCCCGTCGATGTGCGAGTCGACCACCTGGTGAGCGGTGGTCCCGACCCCCGGGACGGCCGCCGGCCGCCCCGACTGGACGAGGAGGGGCCGGTTGGCGTCGACCTCGAACAGTGGCATGCGCAGACAACTCCCCGCTTCGGCCCGCGGCCCCTGCGGCCGCGACCCGGCATAGCCTACGGCCCGGTCCTGGGAGCGGGCGAAAAGCCTGGAGGCCGACGCGCGCCCGCTTGCCGGCCCCGTCGGAACGTCCCGAAAAGTCCTCTTCCTGTGTGGCCCCGCGGTGCGACGATGCAGGCATGACCGCCGCGCTCCTCGCCGGCGTCCTCGTCGGGCTCGCCGCACGGCACCCGTGGCGCGTGGGCGCCGCCGGGGCGCTCGGCGTCGCGTCCGTCGACGGCGTGTACGCCCTGCTGGCCGCGCCGGGCGGCGCCGCCGTGGCCGCCGTCGTCGCGCCGGTCGCGGGGGTGCTGCGCGCGGCCGCGGCCGCCGTGCTGCTCGGGATCGCCGCGGCGACGGCGTGGCGCGCATGGCGCACCTGGCGCGCGCACCTCGACGGGCGCCCGGCCCTCGACGCCGCCCGGCCCGCCTCCCCCGCGCGCACCTACGCCCAGCTCGTGGCGCTGACGGCCGTGAACCCGGCGACCGTGCTGTTCTTCGTCGTCGTGGTCGCGGGCGTCCGGCTGCCCGACGGCGGCACGGCGTTTCGCGTCGTCGTCGCGCTCGTGTTCGCGCTCGGCGCCTTCGCGGCGTCCGCGGCGTGGCAGCTCGTGCTGGCGAGCGCGGGCACGGCGCTCGGCCGCGTGCTCCGCGGGCCGCGCGGTCGGCTGGGCACGGCGCTGGTGTCGGCCGCGCTCATGACCGCGCTGGCGGTCGCGGCCGTCGTGCTGCCGGCCTAGCGGCTCAGGAGTGGCCGTTGTCGAGCTCGTCGGCGGCGAGCCGCTCCTCCACACGAGCGATCTTGGCGTCGAGCTGACCGGTGTAGCCGGGGCGGATGTCGGCCTTGAGCACGAGCGAGACGCGGTGCCCGCCCGCGGCCACGGCGTCGGTGGCGCGGCGGATCACGGGCATCACCTCGTCCCACTCCCCCTCGATCTCGGTGAACATCGCGGTGGTCCGGTTGGGCAGCCCGGACTCGCGCACGATGCGGACGGCCTCGGCCACGGAGTCCGCGACGGACTCCCCGGTGCCGAGCGGGGCGACGGAGAACGCGAAGACGGCCATGCGCCCATCATGGCCCGACATAGGCTCGTCGGGTGAGCACCAGCCAGATCTCTCCGCGCGTCACCCTCCTCGCCGGCGGCGTCGGCGGCGCCCGCCTCGCGCACGGCTTCGCGCGCGCCCTGCCCGACGGCGGAGGCCCGGTCGACGACGGCCCGCACGCGCTGACGGTCGTCGTCAACGTGGGCGACGACACCGAGCGGCACGGCCTGAGCGTCTCGCCCGACCTCGACACCGTGATGTACACGCTCGCGGAGGTCAACGACGAGGAGCGCGGCTGGGGCCTGCAGGACGAGTCGTACGCGACGCTCGAGCAGCTCGCGCGCCTCGGCGAGGACACGTGGTTCACGCTCGGCGACAAGGACCTCGCCACCCACGTGGTGCGGACCGCCCGGCTGCGCGAGGGCGTGCCGCTCAGCGCGGTGACCGAGCAGCTCGCCGCCGCGCTCGGCGTGCGCGCCCGCCTCGTGCCCGTGACGGACTACCGGGTCCGCACGCTCGTCGACACCCCGTCCGGGCGGGTCGCGTTCCAGGAGTACTTCGTGCGGCGCCACCACGCGGACGCGGTGCTGGGGCTGCACTTCGACGGCGTCGAGGAGGCACGGCCGGCGCCCGGGGTGCTCGACGCGGTGACGGACGCGGACCTGCTCGTCGTGGCGCCGTCGAACCCGTTCCTGTCCGTGGAGCCGGTGCTGGCCGTGCCCGGCGTGCGCGAGGCGGTGCGTGCGTCGGGTGCGCGGAGGGTCGCGGTGAGCCCGATCGTCGGCGGCCAGGCGATCAAGGGTCCCGCCGCGCAGATCCTCGAGACGCTCGGGCACGAGGTGTCCGCGCTCGGGGTGGCCCGCCTGTACGCGGGGCTGGTCGACGTCATGTGCATCGACGAGCGCGACGACCACCTGGCGGGCCCGGTCCGCGACCTCGGGTTCGAGGTCCTGGTGACCGACACCGTCATGGGCGGCCCCGACGGCCGCGAGCGCCTCGCGCGCGAGCTGCTGACCGCCGTCGGGCAGCCCGGCGCGTGAGCGCGCGCGGCGGTGCGGTCGCGGTCGTGCCCCTGCGCGACGGCGTGTCGGGCAAGTCGCGGCTCGCGGGCGAGCTCGACCCTCCTGCCCGACGGCGGCTCGTCGCCGCGCTCGCGCGGCACGTCGTCGAGGTGCTCGCCGCGATGCCCGCGGTCGAGCGGATCGTCGTCGTCACGGCCGACCTCGGCTTCGTGCACGAGACGCTCGCGGGCCTGCTCGGACCAGCCGGGCGGGTGACCGTCGTCGAGCAGCCGGCGCAGCGGCCGGGCCTGAACGCGGCGGTCGCCGTGGGGCGCGAGCACGCGTCCGGCCTCGGCGCGGAGCGGCTGCTCGTGGTGCACGCGGACCTGCCCGCGCTCGCGCCGGACGACGTCGAGGCCGTGCTGCGCGCCGACGCGGACGTCGTGGTCGCGACCGACCGGCACGCGTCGGGCACGAACCTGTTGCTCGTCCCCCTGCACCCTCCGGGGTCGAGCTTCACGTTCCGGTTCGGCCCGGACTCGCGCGCGGCGCACGTGGCCGAGGCCGGACGCCTCGGCCTGCGTGCCGTCGTCGTGCACCGGCCCGGCACCGCTGCCGACCTCGACACGATCGACGACTGGACCGAGCTCCCGCCGGCCGTGCGCGCCCGCGTGCGCACCGCCGTCGGGCACCGGCTGCCCTGACCGATCAGAACCTGGCACGCGGCCGGTTCACCGGACATGGCCATCCAGGTGATCCAGCAGTCCGACCTGCCGGGCAACGGCCTCGAGGGGCGCCCGTACGGCTCCGGCGTGTCCGTCATCTTCTCGCGCACCGGCCGCGACGGCGCGGGCCCGCGCCTGCACCAGCACCCGTACCCGGAGATGCCCGACCTGCGGCACGCGCCGCGCGACGCGTGGCTGCGCGCGGCGCGGGAGGCGCTCGCCGTCGCACGCAACGACGACCTCGGGTCGGTTCCCGACGCCGGTCACCCGCTCGCGCGTGCGGCCGTCGCCGCGCACCTGCGCCGCTCGCGGGCCGTGGACGCGGCCGACGAGGCGGTCGTCGTGACGCGCGGCGCGACCGACGGCATGGCCCGGGTGGCCACGGCGCTCGCGGCGGCGGGCCACCGACGGCTGCTCGTCGAGGACCCGTCGTGGCCGGTGCTGCGCGGCGTGGCCACGGCCTGCGGGCTCGAGGTGGTCCCGGACCCCGTGGACGACGGCGGTGCGGACGTGCGTGCACTCGTGGTGGCGACACGGCGCACCGGCGCCCGCGCGGTGCTGCTCACGCCCGCGCACCAGTTCCCGACCGGCGTGGCGTTCGCCGCCGAGCGCCGGGTGGCGGTGCTCTCGTGGGCGCGGGACGTGGACGGGCTGGTGGTACAACCTTGCCGACGCGCGACTGGCCGACGCCGTCTCGCGGCTCGCCGACGCGGTGCACGCCGCGGCGAGGTGACCCCTCACCAGGTGCCGCGGTGGACCACCTCGTCCAGCGGCCGCCGACGGCGGCGGGCGGGTGAGCCCTTCGCTCCTCCGTCGGCGGCGTGCCCGACGGCGATCACCCCGGTGTGCGTCCACTCGTCCGGCACGGTGAACTCGGCCCGGAACGCGGGCACCTCGTCGGCCCCGATCCCGAAGAAGCACGCGCCGAGCCCTTCGTCGACTGCGGTCTGGAGGACGAGCAGCGACGCCATGCCCGCGTCGACGTGCCAGTACGGCACGGGCCAGTGCGCCTCGTCGCGGACCTTCCAGGGCTTGTCCGGCTCCGCGTACCGGTCGAGGTAGGCCTGCTTCGAGCACAGCACCACGATCAGCACCGGCGCCGTGCGCATGCCGGCGAGCCACGTCGACATGGTGCGCTGCGGACCGGCAGGGGTCGTGGCGGCCCAGAAGCGCTCGCGGTCCTCCGGCTCCGTGAGGACGAGGAACGACCAGCCCTGCGTGAAGCCTGCGCTCGGGGCACGGACCGCGTTGCGCAGGAGTCGGTCGATCGCCTCCTCCGGGACCGGCTCCTCCGTGAAGCGGCGGACCATGCGGCGGTGGCGGACGACGTCCTGGAACTCCATGCCGTGCATCCTCCCAGTGACGCCGCCGAAGTAGCGCAGAATCCGCCGAAGTAGCGCAGGATCCGGCGAGGTAGCGCGCGATCGGGCGAGGTAGCGCGGGAATCCCGCGAAGTAGCGCCGCACGCGGCGAGGTAGCGCACGAGGACGAGTACCGCCGTCGGGCACCCGCGACGATTGCGCTACCTCGCGCAAGAATGCGCTACCTCGGCGAGAAACGCGCTACTTCGGCACGCGCAGTGCTACCTCGGCGAAACGAGCGCTACCTCGGCGGAGCCAGCGCTACTTCGCGGTGGGGAGGCGTTCGGCCAGGATCTCGACGAGCGCCTTGCCCTCCACACCCTCGAGCTGCAGGGCCTGGGTCCGGCACGAGAACCCGTCCGCCACGAACGCCTCGCCGTCGCCCCGCGACCGCAGCGCCGGCAGCAGCGCGTTCTCGGCCACGGCGACCGACACGTCGTAGTGCCCGCGCTGCATCCCGAAGTTCCCCGCGAGCCCGCAGCACCCGGCGAGCACGCGGATGGTCGCGCCCGCCGACCGCAGGAGCGCCTCGTCGGCGGCGAAGCCCATGACCGAGTGCTGGTGGCAGTGCGGCTGGACGACGGCGGTGAGGTCGGACAGGTCCGGCATCGACCAGCCGCTGTCGGCCGACGGCGCGGTGTCCGGCGAGGTGAGCAGCTCGGCGAGCGTCCGGGTGGCCCCGGCGACGGCGTGCGCACGCGGGTCGTCGGGGAACAGGTCGAGCAGGTCGGAGCGCAGCACGGCGGTGCACGACGGCTCGAGCCCCAGGATCGGGATGCCGTTGACCGCGTACGGGCCGAGCACCGACAGCAGCGACGACAGCCGCTTGCGCGCGCCGTCGAGCTGCCCGGTCGAGATCCACGTGAGGCCGCAGCAAGCCTGCTTGTCCGGCACGACGACGTCGTACCCGGCAGCGGTGAGCACGCGCACGGCCGCCTGGGGCACCGACGGGGAGAGGGTGTCGCTGAACGAGTCGGTCCACAGCACCACGCGCGGCCGCCCGCCGGGCGAGACCGGGCGGCCGGGCTCCTGGCCGAGCGCCAGGCCGGGCACGCCGTGCGTGGCCGCCCCGCGCCGCCACCACGTCCGGAACGGCACCTCGGCGAACTCGGGCACCTGGCGGCGCGTGTCCATGCCACCGGCCCAGAGCACCGCCTTGGCGATGGGCCGCACGCGCAGCACGCGGTTGAGGAACCGCGGCATGGTGCCCGCGAGCCGCGCCCACCGCGGCAGCCAGCCGAGCGCGTAGTGGTCGACCGGCCGCAGCTTCCCCTTGTACGTGCGGTAGAGGACCTCGGACTTGTACTGGGCCATGTCGACGCCGGCCGGGCAGTCGGACGAGCACGCCTTGCAGCTCAGGCACAGGTCGAGCGACTCGTGCACCTCGGGCGCGGTGAGCCCGCCCACGAGCGTGCCGTTGACCGCCTCCTGCAGCACGCGCGCCCGTCCGCGCGTCACGTCCTTCTCGTCCTTCGTGGCGCGGTAGCTCGGGCACATGAACCCGCCTGACCCCGACGTGTCCGCGCGGCACTTGCCGACGCCGACGCACCGGTGCACCGCCGTGGTCATGTCGTGGTGGTCGTGCGCGAAGCTGAACCCCGCGTAGCCGGCCTTCTTCGCGATGCCGCGCAGCGGCGTCGGGCCGGCCAGGCCGCGAGCGCCGACGCCCGACCGCGACGGCACCGCCTGCGCCGCGGGCCGCCGCAGGTCGTCGTCGACGCCGCGCGGCCGCACGACGACGCCGGGGTTGAGGACGTCCTCGGGGTCGAACAGCGCCTTGAACTTCTCCATGAGCGCGATCGCCTCGGGCGAGTACATGAGCGGCAGGAGCTCCGACCGCGCCCGGCCGTCCCCGTGCTCGCCCGACAGCGACCCGCCGTACTTCGCGACGAGCTCGGCCGCCTCGAGCATGAATGTGCGCAGCACCGAGCCGGATGTCTCCAGCGGCAGGTCGATGCGCAGGTGCACGCACCCGTCGCCGAAGTGCCCGTAGGGCAGGCCGTCGACGCCGTAGCGCCCCATGAGCGCCTCGAGGTCGCGCAGGTAGTCGCCCAGCCGCTCGGGCGGGACGGCGGAGTCCTCCCAACCGGGCCACGCCTGCTCCCCGGCGGGCGTGCGGCCGGCGAGGCCCGCGCCGTCGGCCCGGATCTGCCACATCGCCGTCGCCGCCGGGCCGGCGGGCAGGATCTCCGACGAGATCGCCGACGACATCTCGACGATGAGCTCGGCGCGCTCGAGCGCCTGCTCCTGCGTGGCGCCGCCGACCTCGATCATGAGCCAGCCCGCGCCGTAAGGCAGCGGCGGCACCGACGCGTCGCCGTTGGCGCGGCGCACGACGTCGACCAGGCGCGCGTCGAGCCCCTCGATCGCGAGCGGGTCGTGCGAGAGGAGCGCGGGCACGTCGTCGGCGGCCGCCGGCATGTCCGGGTAGCCGAGCACGACGAGCGTGGGCGCGCTCGGCGTCGGCACGAGCCGCAGCGTCGCGCCGAGGACCGTCACGAGCGTGCCCTCGGTGCCCACGAGCGCCTTGGCGAGGTCCGAGCCGTTCTCGGGCAGCAGGTGCTCGAGCGAGTACCCCGAGACCTGCCGGCCGAACCGGCCGAACTCGGTGCGGATGAGCGCCAGGTTCTCGCGGACCAGCTCGGCCAGGCCCGGGACCGCCGCGAACGTCGGGTCCCCCGCGCCGGCCGTGAACCGGCGACCCCGCCCGTCGACGACGTCGAGCTCGACGACGTTGTCCGCCGTCCGGCCGTAGGCCACGGCGTGCGGGCCGCACGCGTTGTTGCCGATCATCCCGCCGAGCGTCGCGCGGTTCTGCGTCGACGGGTCCGGGCCGAAGCGCAGCCCGTGCGGGGCCGCGGCCTTCTGCAGCGTCGACATGATCGTGCCGGGCTCGACGACGGCGGTGCCGGCGTCGGGGTCGACCTCGAGGACCGCGCCGAGGTGCTTCGAGAAGTCGAGCACGACGCCGGTGCCCACCGAGTTGCCCGCGACCGACGTCCCGGCGCCGCGCGCGGTCACCGGGACCTTGAGCTCCCGGAGGACGTCGAGCGCACGGACGACCTCGTCGGTGCTGCGCGGGAAGACGACGACGTCGGGCACGACCCGGTAGTTCGACGCGTCGGTCGAGTACTCGGCCCGACGGCGCGTGCTCGTGTCGACGTCGCCCGTCACCACCGTGCGCAGCGCGGTCGCGACCGCCTCGCGCGCCTCGGCCGCCGCCCGTTCGGCCTCGCGACGGGCCGCGGCGAGCTCCGCGTCGGTCCGGTCCGGCGTCTGGGTCGTCGTGGTGGGGGCAGGCACGGCCCCGATTCTTGCACCCGTCGCGACGCGGTGCCGGGACGTCCCACCGCCCGCACCGCCGCGCGAGGTCGCCCGTCGGCGAATACCGTCGGTGACGTGCGCGTCGTCGTCATCGGAGCAAGCGGCAACATCGGGACCGCCGTGCTGCGCGCGCTGGCGCGCGAGCCCGTCGTCACGTCGCGCGTGGGCGTGGCCCGCCGCGTGCCGCGCGCGGACGGCTCGAGCACGGTCGAGTTCCCCCACGACGAGACCGAGTGGGTGCGCGTCGACCTCACCGACACCGTCGACGCCGTGACGGCCGGCCTCGACGAGGCGTTGCGCGGGGCCGACGTGGTCGTCCACCTCGCCTGGGCCATCCAGCCGAGCCGCGACCGCTCGCGGCTGCGCCGGGTCAACGTCGACGGGACGCGGCGGGTGGTCGAGGCCGTCGTGCGCAACCACGTGCCGCACCTCGTGGTGGCGTCGTCGGTCGGCGCGTACTCGCGCGGGCCGGCCGACGGGCACCCCGTCGACGAGGCCTGGCCGACGCGCGGGATCGCGTCCGAGCCGTACTCGGTCGACAAGGTCGCGGTCGAGCGCATGCTCGACGACCTCGAGGCCGCGCGCCGCCGCCCGGTCGTGACGCGGATGCGGCCGGCGCTGGTGTTCCAGCGTGATGCCGCGACGGGGATCGTGCGGAACTTCCTCGGCGGTCCCGCGGCCCTCGGGCTGCGCGCCGCGGCCGGGACGCCGGGCGACGTGCTGGGCGGGCTCCTGCGCGGCTGGCGCTCGGACGACGACGTCACCGCGCCCGACGACGGCGCGCGGCTCCCGCTGCTGCCCTTCCCGGCCGGCATGCGGCTGCAGGCCGTGCACGCCGACGACGTGGCCGAGGCGTTCCGCGCCGCGATCGTCGGGCGTCACCCCGGCGCGTTCAACCTCGCCGCCGACGGCGTGCTCACGGGCCAGGTGCTCGCCGACACGCTCGCCGGCGGGCGCCTGGTCGAGGTCACGCCGGGGTTCGCGCGCGGCGTCGTCGGCGCCGCGTGGCGGGCGCGGCTCTCCGCCATCGGCGCCGGCTGGTTCGACATGGGGATGCACGGGCCGGTGCTCGACTCGACGCGGGCCCGCACCGTGCTGCGCTGGGCGCCGACCCGCACCGGGCCCGAGGCCGTGCGCGAGGCCGTCGACGCGATCGTCGAGAAGGTCGACTTCCCGACCCCGCCCCTGGCGAGGTAGCGCGTTTCGTCGCGAGGTAGCGCGTTTCGTCGCGAGGTAGCGCGTTTCTCCCGCGAGGTAGCGCTCGGCGCGGCGAAGTAGCGCGACCTCCGTCCCTGCACGTCACCTTCCGGCGACCGATCGGCGACGAACAGAGACGCACGTGCCCGACGCCGGTACCGACGTCGGGCACGTGCGCTACCTCGGCGCGAAACGCGCTACCTCGGCGTACGGAGCGCTACCTCGGCGAGCGGAGCGCTACCTCGTCAGCCCTCGTAGGTGACGTCGAGCGTGATCTCGGGGACGGAGGCGAGCGCCTGCGACACCGGGCACCCGGTCTTCGCGGCCTCGGCGGCGGAGCGGAACGCCGCCTCGTCGACGCCGGACGCGTACCCGCGGACGGCGAGCGCGATCTTGGTGATGCCCTGGCCCGGGACGAACGTGACGTCCGCGGTGACCTCGACCTGCTCGGCCGTGCCACCGACCTTGCCGAGCTCGCCCGAGAACGCCATCGAGAAGCACGACGAGTGTGCCGCGGCGATGAGCTCCTCGGGGCTCGTGACGCCCTGCGCCTCGTCGCCGGCGCGGCGCGGCCACGAGACGTCGAACGTCCCGGTGCCCGAGCTGGTCAGCTCGACCTGGCCCGAGCCCTCCTCGAGCGTTCCGTTCCAGGCGGTGCGTGCGGTGCGGACGGCCATGGGATGACTCCTTCGTGACGTCAGGGACGGGTCAGGTCGACCGTAGCGGCCCGACGCGTCAGAAGCAGGGTGGGACGGAGCCCACCCTGCTTCTGACACGGATCAGCGGCTGGGTGCGGTGAAGTCCATGGCGTCCTCGGCCACGGCGATCACGGACCACGCGTTGCCCTGCGCGTCGCTGAGCTCGTAGGTCGGCAGGACGAGCACCGAGCCGTCGCGCTGGTGGTGCTGCGCGAGCCCGAGCCGGGCCTGCGTGATCGTGACCTCCGAGACGGGCCAGGAGATCGACGAGCCGGGCGCCGGCGGTGCGGGCGGCGGCGTCGGCTGGTCCTGCCCCGGAGCCACCGGCTCCTCGAGCGCGGGGGTGCCCTGCTCGGCGAACGCGATGGGCCACGACGAGCCGGAGAACCGCGGGTCGCCGAGCCGCTCGACCGCCTCGGCGGCGCTGATCACCGGGTACTCCCCGATGCTCACCGGCTGCGCGAGCGCACCGTCGACCCATGCGACACCGGCGTCCCCGACGCTGGCGCTGACCTGGACGCCCGTGCGCTTGCCGTCGACCACCTGGTAGGCGATCGCCCAGCGGACCGGGTCCTGCCCCTGCGAGGGCTGGACCTCGATCTCGTAGCCGGCCGGGTCGAGCCCGATCCGGGTCATGACGTCGACGAGCGCCTGCCGCGCCTGGTCGTCCGAGAGCTGCGTCGCGGCCGGGGTCGGGCACGACTCGGCACCGTCGGCGGCGGTCTCGCACCGCCACGGGTCGACGCTCGGGTCGTTGAAGCTGAAGTAGGCGCTGCCGTCGGCCGACAGCCACACCGTGGGCGCCTGGCCGTCCTGCGACCCGACCATCCACGACCCGAACTCCCAGCGCGCCTCGCCCTCGACGCCGAGCGCGGCGGCGAGGCGCTGCGCCGACTCCTGCGTGACGACGGCGCGTGCGTCGAGCGCGTACGCCTCCGCGGTGCCGGCGTCGGTGCTGAGGCCCGACGCGCGGAAGATCGCGCGCCCCTCGAACCACGTCGGGTACGTCGAGTCCGCCATGCCGCCGCCTGCCGCGCGCGCAGCGGCGTCCTCGGAAGCCGCGGCGTCGCCGCCACCACCACCCGCCCCGCCGTGCGGCACGGCCGGCTCGGCCACACCCTGGTCCGCACCGCCCGACTCAGCGGTGGTGAGAGTCGTGGCGTCCGACCCGCCGCCCGCGCCGCCGGCCAGGAGGCCCGCGGTGCCGGCCGCGTAGCCGCCGCCACCCACGGCGAGCACACCGGCGACGGCCGCCGCGGCGAGCCACGGGCGCCGGCGCGCACGCCGGGTCGCGAGCTCGTCGACCGGCCCTGCGGCCGCCCCGGCGACGACCGGCGTCTCGCCCGTGCGGTCCTGCGGGCCCACCGCGCGCGCCTCGTCGACCTTGGCGCGTAGCACGCCCAGGCGCGGCTCGACGTCCGCGGCGGGGTCGGCGGCCACGAGCCGCTCGAACACCGGGTCGCGGTCGACCACGGCCACCGGGGTCTCGCGCGCGCCGGCACCGCCGTGCGCCTCGCCCGCGGCCTCGTCGGCCGCGTCGTCGCCCGCGTCGTCGGCCTCGCCGTCGGTGTCGCCCGCGTCCGCGTCCTCGGCTCGCGACTCCGGCGCGTCGACGGCGTCGGTCTCGTCCGCGGCGTCGGTCTCGTCCGCGACGTCCGTCCCGTCGACGACGTCCGCCTCGGCAGGCTCGGCGGTCTCCTCGGGCTCGACGGCGTCCTGAGGCTCCCGGGCCTCGTCCTTGTGGTTCATCTCGACCTCCTGGTGCGGGCCCCGCGGAGGCTGTCTCGCCTCCGCGGCCCGCACCCCATCTGTGTCGTCAGCGGGTCCGGGCTTGCGCGTCGCCGTCGTCCGACCGGACGGACGCACCGGCGGACGCGCCGGCCGACGCACGGTCCGTGCCGTCGGTCTCCTCGTCCCACGCGAGACGCAGGCGCGCCCGCGCGCGGGACAGCGCGGCGTCGGCACCGCCGCGCGAGACGCCGAGCACCTCGGCGAGCGCGGCGCCGTCGAGCCCGTCCCACGCGACGAGCAGGAGGATGCGGCGGTCACGCGGCGTGAGCCTCGCGAGGACGCGGCGCAGGCGGTCGTCGTCGAGGGTCATGCTCTCGGGGTCGACGTCGTCCGGCTCGTCGGGCACGGCCGCCACGGGCAGCGCGCGCGCCTTGCGCCGGTGGTTCGCCAGGACGAACCCGGCCGTGCGGTACAGCCAGGGCAGCTCGGCACCGGCGGGGACGTCGTCACGGCGTCGCCACGCCGTGGCGAGCACCTCGGCGGCCAGGTCCTCGGCCTCGTCGGCGCGGCCCCCGGCGGAGGCCGGCAGCCGACGGGCGAAGTACCGGTGGATCGCGGACGCGTGCTCCTGGAAGAGCGCGTCGAACCATGCGTCGTCGTGATCGGTCGTCTCACCCGGGGGCACGGGTTCCTCCTGCCGTCGTCGGCGCGTACGGCGCCGATCTCGGCACCATCTATCCAGACCTGTGTCGTGTCGCGCAGCATCCTTGCAGGAAGTCACCCCGACTTTCACCCTGCACCCGTACCCACCGGTCCCGGGGGGCCAGTAGCGTTGTTCGTGCAGGTCGCCGCGTCGGCGCACCTGCCGAGGCTGCAGCCGTCGCGGCCCACGTCCTCCAGCCGTGCGACCGCCCCGAAGCGCCGGGTTGGACGAGTGACGCGTCCCCCGACGACGCGCGGCCCCCGCCGAATCCATCGCCGGGGGCCGTCGCGCTCAGGGGGTCACGCCTCGACGATGAGCGTGATCGGCCCGTCGTTGACGAGCTCGACGGCCATGTCGGCGCCGAACCGGCCCGTCGCCACCTCGATCCCCCGCTCGCGGAGCGCCGCGACGACGCCGTCGACGAGCGGTTCCGCGACCGGCCCGGGTGCGGCCGCGGACCACGTGGGCCGGCGCCCCTTCCGCGCGTCGCCGTAGAGCGTGAACTGACTTACGACGAGGACGGGGGCACCCTCCTCGACGACGGAGCGCTCGTCGCGCAGGATGCGCAGCTCCGCGATCTTGCGCGCGACGGTCGCCACCTGGTCCGGTCCGTCGTCGTGCGTCACGCCGACGAGCGCGACGACTCCGGGTCGGTCGATCGCGCCGACGACCTCGCCGTCGACCGTGACGCTCGCGCGGGTCACGCGCTGGAGCACGGCCCTCATGCCGCACCTCCCGCGGGGAGCGCCTCGGCGAGCGGGGGCCCGACGACGGCACGCACCTCGCCCACCGGCCTGCCGCCGCCGAGCACGGGCGTGCTCCCGACCTCGGCGAGCGCCGCGGCGTCCGCACCCGGCACCTCCGCCGCGCCGGCCGCGAGCAGGGCGCCGGCGAGGATCGCGGGACGCGGGCGCGACGAGCCGTCGAGGATCTTGAACGCGACCGCGCCGCCGTCGGGCAGGCCGGCGGCGCAGACGCCCTCGGCGCCGATCTTCGCGACGAGGCCGGGCACCGCCTGCATCGCGAGCGTGTCCTCGCGCCCGACGCCGGCGACCATCTCCGGGTGCGCCGCCATCGCGCGGGCGACGCGCGCGACCGGGGTGCCGTCGTCGGGCACCCGCCCCGCGGCCGCCAGCCGGCCGAACGCGCGGGCGAGCCCGACGAGCGACGAGCTGAACAGCGGCGCGCCGCAGCCGTCGACGGTCACGCGCGTGCGGGCCGGGTCGTCGCCGGTGAGCTCGACGACGGCGGCACGCACCGCACGCTGCAGCGGGTGGTCGGGCTCGAGGTAGGTCTCGGTCGGCCAGCCGGCGGCGACGCACGTCGCGAGCATCGCGGCGTGCTTGCCCGAGCAGTTCTGCGTGATGCGCTCCGCGCCGTGCCCGGCCTGCTGCCACGCGAGGGCCGAGGGCGCGTGCAGCGGCAGGTCCGGGGTGTTGCGCAGCGCCTCGGGCCCCAGCCCGGCGCCGGCCAGGATCGCGCGCGCACCCTCCAGGTGCCGGGGCTCGCCGTTGTGGCTGGCCGCGGCGAGCGCGAGGAGCGGGTCCGGCAGCGTGAGGCCCGCGCGCAGCATCGCGACGGCCTGCAGCGGCTTGAGCGACGAGCGCGCCCAGATCTCCGCCGTCGGCTCCCCCACCGCCTGCACGACGTCGCCCGCGGGGTCCACGACCACGAGGTGGCCCAGGTGGACCGACTCGACGAGACCGCCGCGCACGACCTCGGCCAGCGGGGCCGCGCCGTCGGCGATCCTCGCCCTCACCGTCCCGGTCACCGGCCGATCACCAGCCGCCCGACGGGCCCTGCGGCCGGTTGCCCCCGCCCCCGTACGGGCGGATGCGCGGCCGCACGTCGACCCAGTAGATGATCGCCGGGGTCACCGCGATGATGTTGAGGAAGCCGAAGCCACCGCCGCGGCCGGTCGGGATGCCGAGAAGGCCGATCGCCGCGGCGATGCCCAGGATGAGCAGCCAGACGTTCTTGCTCAGCTTGCCCTCGGCGGTGAACGCGCGGGCGGGGCGGCGCAGCGCGTCGACGAACGCGACCACCTGGACCGCGAACACCGCCAGCGACAGCGCCATCATCACGAAGAACTGCACCTGGGAGAGCACGCCCCGAGCCTACGGGAGAACGCGCAGGTGCCGGGACCGTGCCGCCCCGGCGACGTGCTCGTCCCACGCGCCGACGACGGTGTCGGGGTGCGCGACGACGAGCGCGCTCGCCACGTGCACCGCGTCGCCCGCGCGCAACGGCACGCTGGAGGTTGCGAGCACCTCGGCCGCCCGGGCGCTCACCTCGGCCGTGAGCTCGACGACGTGCATCGTCGGCCACAGCCGCTCCCACGTCGCCAGGCCCCGCTCGCGCGTCGCGGCGTCGATGACGCCGGCCCGCTCACCGGCGGCGAGCACCGCCCGCACCTCGGCGTCCGCGAGGCGCGAGGTCACGACGACGTCGGCCCGGTTCCACAGGGCGCTCGCGAGCTCCGAGCCCGGCTCGGGGACGCACAGCTTCACGAGCGCGCTCGCGTCGAGGTAGACGAGTGCCATGGCGGTCGCGCCCGGTCAGCGCCGGATGCGGCGGACGAGGTCCGACATGCGCGACGCCGGCCGCGCGGCGGGCGCCGCCGCGGTGTGCACCGGCGCGGCGGGCACCGAGTGCACGGGCCGCTCGGCCTGCGCGGGTGTGAGGAGGCCGTCGCGCACCAGGCCCGTGACGAGGTCCGCCGTCGCGACGCCCGACAGCCGGGCGACCGGCACGCCGCGGTCCGTGATGACGACCTCCTCGCCGGCGCGGGCCTTCTCGATCCACGACTTCAGCTCGGCGCGCAGCGCGCTGACGGAGACCTCCATGAGCGACGACCGTACCGCCGATCGGCCCCGCCGACACTCCCGGCGCGTGCCGTCGCGCTCCCCCCGCCGAGGTAGCGCTCGGGTCGGCGAGGTAGCGCGTCATCCGCCGAGGTAGCGCTCCGGCCGCCGAGGTAGCGCGTCATCCGCCGAGGTAGCGCTCCGGCCGCCGAGGTAGCGCGTCATCCGCCGAGGTAGCGCTCCGGCCGCCGAGGTAGCGCGTCATCCGCCGAGGTAGCGCTCGGGTCGGCGAGGTACGCGGGCATCTCCGACGCGCGTACCGCCGTCGGGGACGACGACGGCGCTACCTCGCCGCGCAACGCGCTACCTCGCGGAAGAACGCGCTACGTCGCGGGTCAGATCTCGGGCAGGGCGTCGCGGGCCTGCGCCGCGGAGGCGCCGGCCGCCTCGAGCGTGTCGACGACCGGCGAGCGCAGCAGCAGCACGAGCGACTGCACCTGCCACTGCCCCTCGGCGACGGCGCGCGGGTCGGCGTCGGCGGCGACGGCCGCGAGCTCGGCGCGCGCGCCGTCGGTCCCGGTGCCGGTCGCGAGCGCCGCGGCCAGCGTCCGCACGCCGGACGCGTACCGGTCGAGGAGGTCGGCGAGCGCGTCGAGCTCGGCGGCACCCGTCCGCACGACGAGCGGCGCGCGGCGCGCGAGCACCCGCACGCTGCGCATCGCCCGGTCGACGAGCACCGCCTGGGCGGCCAGCCGCCGGATCTCGGTGCGGTGCACCCGGTTGACGCTCACGCGCGCGAGCTCGGCGGCGTGCCGGGCGGTGTCCTGCCAGTCGGCGAGCACCGGCTCGGAGGCGCGGCCGCGCACGAGCGCGGCGGCGAGCTCGTCGGCGTCGCGCTCGCGCACGCCGCGGGCGAGCGCCTCCAGCGTGTCGGCGAGCTCGCCGGTCGCCTCGCCGGCGAGCGCCCGGAGCCGACGGCGCGGGTCGCCCGGCGTGAGGAGCGCGACGGCGAGCGCGACACCGCCGCCCGCGAGCGCGTCGGTCCACCGGCCGAGCGCGCCGCCGGTCGCGACGCTCGCCGCCGGCAGCCCGACGACGACGATCGCCTGCACGCCGGCCTGCGTCGTCAGGAGCGCCCCGCGGTCGAGGAAGCGCGCCACGAGCGCGGAGACGAGGAGGACCAGGGTCAGCTGCCACCAGCCGGAGCCGATGAGGTGGACGACGAGGTCGCCCATCGCCACGCCGACGGCCACGCCCACGGCGACCTCGGCGACCCGGCGCAGCTCGCGGTCGAAGCTGAAGCCGAGGCAGACCCATGCGGCGACGGCCGCGAAGAACGGCTGGGCGTGCCCGAGCACGTGGTGCGCGAACCCGTAGGCCGCGCCGGCGGCGAGCGACGCCTGCACGACGGGCCAGAACCCGGTGCGCACCCGGGCCCAGCCCTGGCGCACGCGGATGCGGCGCCCCAGCGAGCGCAGCGCCGTGCGCGCCGCCTCGCCCGCCGGCCCGAGGGCCGGCCCGGCGGTCACAGCAGGCTCTGCGGGACGTCCCCGCCGCGCGGCGTCAGCCCGCGCATCACCTCGCGGCGCACCTCGGGGCGGTCGGCCGACACGCCGTCACCGGGCACCACGACCTCCTGGGCGGCGGCGACCGTGAGCGGCTGCGCGCCTTCGCCCGTGCCCACCGTGCCGGTCACGGTCAGCTCCGCGTCCTCGGGGACCGAGCGCTTGAGCACGGCGAGCGCGATCGGCCCGAGCTCGTGGTGCTGCGCGACCGACGTCATCGTCCCGACCACGCGCCCGTCCGGGCCGTCCGTGCGGACGTCCGCACCGGCGTCGGGAACGAGGTGCTGCGACCCGTCGAGGTGCAGCATGGCGAGCCGGCGCGGGGGCCGGCCGAGGTTGTGCACGCGCGCGACCGTCTCCTGGCCGCGGTAGCAGCCCTTGTGCAAGTGGACGGCGGTGCGCAGCCAGTCGAGCTCGTGCGGGATCGAGCGGTGGTCGACGTCGAGCGCGAGCCGGGGACGCCACGCCTCGACGCGCAGCGCCTCGGTCGCCCAGGTGCCGGCGAGCCGCCAGCCGGCGGCCTCCCGCTCCGCGACGGCCGCGGCGAGCGTCGCGCGCGGCACGAGCACGAGGCGCCAGGGCCGGTCGGCGCCGGGGTGCTCCTCGGGCGCGGGCCCGTACCGGGTGCCGCCCGGCGCGACGCGCGGCCAGCTGTCCCACCACGTCACGGGCTCGCCCTCGGCGCCCTCGGCCGCGACCGGCTCGCCGATCGCGGCGTAGTCGCCGGTCACGTCGGCGATCTCGACGCGCATCATGAACTTCATCCGCTCGAGCCAGGCGGCGAGCGGGGCGGCGTGGTCGCGCTCGGTGACGAGCCAGGTCGCCTCGCCGTCGTCGACGACGCCGGCGACGTGCTCGACGTGGCCCTGCGGCGAGAGCACGAGCAGCTCGGTCGACGTGCGCGGCGACAGCGCCTGCACGTCCTGGGAGGTGATCGAGTGGAGCCACGAGAGCCGGTCCGGGCCGGCGACCCGCACGATCCCGAGGTGCGACTGGTCGACGACGGCGCCGCCGCGCGCCAGGGCGCGCTGCTCGGCGACGGGGTCGCCGTAGTGCCAGGCGACGCCCGCGTCGGGACCCGAGGCGGCGACCGCCCCGTGCCGGGACAGCAGCGGGCTCGTGTACTCGCTCATCGGGCTCCTCTCAGAGGCGGTCGAGCTGCGCCGAGGCGTACGAGCCGAGCGGGTGGCCGAACGCGGCCAGCTCCTCGACCCACATGAGCCGGCCCTCGACCAGCCCGTAGAGACGCTTCGCCGCGGTGACCTCGGCCGCGGTGGCGGTGCGCGCGACGAAGTCCGTCGCGAGGTCGATGCGGCCCTTGCCGACGACGCCCAGGAAGAGCGACATCCGCCCGGATGCGTCGGTGAGCAGCACCTCGATCGCGTGCTGGTCGTCCGTCAGGCCGTCGGGCCGGTCGCTCGACATGCGCCAGTACCCGGTCTCGGTCGACCACACGGTGTCCGGCTCGTCGGACGCGTCGGCGTCGGCCTCGCCGTCGGCCGCCGCGGACGAGCGGACGCGCAGCGTCGACTCGAAGCGCAGGTAGGGACCGCCGTCGTGGTCGAAGACGACGTCCTGGACGAACGGCGTCGTGGTGATGCCGGGGTACTCGATCATGCCCTCGCCCCGCCAGCTGCCGACGAGCCAGGCGAGCGGGTACACCTCGGGCGCGAGGCCCTCGGGGAAGGCGAAGGGCATCAGCGCTGACCCTGGAAGAGCTTGTAGACGACGTAGCCGGCGAACCAGACGATCGTCACCGACGCGGCGACGAGCAGACCGATGAAGACGGCCTCGAGAGCGTGGTAGTCCATGGGCCGATCCTAGCCGCCGGGCCTGGCGTAGGGTCGCGCCATGACCGACGTCGTCCGCCCGCTCGTGATCAAGACCACGTCCGGCACCGACCGGCCCGAGGCCGCGAACCAGGCGCTCACCGTCGCGGCGGCCGCCGTCGCCGCGGGCGCCGAGGTGAGCCTGTGGCTCACGGGCGAGGCCGCCTGGTTCGCGCTCCCGGGCCGGGCCGACGAGCTGGCGCTCGAGCACGCGGCCCCCGCGTCCGAGCTGCTCGAGGCGGTCCTCGCCGCAGGGACCGTGACGCTGTGCACGCAGTGCGCCGCGCGGCGCGGGATCACGGCCGACGACGTGCTGCCGGGCGTGCGCATCGCCGGCGCCGCGCTGTTCGCCGAGGAGGTCCTGCGGCCCGGGGCCCAGGCGCTCGTCTACTGATCCCTCGGGTTCAGGCGGAGCGCGCCCGGCGCAGCAGCAGGTACATCTCGCAGCCGAGGCACAGCCCGAGCGTCGCGTTGAGCGCGGCCGCGACGAACGCGATCGCCGCCGCCCACGGCACCGCGGCCAGCACCCCGGCGAGCCCGAGGACGACGCCGACGCCGGTCACGACAAGACCCACGCCCTGCGCGAACCGCGGCGGTCGCGGGTCCTCGAGGTCGCGCGGCGGGCCGACCCGCGGCCGCACGAGCGTGCGGAAGATCCAGCCCTGCCAGGTGCGGTGGGCGCCGCCGACGGCGCCGACCAGGAAGCTCGCCGCGACGACCGCGAGCAGCACGAGCGCCGGGGTGCTCGCGCCGAGCAGCACGACGACCGCGAGGAGCACGGCGGTCACGCCCGCGGCGAAGCGCGGGCCGCGCGGGTCGATGCCGGCGGGTCCGGGGGTGGGCATGGTCGGGGTCATGCGGTCCTGCCTCGGTTCGGGCCGTCGGGATCGGTCAGCGCCGCGGCGAGCGCCGCGCGCGCCTGGGCGGGGGTCATGGCGCCGCTGCTGCGCGCCACCTCGGTGCCCGCGCCGTCGAGCACGACGACGGTCGGGGTGCGCAGCACGCGCGCCGCGCGCACCAGCTCGGGGTGCTGCTCGACGTCGAGCTCGGCGTGCACGACGCCGGGCTCGCCGTCCGCGAGGGACGACAGCACGCGGGCCGTCGCCCGGCAGGGGCTGCACACGGCGGCCGAGAGCTGCACGAACGTCGCGCGGCCGCCGGGCTCCAGGCCCGTGCGGCGGCACCATCCGAGCCAGTCGACGCCGTCGCGCGGGGCGCGGAGGGCGCCCTGGCGCGAGCGCCAGAGCAGACCGAGCACGACGGTCACGAGCACGAGTCCCGCTAGTGTGACGCTCTGCATCCCCATGTACACCCTCCCCTCGATGCTTTAATTTTGAAGTTGTCCCCGGGCGACATCTTCCCCCGTGGACGAGTCGGGCGCCCCCGATGACCGGATCCCGGGACTCGCAGCCCCTCCTGCGGACCCCCGCACGTCGGGCCACGTACGACGCCGCACACTGTGAGGACACGATGACCGACGCGCCGCCGCCCACGCGCACCTGGAACGACCTCGTCATCCCCGCCGCCGGGACCTACCAGCTCGACGAGGCGCACAAGCGGCTCGGCTTCCTCGCCATGCACATGATGGTGAGCCCGGTGCGCGGAGAGTTCGGCAGCGGGTCGGCCACGATCCACGTCGCCGAAGACCCGCTCGAGTCGTCGGTCACCGCGACGATCGACGCGGCGTCGATCAACACGCTCAACGAGGACCGCGACACGCACCTCAAGAGCCCCGACTTCCTGGACGTCGAGAACCACCCGACGCTCGAGTTCCGCAGCACGGGCATCGAGTGGCGCACCACGCCCGACCCGATCTTCAGCTGGGCCGCGCTCAAGGGCCGCACGCCGGGGCGCAGCACCACGCTCAAGCCGGCGGTCACGCGCACGAGCGCCAAGTTCGTGCTCCACGGCGAGCTGACGATCCGCGGCATCACCCACCCGATCGCGCTCGACGCCGAGTTCGGCGGCGCGGGCCGCGACCCGTACGGCCGCGACATCTTCGGCTTCAGCGCGACGGCCGACTTCGAGCGCGAGAAGTACGGGCTCGTGTGGAACGTCGCGCTCGAGGCCGGCGGCGTCCTCGTGGCCAAGACCGTGCGCATCGAGCTCGCGGGCGAGGCGATCCGCCAGGACTGAGCGCTCCGCCGCGCCGGCGGAACGGCGCGTGCTAGCCGACGACGACGCGGCCGACGGCGAAGATCAGCACGCCGCCGACGGCGACGGGCAGGGCGGCGGCCGACAGACCGGCACGGCGGCGCGCGAGCGCGGGCTGGCGCTCGAACAGCAGGCGCAGGGCGGCGACGACCAGGCCGCTGACGAGGCCGGCCAGCAGGCCGGTGAGCGGGTCGATCTCGGGCACGACGGCACCCGCGCCCGCACCCGCCGCACCCGCGAGCCCGACGCCGGCGAGCGACCCGAGCCACCCGCCCGCGAACCGCAGGGCCGACACGCCCGACGCGAGCGCGAGGCCGACGGCGCTCGTCACGACGAGCGCCTCGCCGGCCTCCGAGCGGCCTGCGGCGACCCAGCCCGCGCACGCCACGGCGGCGACGACGCCCGTGACGGTGCCGCTCACCGACTCGACGAGGCGCAGGCGCCCTCCCCCGCGCAGCATCTCGGCCACGAACGCGAGCACGAGGCCCATCGCGACGACGAGCGGCAGGTGGCGCAGCACCGGTTCGCCCTCGGTGGCCCACGCCACCCCGACGGCCCCGAGCCCGGTCAGCGCGAGGACGAGCGCCGGCCCCCCCTTGGAGGGCAGCCGCAGGAGGGGCGACCAGCCGACGGCGAGGAGCAGCACGAGCAGCGCGGACGCCGCGGCGAGCTCGAGGGTGCCCAGGATGGCCGTCACGGCGACGACGGCGGACAGGACGGCGGTCGTCACGGCGCGCGAGGTCAGGGTCACGACGACGAGTCTCCCAGACGGGTGCCGCGAGCCATGACCCGGCGGGGTCGTCCTCGTCACGCGAGCGTGACGAACCGGGCACCTCGCCGCCCCGCACGTGTCCAGGTAAAGAGCCGTTAACCTCCGCGCAACACGTGACAGGGCAGACTGCCCGCATTCACAGAGGCGTGTCGGGAGGTGTGAGCCGCGAGGCGGGCACGGTACCTTGGCGATCAGCGTCCGCGGACGGTGCGCTCCGGGGCCGGCCCCGGAGCGACCGCGCGGACCGGCGCGCCGGGAGGAGGTGCCAGTGGCAGAGCTGTTGATCCTCACGCCCGCCAGCGGCGGGTCCGTCGAGGTGCTGCCGGCCCTCGGGCTGCTCAACCACAAGGTCCGGGTGCTCCCGATGGAGCCGTCGGCGCTCGTCGACGCGCCCGACTCCGACGTCGTGCTGCTCGACGCGCGGCGCGACCTCGTCGCGGCGCGGACCACGTGCCGGCTGCTGCACGCGACGGGGCTGACGGTGCCCCTCGTGCTCATCCTCACCGAGGGCGGCCTGACCGTCGTGACGCACGAGTGGGGCGCCGACGACCTCCTGCTCGAGAACGCCTCCCCCGCCGAGGTCGAGGCGCGGCTGCGGCTCGTCGTCGAGCGCTCCGCGCGCGGCCCTGTGGAGGAGAGCCCGCAGGAGATCTCCGCGGGCGAGCTCGCGATCGACGCCGGCGGGTACACCGCCCGGCTGCGCGGAAGGCCCATCGACCTCACCTACAAGGAGTTCGAGCTCCTCAAGTACCTCGTGCAGCACCCGGGCCGCGTCTTCACGCGCGCCCAGCTGCTGCAGGAGGTGTGGGGCTACGACTACTACGGCGGCACGCGGACCGTCGACGTCCACGTCCGGCGGCTGCGCGCCAAGCTGGGGCCGGAGCACGAGCAGCTCATCGGCACCGTGCGCAACGTGGGGTACCGCTTCGACCCGCCGCGCGAGCCCCGCGTCGAGGCGGAGGAGACCGAGGGCGAGGGCGCAGGCGGCGCCGCGCGGTCGGTCAGGACGTCGCGCTGAGACGCTCGCGCCCGGTATGTTCCGGCGGGTGAGCGTCGCCTCCCCGCCCGCCGACTACACCGCCGCCCTCGTCGAGGGCCCGTGGCGGCACGAGTTCGTGCCGGCCAACGGCGCGCGGTTCCACGTGGCGGTCGCCGGGCCGGAGCGGTCCGCGGGCGCGCGCCCGCCGCTCGTGCTCTTCCTGCACGGGTTCCCGCAGTTCTGGTGGGCGTGGCGCCACCAGCTCGAGGCGCTGTCCGACGCCGGTCTGCGCGTCGCGGCGATGGACCTGCGCGGCGTCGGGGGCTCCGACAAGCCGCCGTCGGGCTACGACACGCCGACCCGGACGCGGGACGTCGCGGGCGTCGTGCGGTCGCTCGGGCACGACCGGGCCGTCGTCGTCGGGCACAGCACGGGCGGCGCGATCGCGTGGTCGATGGCGACGCTCCAGCCCGCCGTGACCGCCGGCGTCGCGGCCGTCGCCGCACCGCACCCCGCGCGGATGCACGCCTCGTTCCGCCAGCTCCTCACGCCGGCCGCGGTGCGCGCGCTCGCGTTCTACCAGGTGCCGACGCTGCCCGAGCGGCAGCTCGTGCAGGGCGACCTGGTCGACCGCGTCCTCGCCGCGGGCGCGGCACGGCCGCTCTCGCCCGACGCCGTCGCGCGCTACCGGACGGTCATGCGCATCCCGTTCGCCGCGCACACCGCGATGGAGTCGCTGCGGTGGACCGTGCGCTCGTCGCCGCGGCCCGACGGGCGCCGCTACCTGTCGACCGTGCGCCGTCCCGTCGGAGTCCCGGCGCTGCAGGTGCACGGCGGCGCGGACGGCTTCGTCCGGCGCGAGCTGGCCGACGCCGACGCCGCCGCGCTCGCCCGCGACTTCCGGTTCGAGGTGGTCGACGGCGCCGGCCACTTCCTCCCCGAGGAGGCGCCGGACCGTCTGAGCGAGATCCTGCTCGACTGGCTGCGCGGGACCGTCGTCGACGCCACCGCGTGAGGCTCAGCCGCGCGGGCCGGGCTTGACGAGCTTCGCGGCGGCCACCGGGTCGGTCTCCCCGATCCCGTACGACGGGCACCACCGCGCCACGGGGCACGCCCCGCACGCCGGCCGCCGCGAGTGGCACACGCGGCGCCCGTGCCACACGAGGTGGTGGCTGAGCATCGTCCAGTCCTTCTTCGGGATGATCTGGCCGACCTCGTGCTCGACCTTGACCGGGTCCTCCGCCGTCGTCCACCCGAACCGGCGCGCGAGCCGCCCGAAGTGCGTGTCGACCGTGATGCCCGGGATGCCGAACGCGTTCCCGAGCACGACGTTCGCCGTCTTGCGCCCGACCCCCGGCAGCGTGACGAGGTCCTCCATGCGGGGCGGGACCTCGCCGTCGAACCGCTCGACGAGCGCCTGAGCCAGCCCGATCACCGCGCGGGTCTTGGCGCGGAAGAAGCCGAGCGGCTTGAGGATCTCCTCCAGCTCGGCCGGGTCGGCCGCGGCGAGCGCCTCGGCGTCGGGGTAGCGCGCGAAGAGCGTCGGCGTCGTCGCGTTCACCCGGACGTCGGTCGTCTGCGCGGAGAGCACCGTCGCCACGAGCAGCTCGAACGGCGTCGTGAAGTCGAGCTCGGCCCGCGCGTCGGGGTACGCCTTGGCGAGCTCCCGGTCGATGCGGCGGGCTCGCCGGACGAGCGCGAGACGGGACTCGCCGGTCGGCGTCGGGGGCGCGGTCTCGGACTCGGTCACAGCCACACGGGCAGCGTAGCCACCGCCTCCGACACCCGGCCGGGCGCGCCCCTCTCCCCCGCGTGATTTGGCGTCGTGAGGCAGACTGAGAACTAGAACACATAGTGCAGACACACCCGGACGCGCGTCCCCACGCAGGTACGCCGCCCCTGACAACGTGAGGAATCCTGTGGACGACACCGTCGTGCTCTCCGCCCCCCTCTTCGCGGACATGGACAGCGAAGAGACCAAGGCGCTCTTCGAGTCCATGACCCCCGTCGAGCTGACGCGCGGGGACGTCCTCTTCCGAGAGGGCGAGCCGGGCGACCGCCTGTACGTGATCGCGCAGGGCAAGATCAAGCTCGGTCGCCGCTCGAGCGACGGCCGCGAGAACCTGCTGTCGATCCTCGGGCCAGGCGAGATGTTCGGCGAGCTGTCGCTGTTCGACCCGGGCCCGCGCACCGCGACCGCCTCGTCGGTCTCGGACGCGCTCGTCTACGAGCTGCGCCACCAGGCGCTCGTGCAGTGGATCGCTTCGCACCCGAACGTCGCGACGACGCTGCTCGGCGCCCTCGCCCGCCGTCTGCGCCGCACCAACGAGACGCTCGCCGACCTCGTCTTCTCCGACGTGCCGGGCCGCGTCGCCAAGGCGCTGCTCGACCTGTCCGCGCGCTTCGGCGAGCCCAACGACGACGGCATCCGCGTCGCGCACGACCTCACGCAGGAGGAGCTCGCGCAGCTCGTCGGCGCCTCGCGCGAGACGGTCAACAAGGCGCTCGCCGACTTCGCCACGCGCGGCTGGGTCCGCCGCGAGGGCCGCGCCGTCGTGCTGCTCGACATCGACCGCCTGGAGCGGCGCGCTCGCTGATTGCTGCGTGCTTCCGCAGACAGGGAGGGCCCTCGCGGATCCGGTCACGACCGGACGCGAGGGCCCTCTCCGTCCTGCTGGGTGCACCGCCTGCGGTCCTCAGGACCTGAGCGTCACCCCACCGCGGCGGTGGCCTCGACCTCGACGAGGTGCTCGGGCACGTCGAGCGCCGCGACGCCGATCAGGGTCGCGGGCGGCGCCGGCGTGGAGCCCAGCCTCGCCGCCGCCCGGGCGACCCCCTCGAGGAACACGGGGAGCTTGTCGGGCGTCCAGTCGACCACGTAGACGGTCAGCCGGACCAGGTCGTCGAACGTGGCACCGGCTGCGGCGAGCGAGGTGGCGACGTTGACGTAGCACTGCTCGACCTGGGCGGCCAGGTCCCCCGCTCCGACGGTGACGCCGTCGGCGTCCCAGGACACCTGGCCGGCGACGAAGACGAGCCGGCCCGGGCTCGCGACGGCGACGTGGTGGTAGGCGCCGACCTCCGGGAGCCCGGCCGGGTTCGTCAGGGTGATGGTCACGATGGTTCTCCTCGATGTCGCCCCCGGCTCGGCATGCCGCCGCACCGTGGTCACTTGTGTTACCGAGGGGGCGTAGGAGAGTGTGACGTGACGTGGAAGAACGCACTTTTCGGTGACGGAGGAACCCTGAGGTGTACCTGGGCCACATCGAGGCGTCCCGTCGGCACTTCGACGCATGACACCCCCGCCGGCGGGCGGAACGTCGAACTACGAGACGAGCTCGACGATCAGCTCGACCTCGACCGGCGCGTCGAGCGGCAGGACGGCGACGCCGACGGCGGAGCGGGCGTGGACGCCGGCGTCGCCGAAGATCTCGCCGAGGACGGTGCTCGCACCGTTGACGACGCCCGGCTGGCCGGTGAAGGACGGGTCGGACGCGACGAAGCCGGTCACCTTGACGACGCGCGCGACGTCGTCGAGCGAGCCGACGACGGAGCGCACCGCCGCGAGCGCGTTGAGCGCGCAGGTGCGGGCCAGGTCCGCGGCGACCTCCGGGGAGACGAGCCCGTCACCCTCACCGACCTTGCCGGTGGCCGGCAGCGAGCCGCCGACGAACGGGAGCTGCCCCGCGGTGTACACGGAGGAGCCCGAGCGGACCGCCGGCACGTAGGACGCGACCGGGGCCGCGACGTCGGGCAGCGTGATCCCGAGCTCCGCGAGGCGCGCGTCGACCGACACGCTCACTGCCCGCCGGACGGGCGCTTGAGGTAGGCGACGAGCCCGGTGCCGTCGGGGCCGGGCACCACCTGGACGAGCTCCCAGCCGTCGGCGCCCCACTGGTCGAGGATCGCCTTGGTGTTGTGGATGAGGAGGGGGATCGTCGCGTACTCCCACGTGGTAGCCATGCGGCCGATCGTAGCCCGCGACGACGTCGCGCACCGTCCACAGGACCTGCACACCGGGGCCCGGGGCTTCTCGGGATCGGCCGATGGGCACCACGTAGGCTGGTGCCATGGCGAATCCTGAGTCCCGCCGCATCACGCGAACGATGTCGGCGACGCAGCTCGTCGCCCTCCTGCTCGCCTTCCTGCTGGCAGCCGGCGCGGGCGGCGTCCTGGCCTCCGGACTCGTCGTCCCGCTGGTGGCGGCGGCGAACGTCGCGGCGAACAGCACCGTGCAGATCTTCGACGAGGTGCCCGACGAGCTCGAGCCGGGCCCGCTGTCGCAGCAGTCCCGCATCTACGCGAGCGACGGGACGCTGCTGGCGACGTTCTACGCGCAGAACCGCATCGTCGTGTCGCTCGACGAGGTCTCCGAGCACATGAAGAACGCCGTCGTCGCCATCGAGGACGAGCGGTTCTGGGAGCACGGCGGCGTGGACGTGCGAGGCATCACCCGCGCGCTCGCCAACAACCTCGGCGGGAACTCGACCCAGGGTGCGTCGACCCTGACGCAGCAGTACGTCAAGAACGTGCTCATCGAGCAGGCCGTCGTCGCGGACGACCCGTTCGGCGTGCTCGAGGCGCGCGAGGACTCGATGTCGCGCAAGCTGCGCGAGGCCAAGCTCGCGATCGCGCTCGAGAAGCGCATGAGCAAGGAGGAGATCCTCCAGGGCTACCTCAACGTCGCGCAGTTCGGCTCGCGCAACATCTACGGCGTCGAGACCGCTTCGCAGTACTACTTCTCGAAGTCGTCCAAGGACCTCACGCCGGTCGAGGCCGCGACGATCGCCGGCGTCACGAAGGCGCCGAGCGCGTTCGACCCCACGGTCGACCCTGCCAAGGCCCAGGAGCGCCGGGACGCGGTGCTCTACAAGATGTGGCAGCAGGGCTACCTGTCCACCGCCGAGTACGACGAGGCACGGAACACCCCGCTCGAGGAGACCCTCAAGGTCAAGCCCGTCGAGGTCGGGTGCCACGGCGCGAAGGGCGCGGCGTTCTTCTGCGACTACGTCACCAAGGAGATCGTCCTCAGCCCCGCCTTCGGCGAGACGCGGGCCGACCGCGAGGCCCTGCTGTACCGCGGCGGCCTCGACATCCACACGACGCTCGACATGACGATGCAGGCGGCCGCCGAGAAGTCGATCACCGAGGCGGTGCCCGCGGAGGACCCGAGCCACCTCGAGGCCGCGATCGTCTCGGTCGAGCCGGGCACGGGCCAGATCAAGGCCATGGCGCAGAACGTGCCGTTCACCGACCCGCAGGACCCCGAGGCGGGGCGCCAGACCACGATGAACTACTCCGCCGACTTCCTGCACGGGGCGTCGCGCGGCCTGCAGCCCGGCTCGAACTTCAAGCCGATCGTGCTGGCCCAGTGGCTCAAGGAAGGGCACACGCTCCTCGAGACGGTCAACGCCAACCGCGTCGAGCGCGTCGTCGGCAACTTCAACACGCCGTGCCTCCCCCGCGGTCTCGGCCGTGACACGTGGGCACCGCGCAACGCCGAGGGCTTCCTCACCGGCAACATCTCGGTGCTGCGTGCGACGTACGAGTCGGTCAACACGGCGTACGCGTCGATGGGCTACCAGCTCGACCTGTGCGCCCTGCGCGACACCGCCTGGGACATGGGCTTCCGCCCGACGTCGTCCTCCGTGCCGCCGCGCGTGCTCACCGCGCCCGAGCGCACGGACATCGACGTCCTCGCGCCGATGGTCATCGGTACCCAGGAGACGACGCCGCTGTCGATGGCGTCGGTCTACGCCACGCTCGCCAGCGGCGGCACCTACTGCGACCCGGTCGCGATCACGAGCGTCACGGGCCCGGACGGCACCGAGTACGACGTGCCCGACGCGAACTGCAACCCGGACGCGCTGCCGGAGAACATCGCCAACACCGTGACGTACGCGATGGAGCGCGTCTTCACCGACGGCACCGCGCGGCGCGCGGGCGGGCTCGCCGACGGCCGCCCGGTCGCCGGCAAGACGGGTACGTCGCAGCTGTCCGCGCAGACGTGGTTCACGGGCTTCACGCCGAACCTCGCGACGTCCGTGTGGGTGGGCTCGATCGAGAGCGCGACCGAGGACCACACCGACGGCATCACCGTCAACGGCCAGTTCTTCCGCGTCCTGTACGGCTCGAGCGTGGCCGTGCCCGCGTGGAAGTCCTTCATGGACGTCGCCGTCCAGGGGCTGCCGGTCCAGGGCTTCGGTCCGCCGGACCCGGCGCTCATCGGCAACCCGCCCGCGCCCAGCCGCCCGGCTCCTCCGCCGTCGCGGCCCGCTGCGCCGGCCCCGCCCGCCAACCCCGCCCCGCCGGCCGCGCCGAACGACGGCGGCGACCAGGGCGGCGGTGGCGGCGACGGCGGCGGGGACCAGGGCCCCGGCAACGGCGGCGGCAACGGTGGTGGCGGCGACGGTGACGGCGGCGACGGAGGTGACGACTGACCGGGCGCGGGGTGCGCGCCCTGCGGGTCGTCGGCGGCCTGGCCGCGCTCGGCGCGGCCGGGCTGGGTTACGCGCACCTCGAGACGAAGCTCTTCACGCTGCGCCGCGCCACGATCCCCGTGCTGCCCGCCGGCGAGCGTGACCTGCGCGTGCTGCACCTGTCCGACCTGCACCTGACGCCGACCCAGCGGCGCAAGATCGCATGGGTCCGCTCCCTCGCCGCGCTGGAGCCTGACCTCGTGGTCGACACGGGCGACAACCTGGCGCACCCGGACTCCCTCGGGCCGCTGCTCGACGCGCTCGAGCCGCTGCTCGAGACGACGCCGGGCGCGTTCGTCATGGGGTCGAACGACTACTACGCCCCGGTGCCGAAGAACCCGGCGCGCTACCTGCTGCCCGACGCCCGGGTCGCCCAGGCGGACCCGGTCCCGCTGCCGGCCGACCGGCTCGCGGGCGAGCTGCGCGTGGCCGGGTGGAAGGACCTCACCAACCGGCGCGACGTCGTCGTGGCCGACGGACGGCGCATCGACCTCGTCGGCGTCGACGACCCGCACCTCGACCGTGACCGGGTGCCGGACGGGCCGCCCGCCGACCCGGACGCGACCCTGCGCCTCGGCGTGACGCACGCGCCCTACCGGCGCGTGCTCGACGCGATGCACCGCGACGGCGTCGACGCGATCCTCGCCGGCCACACCCACGGCGGCCAGCTGCGACTGCCCCTCTACGGGGCGCTCGTCACCAACTGCGACCTCGACCGGCGGCGGGCGTCCGGCCTGCACGGCTGGCCCGGCCCGCGGCCCGACGAGATGGGCGGGAACGGCTCGACGTGGTTGCACGTGTCCGCCGGTGCCGGGACGTCCCCGTACGCGCCCGTGCGGTTCGCCTGCCGGCCCGAGGCGACGTTGCTCACCTTCACCGCCAGGTAGCGGATCTCGTTTTCGTCCTGGGCCGATCGTCCGCTATTCTGGGCAGGCTTCCGCACGAGGGCACCGGCCCTCGGGTGTGCGCGGAAGCAGTCCCTCGGGGTGTGGCGCAGCTTGGTAGCGCGCTTCGTTCGGGACGAAGAGGTCGCAGGTTCAAATCCTGTCACCCCGACCAGCCGAAAAGGGCCGCTGACCTGGGCAGATGCTCAGGTCAGCGGTCCTTTCGCGTTGGCCCGGAGCGACCTCTTCGCGCCTGCTGGGCATCTATCTGGGCATCAAACTCGGGCCGCGACTTCTTCGCGCGGGCGCTCGGCCTCGACCTTCTTCCAGGTCACAGCGTTGTCCTGTCGCACCTGACCTCTTCGTGCGTCGTCGCCCAGGAGTCGGTATCGGAACTCGAGGTCGTAGCGGTGGGCGTCGAACAACGCGTTCGCCCGATGCGCCTGCTCGAGGTCACGCGCAGGCGCGCGGTTGGCCAGCTACCGGCAGTAGGGCCGACGGGGAAGGCCTGGGGACCGGCGCATCACCGCGACGGGGATCCAGTAGGCGACGAACTCTCACGAGCGGGTGCATCATTTCCCCGCAGGCGCGCCTGAGAGCGGTACACCGCCGTGCGCCGCAGCACCTCGTTCACGTTCTCCAGCAGCCGGACACGCCGGCGATCCTCGCGTAGCTCGGCCGATTCCGAGGCCTTCACGCCCGGCCTCGGCGTCGGCGGGATGCAGCCACCGGGGCAGGTACGACTCGCTGTCCCCGAAGTCCTTTCGCAACCTGGTTGATCGGAGCCACACCGCGCCGGGCGACGTGCCACGGCGCCGTCACAGAACTCCTTGGGGTGGGCCAGGACAACCCTTGGTCAGCACCAGCACCTCACGGCACCACAGGTCAGGCGTCACCTGTTCGTGCAGCAGTTCCGTTCTGATGGAGGCTCTGGTGTGTCGCGTTCCCCGGAGTCGAGAGTTACTGGATCTTTGTGCCACGTGACCCTGCCGGAAGGGCCTCGTGGGACGTCGTAGGTATCCGCCGGAGTTCCGCCGCAAGGTGCTGGATCTGCTCGAGTCGGGTCGCACAGCAAGGTCGCGGACGTGGCACGCGACCTGGGCATCAGCGATCAGACGATCGACGCCTGGTGCCGTCACGACCGCGTCGATAGGGTCTTGAGCCCGGGCTGACCAGCGGGGCGAAGGCCGAGCTAGTTGCGGCCAAGGGAGCGGATCGCGGAGCTCGCGACCGATCTGGCGATCCGCCGGCGGGCGGGCGAGCTGTTCGGGAGGGTGGTGCCCCCAGGAGGCAGTCCGCAGCGATCGCGGTGATGGCCGGTGAAGGTTTGCCGGTGCAACCCGCGGTGCGGGCGCTGGGCTGCTCGGAGTCCGAGCTGCGACGCCTCGCTGGTGCGGTCTGCATCGGCCCGGCAGGTGCGCCACGCGCTGCCAACCGAGCAGATCCGCCCCAACCACGTCGCCGCACGTGGCATCTACGCTGCGCGGAGTGCACGCCGAGAGCCGACGTGCTCCTCGACGAGGACACCGGGCCGCGGGCAGCGCACGCCCATGTCGCGGACTGACGTGGGTGGTGCTCGGTCGATGGACCCGGACGACGAGCAGGGGGGCTCCCGACGGAGCCCGCCCTGCCGCGTGAGTCGGACGTCAGCCGCGCTTCTTGCCGCCGTCCTGCCCGCGGGTCCCGGCCTTGTCGGCGACCTCCAGCGGGGGCGCGGTGTCGGGGGCGACGTGGCCGTCGGCGACCTGCTCGAACGCGTAGGCGTACCCGACGAGCTCGGCGTCGGACCAGGCCCGGCCCATGAGCTGCAGGTTGATCGGGGCCCCGTTGGCGTCGGTCCCCGCGGGGAACGCCACGGTCGGGACGCCGGAGCTGCCCGAGGGCGTGTCCCGGCGGCCGAAGCTCGACCGGTTTCCGCCGCCGTCGTTCAGCGAGATCTCCGACAGCAGGCCGGGATACACGACCGCGTCGACGTCGTGGGCGTCCATCCACGCCTCGATGTTGGCCCTGTAGTCGGCACGGTAGGCCCGCCATGCCGTGACCTGCTCGGGGGTCATGCGCTCCATCCCCTCGCAGTAGGACGGGGCGTAGGTGGTGTACGGCATCTTGGCCTGCGAGCAGAGCACGTCGGACGGGTCGTCGATGCCGAGCTGGCTGGTGAGCTCGGGGTGCGACTCGATGTACCGGGCCCAGCCCTCGTACTGCGTGTTGCCGCTCGGGCGCGCGGGCGCGACCGCGTTCGTCTCGATGGTGACCAGCTGGGCCCCGGCTGCCTCGAGGTGCTCAAGGGCTGCCCGAGAGGCGTCGATTGTCGTCGTCGTGCCGTACGGGTCGACCCAGGCCGACGGCACGATGCCGATGCGCTTTCCTGCGAGGGCGTCCTCGTCGAGCACCGTGCGCCAGTCCTGCGGGCGGTGCGCGTCCGCCTCGAACGTCTCCGGGTTCTGCGGGTCGGTGCCCGAGACCGCGTTAAGGATGTCCGCCAGGTCGGAGACGCTGCGGGTCATGGCCCCGGCGTAGTCCTGCAGCCACACCAGGGGCATCACACCGCGGTCGGACTGCATGCCGTCTGTGCCGCGCAGCGTCACGAGGCTCGCGGCCGATGCCGGTGCGTACAGCGAGTCGCCGGTCTGCGAGCCGAGCCCCGCGGCGGCCATGCTGGTCGCCGTGGCGACGGCCGACCCGCCGGAGGAGGCGAGGGCGGACCGCGACGGCTCGAAGGCGTTCCACACCGTGCCGTACGCGTTGTCGGAGTACGAGCCGGACGTGGCGTACTCCTCCATCGACGCCTTGCCGATGATGACCGCGCCGGCGTCCCGCAGCCTGGCCACCTGGTAGGCGTCCTCGGCCGGGCGGAAGCCGTCGAAGGTGATCGAGCCGTTGGTGGTCGGCATGTCAGCCGTGTCGTACAGGTCCTTCACGGCGATGGGGATGCCGAGCAGCGCGCCCCGCGTGCCGCGCGCTCGGGCGTCGTCGGCGGCCCGGGCCTGCCTAAGCGCGTCGGTGGCGACGGTCGTGAACGCGTTGAACGCGAACGGCCCGGCGTCGTAGGCGCCGATCCGGTCGAGGTAGGCCTTGGTGATCTCGACCGACGTGGTCGTGCCTGACTCCATGTCGGCCTGCAGCTGAGCGATCGTCTTGTCCACGACGTCGTAGCCCACCGTCGTCGTCCGCGCCGGTTCGACGGCGGCCGGCGGCTGCTTGACCTTCGTCAGGCCCTTGCCCTGGCCGGGGTGCGCGGTCAGGCCCTCGAAGTTGACGACCGAGGCGAGCTCCTTGGCGGACAGGCCGTCGACGTCCGGTGCGGCCGCGAGCCGGGCGGCAAGGTCGGACACCTTGGCGATCTCGGCCTCCGAGGTGGCCGCGGTGACCGGACGGCCCACGACGACGAAGTTCAGCACGGACGCGGACTGGCCCGGGTCCAGCGTGAGGGTGTGGACGTAGGCCGGGAAGTTCGCCAGGTGCCCTTCGCCGGAGTAGGGCTGGCCGAACGTGTCGCGCAGCCAGTTCCCGGTGCGGTCGAAGCTCCCCGCCACGGTCGCGGTCGGGCCCTGCGTCGTCCGGGTGCCGCTGGTGCCCGACGCCGAGGTCGTCCACGTGTCCGACCGGTCCAGGACGCTGTCACCGGAGGACGAGAGGACGACAGAGCTGGCGTTGGTGCCGGTGGACCCAAAGCCGGTCTGCCCTCCGAACGCCACCTCCACGGTCAAGGGTTTTTTGGTGGTGTTAGTCAGGGTGTCCAGCCACCGGCCGTACCCCTCGGACCGCTCGACGTCGATCGTCCGCGTGATGCGGACCCCGGACAGGTCGACGGACCTCGTCGACTCGAAGTGGCCGGTGCCCTCCTCGACGAGGCCGAACCCGCGCATCATCTCGCCGTCGAAGCGGTGCTTGTCTGCCGAGCCGACGGTGACGCGGATGCCGCCGTAGCCGTTGAGCATCGTGGAGTACGGCGCCTGCACACCGGTCCCGGACTGCGTCGCCCGGATCGAACCGGTGTCGGTCCCAGGACTGGCCGAGTCCTGGATACCCCAGGCGGTGCCGTTGTCGTCGGTGACGTAGGTGAACGCGTTCGCCGCACCGATCGGCAGGACCAGCGCGGCGGCGAGGGACGCCGCGACGAGCGGGACCCTCCGGGGCCGCGTCGTGCGGGACTGTGGTGACATCCTTCTTCTTCTCCTTCATCTGCCGGAGGCTGGGCTCCGGGTGTCGGGTCGTGCGCGGGACTCGAGTGCCTCGGCGCCACGCCGCTGCGCGGCGTCCAGGCGCAGGCCGGCCGGAGGCTCGGGGGCGCGCTCCAGATGGGCGCGCCGCCCGAGCCCCCGGCCGGTGAGGTCAGCGTCCCTGGTGCGTGGGGATCGTGGTGCAGCCCGCAGCCCACGCGTCCTGGACGGTCACGCAGCGGAAGAGCGAGGGGTTGATCTCCTCGGGCGTGCGACGCAGTTGCGTCGCCTGCTCGTAGTCGTAGGCCAGAGCGAGCAGCTCCGGCTCCGCCCACGCCGTGCCCAGGAAGACGATCGACGAGGGCCGCAGGTTGTTCGCCGCGTAGCCCATCGGGACGCTCACCGACGGGTATCCGGCACGTGCACCGACGCCCGTGGTGCCGGAGCTGGAGACGATGGCGTCGAGGTCGTTCTTCTCCAGGACCGAGTCGATGGCAGCGCGCGTCTCGGCGATGCCCCGGTCCCGGTTGGCCTCGTACGCCGCCAGCTGCTCCGGGTCCTCCAGATCCACCTGTGCACCCAGGTCGAAGTACAGCTGGCCGAACTTCTGGCCCTCCGGGTGGTCGATGTTGTACTGGCGGATGTCGTCGAACGTCTGCATCGGGGCGGCGTCGGGCAGACGGTCGAGGTAGGCGTTCATGTCCCGCTTGAACTCCTGGACCAGGATGCTCGGCGCGCTGGTGTTGGCGACCGTGACGGGCACGAGCGTGGCGCCCTGCGCCTCGAGAGCCGCGAGGGCGTCCTGGTACAGCGGGTTGTTGTTCGCGACATAGCCGATTCGGGCACCGTCGAGCGCGTCCTCCGTGAGGACGCCCGTGAAGTCCGTGCCGGCGAGCGGGTTGTCGGTGGTCGCGGCGTCCTCGGGGTCGACACCGGCGATGGCCGAGAGCAGCGCGGCCGCGTCGTACACGGTCTTGACCATGGGGCCGGCCGTGTCCTGCGACGCCGAGATCGGGATGATGCCGGTCCGGCTCACGAGTCCCACGGTGGGCTTGACGCCCACGACCGAGCTCGCCTGGGCGGGGCTGAGGATCGAGCCCGACGTCTCGGTGCCGATCGTCAGCGGCGCCATGCCCGTGGCCGCCGCGACACCGGAGCCCGACGACGAACCGCTCGGCGTCTGGCTCGCGTCGTAGGGGTTGAGGACCTGACCACCGAGCGAGCTGTACCCGGACGGCATGCCCGAGGTGATGAAGTTCGCGAACTCGGACAGGTTCACCTTGCCGAGGATGACCGCACCGGCCTCGCGCAACTCCTTGACGATCGGCGCGTCGTCAGCCGGGTAGGAGTTCCCCAGCGCGATCGACCCGGCCGTCGTGGGCATCCCCTTGACGTCGATGTTGTCCTTGAGCAGCACAGGCACGCCGTGCAGCGGGCCTCGGACGGTGCCGGCCTTCCGCTCCTTGTCGAGGGCTCTCGCCTCCTGGTACACGGCCGGGTTGATCGCTCGCACCGCGTTCAGGTGCGGACCGTCGATGCTGATCGCCTGGATCCGCTCGAGGTAGGCGCCGACGAGGTCGACCGAGGTGAAGGCACCGGACGTCAGCCCCGCCCGGACCTCCGGGACGCCGGCGGTGGCCAGGTCGAGGGCCACCGGCTTCGGCTTCGGTGCGGCGGCCACCGACGAAGGCGACAGCACTGCCTGGGCTGCGGGGAGCGCCGCCGGGGCGGCCGCGAGCGCCGCGGCCAGCACACCGACCGTCGCTCCGGTACCGAGCCGGGTCAGACGGCTGCCGCGTGTTCTCGAAGACATCGTTTTCTGCCTCTCGCCTGCACGTTGCGGGCTGGTGCCCGCCCAGCAGACATCCGACCATCGCAACGTTTCGATCACATGCGGCGCAGATTGCGGTCCTGTGACGACGCACGGTCATGCACCGGCTCGGACCGCAAGATGGCACCGCGCGCTCAGAGCTCCCTACAGCAAGGGCGCAGGCGACGAACTGCGATCAGACACGAGGCGAGATACTGGGACACCTTCGCCCGCCGAGCCGCTTCGGCCGTCAACGACGGCCGAAAGCGGATCCACCACCGTCGCTCCGGGGTCAGTTTTCAGGCGTCGGCGACATCGGCGACGCTCACCTCACCGGCCAGGATCGACAACACGACCCGGGCCTTCTCCTCGGCCGGGTCTGTCTGATTAACGGTGGGTGGGTCTCGGCCTGACACGCTGGACGTGGTGTCTGGCGGGAAGCAGGCAGAGTGACCGAGATCATCGAGCCCGTGACGCTCGACGATGACGAGAAGCAGGCGCTGGCACAGCAGCTGGTCGCTCAGGCGAAGGCGGCGGGGATCGACCTGGTCGGGCCGGACGGTCTGCTGACCGGGCTGACGAAGCAGGTGTTGGAGACGGCGCTGGAGGAGGAACTGACCGAGCACCTGGGTTACCCGCCGGGCGAGCGGGAGGCCATGACGGGGACGAACGAGCGCGACGGAACCCGGCCCAAGACGGTGCTGACCGAGATCGGCCCGGTGCAGATCGACGTGCCTCGCGACCGGGACGGCAGCTTCGAGCCGGCGATCGTGCGCAAACGTCAGCGGCGTCTGACCGGTGTCGACGAGCTGGTGCTGTCGCTGACCGCGCGGGGGCTGACGACCGGGGAGATCAGCGCGCACTTCGCCGAGGTCTACGGCGCGAGCGTCTCCAAGAACACGGTCAGCCGGATCCCGGACAAGGGTCGTGGCCGAGATGGCCGAGTGGCAGACCCGGCCGCTCCAGACGTGCGTGATCCATCTGATCCGTAAATGGCCCGCGACCTGAAGCCGATCTACACGGCCGTGAACGCCGAGCAGGCCGAGATGCGGATGGACGAGTTCGCCGCGAAATGGGCGGGCAAGTACCCGGCCGCGGTCAGGCTGTGGCGCAACGCGTGGGGGGAGTTCATCGGCTTCCTGGACTACGACGTTGAGATCCGCAAGATCATCTGCACCACGAACGCGATCGAGTCCCTCAACGCCCGCTACCGGCGAGCGGTGCGCGCCCGAGGCCACTTCCCGAACGACGCCGAGGCACTGAAGTGCCTCTACCTCGTCACCCGCTCCCTGGACCCCACCGGCCGCGGTCGGGCACGATGGGTCATCAGGTGGAAGGCCGCGCTGAACGCGTTCGCGATCACCTTCGAGGGGCGCATCAACCCCTCGAGCAACTGAAGGATGCCGAGCCCCGCCCACCGTTGATCGGACAGACCCTCCGGGCAGCGGGTGCGCAGGGGCGACGACGGCGTCGTGCGCAGCCCCGACGACACACGAGACGGCCAACTGTGACGCACCTCACGCCGTCGATCAGGGTGCGAGTGTGACAGGGTCACCGGACACTGGACCCGCCGACCGCCGAGCGCTCGGTCAGCCCGCCGTCGAGCACCGCACAGCACCCTGGAGGCGCCATGCCCACCGATCCGATCGTCGTCGTCGGCGGGGGCCTGGCGGCCGCACGCGCGGTCGAGGCGCTGCGCGGCGAGGGGTACGACGGCGACGTCGTCCTGCTGACGAGCGAGCCGCACCGGCCGTACGAGCGGCCGCCGCTGTCCAAGGGCTACCTGCGCGGCCAGGAGCACCGCGAGGACATCTTCGTGCTCGGCGAGAACTGGTACGGGGAGCACGGCGTCGAGCTGCGCACGTCGACGACCGTCGCGGCGGTCGACCCGGCGTCGCACCGGATCACGCTCGTGGACGGCGCGACCCTGCCGTTCTCGACCGCGCTGCTCGCCACGGGGTCGACCCCCCGCTCGCTCGGCGTCCCGGGCTCCGACTTCGGCAACGTGCACTACCTGCGGACCGTCGACGACGCCGACCGGCTCGCGGGCACGCTCCTGCCGGCGTCGCTCGAGGGCACGGGCGAGGTCGTCGTGATCGGCGACGGCTGGATCGGGATGGAGGTCGCGGCGTCGGCCCGCGAGCTGGGCCTGGACGTCACGGTGCTCGGGCGCGGCGCGCACCCGCTCGCCGTCCTCGGCCCCGAGCTGGGCGAGCTGTACGGGACGCTCCACCAGGAGCGCGGCGTCCGCCTGCACCGCCAGGCCGAGGTCGTGCGGCTCACCGGCGTCGACGGCCAGGTGACCGGCGTCGACCTCGCGGACGGCACGCACGTCGCGGCGTCCGTCGTCGTGGTCGGCGTCGGCGTGACGCCCAACGTGGGGCTCGCGTGCGCGGCCGGGCTGGAGCTGCGCTCGGACGACCTCGGGGGCGGGGTCGCGGTCGACGGGTACCTGCGCACGTCGCACCCCGACGTGTTCGCGGCGGGCGACATCGCCTCGGTGCCGGCGCCCCGCTACGGGCGCCCGTTGCGCGTCGAGCACTGGGCCGCGGCGCTCGAGCAGGGCAAGCACGCCGGCCGCGCCATGCTCGGGCTCGCCGACCCGTACGACCTGCTCCCCTACTTCTTCAGCGACCAGTTCGACGTGGGCATGGAGTACAAGGGCTACGTCGACGTGCGCAACCCCGGCTACGAGGTGGTCGTCAGCGGGTCGACGGCGGACCGCGAGCTCGTCGCGTTCTACGTGCGCGACGGCCGGGTCGAGGCCGGCATGGCCGTCAACGTCTGGGACCGGATGGACGACGTCGAGCGGCTGATCCGCTCGACCGAGCCGGTGGCGCGCGAGGAGCTCGAGGGCTTCGTCGCCGCCTGAGCCACGCTCCTCCACGAGCCCCTCCGCGGGGCCGCCGCACCGGTGTGCGAGGCTCTGCGGCGTGGTCCGACGACGCGTGGCGCTCCTCCTCGGTGCCGGTGTGCTGGTGCTCGGTGGTGTCGCGGCGCTGCTCGCCTGGCGTCCGTGGGACCCGGTGGCCGACGTGCCCGTGCCCGGCGTCCGCACGCTCACGACCTCGGCGCGCGTCGTCGCGGGCGAGCCGCGCACCGCCGGCGGCGTCGAGCTGTTCCCCGTCGACGTGCCCTACCCGTCCGCGAACCCCGGTGGCATCGGGGTCGAGGACGCGTTCGCGCTGCGGGAGGCCGGCGCGGTCGCGGTGCGCGGGATCGTCGAGGCGCGCGGCGGCGCGGCGCTCGTCGAGCTCGCCGGGTTCGCCGCCGAGCGCGGGATCGCGGTGTCGCTCGAGACCGGCGACCGCACCGTCCGCTACGACGCGTACGGCGGGGTGCCCGACGTCGCAGCCGCGCGCCTGGCGGTCGACGCCGCGTCACGCGACGGGGTCGACGGTGCCGTCTACGTCGCCTCCACGGAGCCGCACGTGCAGGTGTCGATGACGACGGCGGTCGGCGCCCCGGAGGCGAGCGCCGTCGCAGCGTGGCTCGACCGCCACGACGCGAGCACCGCCGTCGGGCACCCCGTGGCGTACGTGCTCACCGAGCCCGGGTACGCCGCACGCCTCGAGGGCTGGGTCGGCGGACGAGCCCCGGCGGAGCCCGAGCCGCAGCCCGTCCCGACCGTCCCCGCGACCGAGCCGTGGCCGGCCGACGAGCGCGCGCCGTCGTGCACCGGCGACGACCTCGATGTGAGCCTCGCCGGCGTGGAGGCCGCGCTGGGCACGCGGTACGCGAGCCTGTCCGCGCGGAACGTCTCGGACCGGCCGTGCGCGGTCGCGGGCTTCCCCGAGGTGGCGTTCCTCGACGGCGACGGGGCCCTGCAGGAGGGTGTCGACCTGGTCCCCGACCGCGACCGGGCTGCCCGCGTGGTCGTGCCGGTCGGCGAGGAGGCCGTCGCCGCGCTGCTGTGGCGGGCCGCGTCCGGCACGGGACGTCAGCTCACCGCGGCGCTGGAGGTCGTGCCCGTGCCGGGTGCCGCGCCCGTCCTGGTGCGGGTGGGCGAGTCCCCGCTCGACGTCGTCGACGGCTCCGAGGTGCGCACGAGCCCGTGGCTCCAGGCGGGCGACGGCACCTGATCGGGCTGGCCCTGCCGCTCCGGCGGGTGCCGGGACCCGCGGGTGAGCCTGTGGACAACGCCGAGCGGGGCCGGGCCCCCTGGTTGGCTCGGCACATGCCCCGCCGACCTCCGGTCGTCCCGGCCTCGCTCGTGGACCGGTCCGGCCCGACGTCGTGCTGCGCGTCGACGCGTGACGGAAGCCGCCGGAGGACGCTTTGAGCCGGCCCACTCCCCCGAGCCGGCCCACCTCCGTCTCGGTCCGTCACAGAAACGGACCTCGTGGACGTCGAACAGAGACGGACGACGCGGCTCGGCAGACGCCCCTCAGCCGCGCCGCTCGCGCACGGCACCGGCGAGCACCTGCAGCAGGTCCGCCGTCGTGCCCCAGTCCATGCACTTGTCCGTGACGGACTTGCCGTACACCAGCGACTCGAGCGGTCCGGGCTTCTGGGCGCCGGCCTCGATGAAGCTCTCCATCATGAGACCGGTGATCCCCTGCTCACCCTCGGCGAGCCGCGCGGCGATCTCGCGCACGACCTCGGCCTGGCGCACGTGGTCCTTGCCCGAGTTGCCGTGCGACGCGTCGACGACGACGCCCGCCTCGACCGCCCCGCCGAGCCCGGACGTCCGCGCCACGGCCAGCGCCGCCGCCACGTCGGCCGCCCCGTAGTTCGGTCCCCCGCGCCCGCCGCGCAGGATGACGTGGCAGTCGGGGTTGCCGGTGGTCTCGACGGCGGCCGCGCGGCCCTCGGCGTCCGCGCCGAAGAACGTGTGCTCGCTCGCCGCGGTGATGCAGCCGTCGACGGCGATCTGCACGTCGCCGTCGGTCGCGTTCTTGAACCCGACGGGCATCGACAGGCCCGACGCGAGCTGGCGGTGCACCTGCGACTCGGCGTTGCGCGCGCCGATCGCGCCCCACGTCACCGCATCGGCGATGTACTGCGGCGAGGTCGGCTCGAGGAACTCGCACGCGGCGGGCACGCCGGCGTCGAGCACGCCCAGCAGCACCTCGCGCGCGAGCCGCAGCCCGTGGTGCACGTCGTGCGACCCGTCGAGGTGCGGGTCGTTGATGAGGCCCTTCCACCCGACGGTGGTGCGCGGCTTCTCGAAGTACACGCGCATGACGACGACGAGGTCCTCGGCGAGCTCGCGCGCGAGCGGCGCCAGGCGGGAGGCGTAGTCGAGCGCCGCCGCCGGGTCGTGCACCGAGCAGGGCCCGACGATGACGAGCAGGCGGTCGTCCTCGCCGCGCAGCACGTCGCGGACCTCGCGGCGGGACGTCGTGACGAGGTCGCCGCGGCGGGTGCCGAGCGGCATCTCGGCGCGCAGGGTGCGCGGCGCCGGGAGCGGGTCGAGCGCGCGGACGCGAAGGTCGTCGGTGCGGGCCTGCAGCTCGGCGCGTTCGGAGGCGGTCGTGGTCATCGGTCTGGGCTCCTGGTCGTCCGGTTCGGGTCGTGGCGGGGCGGGCGTCGCGGCGTCGCCGGTGAACCGTGGTCCCGTGCCCGACCGGAGCGGCTCGTCCGACGACGAAGGGCCCGGACGCACGTGCGCGTCCCAGGCCCTGTGCTGGCTCCGGTGGAAGTCGTCGGTCAGGCGCGAGCCCGCCGAGCCCCAACCGGAGCCGGCGTAAAGCGCCAATACCAACGAGTGTTCACGGCGACGACGGTACGCCCCGCCCGCGCGGGAAGTCCATTCCTGTCCACGATCCGGTCCCGGCGCCCGGCGCCCCGGGGTCGGTAGGGTCGGGCCATGCCCATCCCGCCCTACGTCGCCGGCCTGCGCGAGCGCATCGGCACGGATCTGCTCTGGCTGCCCGGCGTGACGGCCGTCGTGCTCGACGACGACGGCCGCGTGCTGCTCGGCCGCCGCGCCGACTCCGGGCTGTGGGCCCTGGTCAGCGGCATCCTCGAGCCCGGCGAGGAGCCGGCCGTCGGGCTCGCGCGCGAGGTGCTCGAGGAGACGGCGGTCGAGGTGCGCATCGAGGCGCTCGCCGCCGTGAGCACGACGCCGGTGATCACCTACCCGAACGGCGACCGGTCCGCATACCTCGACCTGTGCTTCGTGGCCCGGCCGGTCTCCCGGGAGGCGGCGGCCGCTGCGCGCGTCGCCGACGACGAGTCGCTCGAGGTGGCCTGGTTCCCCGTCGACGCGCTGCCCGACGACGTCACGCGCTCGTCGCGCGAGCGGCTCGAGCTCGCGCAGCGCTACCTCGCCGCGCCGCAGCACGGGACGATCTTCGTCCGGTAACGCTTTCCGCCGGTGCCACCGTGCGATCTCGGCGGGTTTGTCCGGCGCTTTTCGACGCAGCCCCGGATATCTGGTTATGTGTCCTCCGCCACACTCTTGCTCGGCCACACTCCGACCGGGCCGGAGCGGGGTAGTGCCGGTCGAGCAGCGGCCGGGACGCTCCACACATCGGAGGAACCGTGAACCTACGCATCACCAGCGCGTTCGGCGCCGCTGCCGCACTCGTCGCGGCCGCCGTCGTCGCGCCCGGCGTCGCATCGGCGGCGCCCGCGTCCGACGTCCCGACACCCGACGGCGCGCACGTCAAGGAGGACGACCGCGCCGACACCCTGTCGGACAAGCGCCGGGCACTGAAGGAGAAGGCCGTCGAGCTCGTCGCCACGGGCAAGAAGACGGTCGAGACCCGCGGCAGCGGGGAGAACACCTCGCAGGTCGTCGAGGTCGCACCGCGCAAGTGGGTCGAGTACGAGACCGAGGAGACGGCACAGCTGCTGAGCTTCCTCGTCGAGTTCGGCGACCAGGTCGACAGCCGCTTCCGCCGGTCCCCCGCGGGCCCGGTCCACAACCAGATCCCGGCGCCGGTCGAGGGTGACAACTCGACGTACTGGAAGCCGGACTTCTCGCGCGCGCACTACATGGACATGTTCTTCAACGGCATGGCCGACCAGGGCGGCGAGTCGTTCCGCGACCTGTACGACGAGATGAGCTCGGGCCGCTTCGACCTGCAGGGCGACGTCTCCGACTGGGTGAAGGTGCCCTACCACGAGGCGTCGTACGGCACGACCGAGTCGAACGTCGACATGACGCGTTTCATCCAGGACGCCGCGAACGCCTGGTACGCCGACCAGATCGCCCGCGGCAAGACGCCGCAGGAGATCACCGAGTACCTGCAGTCGTTCGACGTCTGGGACCGCTACGACCTCGACGGTGACGGCCTCTACGACGAGCCCGACGGCTACATCGACCACTTCCAGGCCATCCACGCCGGCCCCGGCGAGGAGGCCGGCGCCCCGGAGTGGGCCATCTGGTCGCACCGCTGGGCCGCCAACCCGAACGGCTGGCAGCAGGGCCAGGGCCCCGCGGGCTTCCCGGCGGCCGGTGGCGTCAAGATCGGCGACACCGACATCTGGATCCGCGACTACACCACGGAGCCGGAGAACGGCGGCCTCGGCGTGTTCGCGCACGAGTTCGGTCACGACCTCGGCCTGCCGGACTACTACGACACCGCGGGCGGCGAGAACGGCACGGGCTTCTGGAACCTCATGAGCTCGGGCTCCTGGCTCGGCCACGGCGAGGGCTCGATCGGCACCACGCCCAACCACATGGGCGCGCACGAGAAGATGTTCCTCGGCTGGCTCGACCACGCGACCGTCCGCCCCGGGCAGTCGTCCCGCGTGACCCTCGGCCCGTCGTTCCACGCGACGAAGGACGCGCAGGCCGTCGTCGTGAACCTGCCCGACGGCCAGCAGAAGGTCGACGTCGTCACCCCGATCGACGGCAAGTACCTCTACTCCGGCACGGGCGACTACCGCACCTCGACGGCGACCTCGCCGTCGTTCACCGTGCCGGCCGGCGCACAGCTCACCGCCAAGGTGAACTACGCGATCGAGGTCGACTGGGACTACGCGTACGCGGAGATCTCGACCAACGGCGGCGCCACCTTCGTGCCGCTCGCCACCAACCGGTCGACCAGCACGGACCCGAACAACCAGAACGAGGGTCACGGCATCACCGGCACGACGGCGGGCCAGTGGGTCGACCTCACGGCGGACCTGTCGGCGCATGCGGGGAAGGTCGCGCAGCTGCGCTTCCGTCACTTCAACGACGCCGCCTACCACGAGCTCGGCTTCGTGGTCGACGACGTGGCGGTCGGCTCGGCGCTCACCGCGGGCTTCGAGGACGACGCGGCGGGCTGGACGCTGAACGACTTCCGGGTCGTCACCGACGGCTCCTACACGCAGCCGTTCACGCACTACTACGTGGCGGAGAACCGGCAGTACGCCGGGTACGACACCACGCTCGCGACCGGTCCGTACAACTTCGGCTGGGGAATCAGCGCGCCGGACACGGTGGAGCACTTCCCGTACCAGGACGGCCTGCTGGTCTGGTACGTGAACAGCCTCTACGGCGACAACAACGTGTCGCAGCACCCGGGTGCGGGCCAGGCGCTGCCGGTCGACGCCCGTCCTGCCGCCCTGCGGTGGTCGGACGGCACGGTCGCCCGCAACCGCATCCAGTCCTACGACGCCACGTTCGGGCTGCAGAAGGCCGACCCGCTGTCGCTGCACCGCGAGACGGCCAAGGGCGCGAAGGGTAAGTCGACGCTCGTCACCGGCGGCGCACCCGCCGTGCCGGTGTTCGACGACACGGACCCGTACGCCTACTACGACAAGGCCAACCCGGGCGGGTCGGTCATCGTGGGCGGCACGGGCACGAGGATCGCGGTCCAGAGCGTCGACGCGCGCACCGGCGTCATGACCGTCAAGGTCAACTGACCCCACCCGCGTGAGCTGTCAGGCCCAGCCCTCGGTATACCGAGGGCTGGGCCTGACAACTCTTCCGGGGTGGCGAGTTGTCAGGCCCACGCCGCGGTATACCCGGGCGTGGGCCTGACAACTGCTCAGGGGCGGGCGTAGAGCTCGACGAACCGCCGCAGGATGCGCATCGGCTCGGTCACGGTGACCTCGCGGGCGCGCGCGACGACGGCGGACGCCTCCTCGGGCGCGAAGTACCCGTACGACTTGTAGACGTCGACCCGCTCGCGCAGGCCCTCGAGGTCGAGCTCGGGGTGGAACTGCGTGGCGTAGAGGTTGCGCCGCAGCCGGAACATCTGCACGGGCGTCGCCTCCGACGTCGCCAGCACGACCGCCTCGGGCGGCGCGTCGCGCACGGCCTCCTTGTGGCCGCAGTACGCGACGAACCGGCGCGGCAGCCCGGCGAGCAGCGGGTCGGCGGCACCCTCGTCGGTGAGCTCGACCGTCGTCCACCCCACGTCCTCGGGGTACGTGCGGTCGATGACGCCGCCCGCGTAGACGCCGAGCGTCCCGACGCCGTAGCACGCGCCGAGGAACGGGAAGTCGCGCTCGACGACCTCGTCGAGCAGCCCGACGAACTCGCGCTCGACGCGCCGCTGCGCCTCCGACTTGGCGTCCTCCGGGTCGGACGAGTTGAACGGCCCGCCGCCGACGACGATCCCCGAGTAGTCGTCGAGGCGGAGCCGCGGCATGGGCGCCGCCTCGAGCCGCACGCGGTGCAGCTGCTCGGCCCGGAGGCCGGAGTACCGCAGCATCGCCCGGTACTCGCCGTCGGCGACGACGTCCTCGGCACGCGTCGCGAGCAGCAGGAACGGCTTCATGCCGGAAGGCTATGCGCGCCCTCCCGCGGCCGCTCGCCGCCGCCGGCCCCGCCCACCGGGCGGCGCGCCCAGAACGACGCGAGAGTCGCGCCCGAGACGTTGTGCCACACCGAGAACAGGGCGGCCGGCAGCGCGGCGGCCGGGCTGAAGTGCGCCGTCGCGAGCGACGCCGAGAGCCCCGAGTTCTGCATGCCGACCTCGATGCTCACCGCGCGGCGCGCCGTCTCGTCGAGGCCGGCCACGCGCGCCGCGAGGTACCCGAGCGCGAGGCCGACCCCGTTGTGGACGACGACCGCGAGGCCGAGCAGCAGCCCGGTGCCGAGCACCGCGCCGGCGTTGGCCGCCACGATGCCGGCGACCACGACGACGATGCCCGTGACCGACACGAGCGGCAGGTACGGCAGCACCGCCTCGACGTACCGCCCCGCGAGCGTGCGCAGCAGCAGGCCGGCGAGAACCGGGACGAGCACGATCTGCACGATCGACGTCATGAGCGCGCCGTACGTCACGTCGAGCTCGGAACCTGCGAGCCACAGCACGATCGCCGGCGTGAGCAGCGGGGCGAGCACCGTCGACACCGCCGTGAGCGTCACCGACAGCGCGGTGTCCCCCTTGGCGAGGTAGACGATGACGTTCGACGCCGTCCCGCCCGGCGCCGCGCCGACGAGGATCATGCCGAGCAGCGCGAGGTCCTCCAGGCCGAACGCGTGCCCGACGCCCCACGCGACGAGCGGCATCACGACGTACTGCGCCGCGACCCCCACGAGCACGGCCCAGGGCCGCCGGGCGACGAGCGCGAAGTCAACCCCGCGCAGCGTCAGCCCCATGCCGAACATGATGATCCCGAGGAACAGCGGGACGTGCCCGGCGATCGGCGCGAGCTGCGCCGGCGCCACCAGCCCGGCGACGCCGCCCAGCACCACGAGGACCGCGAACCACCGGCCCGCCAGCTCCGCGACCTTCCGCATGCCCGGGGACTCTACCGGTCAGGACCAGCGGAACAGACGCACCGCGACGGGCAGGGCGACGGCGGTCCACACGACCATGACGACGACCTGGAGCAGCGGGAACCCCTGCTCGAACCAGGCCATGGTCATGGCCTGCGCGGCCGCGCCGAGCGGCGTGAACTGCCCGATCTGGCGCAGCAGCTCGGGCATGATCGGGCCCGGCGTCCACAGCCCGGCGAGGAGCAGCATCGGGAAGTAGAGCGACATCGCGATCGCGTTGGCGGCCGACGCACGCGGCGCGATCGCCGCCACGAGCATGCCGAGCGCGAACATCGCGCCCATGCCGAGCACGAACGCGAGCACCACGACGGCGGTCTGCTCCGGGACCACGAAGCCGAACGCGAGCTGGCCCACGACGAGCGCGAGCGCGGCGCCGAGCACGGTCGTCGTCGCGTTGATGATCAGGTGCGCGACGACGATGCCCTGCGGCCGCATGGGCGTGGTCGACAGGCGGCGCAGCACGCCCTTCTCGCGGTAGGTCGCGATCGTCACGGGCATGACCGTGAGCGACGCGGTGCCGACGACCATGGCGAGCACCGTCGGGACGTACGTCGCGACGGCGGTGAGCCCGTACCAGACCGAGCCCGGCGGCGCGTCGGTGATGGGCTCCCGCATGCCCGGGATCGCGAAGCCGACGCCGAGCAGGATGATCGTCGGGAACGCCAGGCCGAAGAACGGCGACGCGAAGTCGCGCAGCCACACGGCGGTCTCGGTGCGCAGCAGGCGTCCGAAGCCGCGCCAGCCCCCCGTCCGGCGGGAGGCGACGGGCGCCTGGAGGGTTGCGGTGGTCACGAGCGGGCTCCTTCCACGAGGGCGTCGCCGGCCTGCGGGTCGTACCGGCGACCGGTGACGGCGAGGAACACGTCCTCGAGGGACTTCGAGACGGTGCGGACGTCGTCGGGCACGAGGTCGGCACCGGCGAGCGCGGGCACGACGGCGAACAGCACCCGCCGCGAGCCGGTGACGGCGATCTCGCCGAGCGTGCCGGCGTCGGACGCGTCGTGGACGTCGGGGTGCCGCTCGGCGAGGTCGGTGAGGACTGCCGCCGCACGCGCGGCGTCGTCGGGGGCGAAGCGCACGACGACGGTGCGATCGTCCTCGAGGCCGTCGACGAGCCCGGCCGGGGTCCCTTCGGCGACCACGCGGCCGCCGTCGATCACGACGAGCCGGTCGCACAGCCGCTCGGCCTCGTCCATGAAGTGGGTGACGAGCAGGATCGTCACGCCGGTGTCCCGGACGCGCTCCACCAGGTCCCACGTGGCGCGGCGCGCCTGCGGGTCGAGGCCCGTTGTGAGCTCGTCGAGGATCGCGATCCGCGGGTTGCCCACGAGCGCGAGGGCGATCGACAGGCGCTGCTTCTGCCCGCCCGAGAGGCGGGCGAACTGCACGTCCTCGTGACGGGTCAGGTCGAGCAGGTCGAGCAGCTCGGCGGGGTCGGCCGGGTCGGCGTAGAACGACGCGAAGAGGCGCAGCGCCTCGCCGACCGTGATCTTGTCGTGCAGCGCGGCCTCCTGGAGCTGGACGCCCAGCAGGTCGCGGACCGCCTCGGGGTCGCGCTGCGTGTCGATGCCGAGCACGCGCACCGTTCCGGAGTCGGCGTGACGCAGGCCGGCCAGGGTCTCGACGGTCGTCGTCTTGCCGGCGCCGTTCGGCCCGAGGATCCCGAAGATCTCGCCGGGCTCGACGGTGAACGACACGTCGTCCACGGCGACCTTCTCGCCGTAGGTCTTGCGGAGGTTGCTGACCTCGACGATGGGTTCAGCCATGCCGGGCCTCCTTCCGTGCGGGGTGGTCAGGTGGGTCGTGATGGACAGGGTCAGGCCGCAGGACGCACGGGCGTCGAGGAGCAGGCGGTCGAGCACGACGGCGGCGAGCGCGGCCGCCGCGAGTCCGCCCACGACGGCCACGGTACGGCCACCGGGGCTGCCGGCGCGGCGGCGTGCTGCAAGGGCTGGGCGAAGAGGCCGTGAGGCTGGGGACCATAGGTCCTCGACGAGCGCAAGGGGGTTCCTGAGATTCACCCGCCGAGGTAGCGCTGCACCCGCCGAGGTAGCGCTGCACCCGCCGAGGTAGCGCTGCACCCGCCGAGGTAGCGCTGCACTCGCCGAGGGTAGCGCTGCACTTGCCGACGTAGCGCGTCTCGCCGCGAGGTAGCGGGATCGGCGACGACGTCGCACGGCGCGTTCAATGGTGTGCGTGACGCCGCTCGCCACCGCCGCCTGCGAACCGGCCGGCCCCGCGCTGTGGACGCAGCCGCCCAGCGCGTGGTCGAGCCTGGCGTTCGTCGTGGCGGGCGTGTGGATCCTCGTGGCCGAGCACCGTCGTCGCACGCGCGACCGCGCTGCGGCGGGCGGGCCGGAGACCCCCGCGCTCGGTGTCCTGACGATCCTCATCGGTGTCGGGTCGGTCGTGCAGCACGGGCCCGCGCCTTCGTGGAACCCGGTGCTGCACGACCCGCCCCTCATGGGCGCGCTCGCGCTCGTGGCGGCCGACGCCGTCGCGGACCTCACGCGGCGGCCGCTGCGTCACCGGTGGTGGCTCGCGCTCGCCGGGCTCGTCGTCGTGCTCGCCGCCGTCGCACCGGCGGCATCCGAGGCCGTCCAGGTCGCGACCGCCGTCGTCGCGGTCGGGTCCAGCCTCGTGCGGGCCTGGCTCCGGCGGGCGGTCCGACGGCGGACGCTCGCCGCGGTCGCGCTGCTCGCGGTCGGCGGCGCCGTCGGTCGGTACTCCGCGCCCGGTTGGCCCTGGTGCGTCCCGGGAGGATGGCTCGACGGCGCGTGGTCCGGTCACGCGGTGTGGCACGTGCTGGCCGCGGTCGCGCTCGTCGTGCTCGCGCCCGTCGTCGGGCGCCGCGCCGGCGGAGCGCGCGGACGCTCGAACACGAACGTCGAAGGGCCGCGGTGAGCTCACCGCGGCCCTTCGACGTGGCCGAACCAGCGCTACCTCGTGGAGCGCAGCGCTACCTCGCGGAGAAACGCGCTACCTCGCCGAGTGCGACGCTACGTCGGCGAACGAAGCGCTACCTCGCGGGGAAACGCGCTACGGCGCCGGGAGGTCGTCGACCTCGGCCGCGTCGGCGGAGTCGAGCACCGCGAGCTCGGCGAGGTCGGCGGCGACGAGCTCGGCGATCTGCACGGCGTTGAGCGCGGCGCCCTTGCGCAGGTTGTCGTTCGACACGAACAGGACGAGCCCGCGCCCGTCGGGCACGGACTGGTCCTGCCGGATGCGGCCCACGAGCGACGGGTCGGCGCCCGCCGCGGCGAGCGGCGTCGGGACGTCGACCAGCTGCACGCCGGGCGCGTCCGCCAGGATCGAGCGCGCCCGCTCGGGCGTGATCGCCGACCCGAACTCCGCGTGGATCGCCAGCGAGTGCCCCGTGAACACGGGCACGCGCACGCACGTCCCCGCCACGGCCAGCCCGGGCAGGCCGAGGATCTTGCGCGACTCGTTGCGGAGCTTCTGCTCCTCGTCGGTCTCGCCCGACCCGTCGCCGACGATCGAGCCCGCCAGCGCGACGACGTCGAACGCGATCGGCGCGACGTACTTCTCCGGCGCCGGGAACTCGACCGCCGACCCCGAGTGCGCGAGGCCCTCGAGGTCCTGCCCGACGGCGGCACGCGCCTGCGCGGCGAGCTCGGCCACGCCGGCCACGCCCGACCCGGACACCGCCTGGTAGGTCGCGACCCGCAGCCGCTCGAGCCCCGCCTCGTCGGACAGCGGCTTGAGGACGGGCATCGCGGCCATCGTGGTGCAGTTGGGGTTGGCGATGATGCCCTTGACGGCGTCGCCGATCGCCTCGGGGTTGACCTCGGAGACGACGAGCGGGACCTCGGGGTCGAGCCGCCACGCGGACGAGTTGTCGATGACGACGGCGCCCGCCTCGGCGAACCGCGGCGCGTGCTCGCGCGACGTGCCGCCGCCGGCGGAGAAGATCGCGACGTCGACGTCGGCGAGGTCCTCGGTCGACGTCGCGGCGACGTCCTCGACCGGCACCTCGACGCCCTGGAACTCCAGGACCGACCCGGCCGAGCGGGCCGACGCGAAGAACCGGAGCTCGCGCACGGGGAACTCGCGCTCGGCGAGCAGGCGGCGCATGACCGTGCCGACCTGGCCGGTCGCGCCGACGACGGCGACGTTCACGCCGTGGTCGTGGATGCGGACCATGCGACTCACCGCCCCGTCCCGGCGTAGACCACGGCCTCGCCCTCGGCGGAGTCGAGGTCGAACGCCGTGTGCACGGCGCGCACCGCGTCGTCCAACGAGTCGGCGCGAGTCACGACACTGATGCGGATCTCCGAGGTGGAGATCATCTCGATGTTGATGCCGGCGTCGCGCAGCGCGCCGAACAGCCGCGCGGACACGCCGGGGTGCGACTTCATGCCGGCGCCGACGAGCGACAGCTTGCCGATCTGGTCGTCGAACTGGAGCGAGGCGAAGCCGATCTCGCCCTGCACCGCGGTGAGCGCCGCCATCGTCGCCGGGCTGTCGCCCTGCGGCAGCGTGAACGAGATGTCCGTCAGGCCGGTGGCCGCCGCGGACACGTTCTGGACGATCATGTCGATGTTCGCACCGGCGCCGGCCACGACCTCGAAGATGCGCGCGGCCATGCCGGGCACGTCGGGGACGCCGACCACGGTGATCTTGGCCTCGCTGCGGTCGTGCGCGACGCCGGAGATGATCGGGGCTTCCATCTGCTCCTCCTCGCCCGACGGGGCGTTGGGGTCGATCCTGTCGCCGTAGGTCCCCACGACGAGGGTGCCGGTCGCACCCGAGAACGAGCTGCGCACGTGCACGGGCACGCCGTAGCGGCGCGCGTACTCGACGCTGCGCAGCGCGAGCACCTTGGCGCCGGACGCGGCGAGCTCGAGCATCTCCTCGTACGTGACGCGCTCGATCTTGCGGGCGTTCGGGACGATGCGCGGGTCGGCGGTAAACACGCCGTCGACGTCGGTGTAGATCTCGCAGACGTCGGCCTGCAGGCCGGCGGCGAGCGCCACCGCCGTCGTGTCGGAGCCGCCGCGGCCGAGCGTCGTGACGTCGTTGGTGTCGGTGGTGACGCCCTGGAAGCCGGCGACGATCGCCACCTGCCCCTTGGAGATCGTCTCGCGGATGCGCGAGGGCACGACGTCGACGATCCGCGCCCGGCCGTGCACCGCGTCGGTGATGAGGCCGGCCTGCTGGCCCGTGAACGACTTGGCCTTGACGCCGAGGTTGTTGATCGCCATCGCCAGCAGCGACATGGAGATCCGCTCGCCCGCCGTCAGGAGGATGTCCAGCTCGCGCTGGGGCGGCAGCGGGGTGATCTGCGCGGCCAGGTCGAGGAGCTCGTCGGTGGTGTCCCCCATCGCGGAGACGACGACCACGACGTCGTTGCCGGCCCTGCGGGCCTCGGCGATGCGCTTGGCCACGCGCTTGATGCTGTGGGCGTCCGAGACGGACGACCCGCCGTACTTCTGCACGACAAGTGCCATGCGGGCACCTTCCTGTCGCCGGCCTCCGTCTCTCTCAACGGCCCGCCGGATACCTGTGGTTGCCCGTCGATGGTACGTGGTCGTCCGCGGTGCCCGACGACGGTGTCCGCGTTCCGGAAGCGGCCTCGGTCCGGCGCGGCGTACGACGGCGCGGCGCACGACGGCGGCCCGCGCGCACGTGCGGCACCTCGGTCTCCCGGCCCAGGCCGGCGACCGCGCCCATGATGAGCACGACGCCGACGACCGCGGCCGCGGTGAGCCGCTCGCCGAGGAGCAGCCACGCGGCGACGGCGGCGGTTGCCGGCTCGACGAGCGTCGCGATGACGGCGGCACCCGCCGACGCGGAGCGCAGCCCGGCGTAGAGCAGGCCGTAGGCGAGCGCCATCGTCGCCACGCCGAGGTACGCGAGCCAGGCGAGCACGACGGGGTCGGCCGTGCCGAGCGGGCTGCCGGCGGCGAGCCCGACGACGGCCGCCACGGGGGCGAGCAGCAGCGCGCCGGCCGAGGTGGTCGCGGTCGTGACGACGAGCGGCGGCGCGGCGTGCGCGAGGTCGCGCCCGAGCAGGGTCGTGACGGCGAAGGTCGCGCCCGACGCGACCGCGAGCACGATGCCGAGGCCCGGGTTCGGCCCGCCCGTGACGTCGTGGCCCGCGACGCTCACGAGGACGAGCCCGGTGAGCGCGGCGACGAGCACGACGACGCGCCGCGCCGTCGGGCGGGTGCGCGTGCGCACGAGATCGACCACCGCGAGCAGCACGGGGGCCAGGCCGAGGCTGACCACGGTCGCGACGGTGACGCCGCCCGCGACGACGGCCGCGAAGTACAGCGCCTGGTAGGCGCCCGTCCCGCCGCCGACGACCACCGCACGCAGCGGCCGGGTGCGCACGAGCCGGACGAGGGCACGCCCGGCCCCGGTGGCGAGGACGGCCGCGACGAGGACGGCCGCCGCGACGGCCATCCGGTAGGCGCCGATCGTCAGCGCGGACAGGTCGACGCGCTCGCGGACCAGCTGGACGACGAGGCCGCCGGTGCCCCACAGGACACCGGCGAGGCAGATCTGGACGAGGGCCGCGCGCGACGAGTCGTGCCGCGGGGCGAGGGTGGTGGACGCGAGGGACACGGTGTGCTCCAGGGCTCGGGGACGACGAGGGGTGTCGTGTCGGAGCACGCCGTCGTGCCGCCCGGCCGCGCTGCGGCGTCGGGCGCTCGAGGGGCTCCGGTCAGGCGACCGGAGGCGGGAGGATGCCGGAGGGCACGATGTGCGTCACGTCACGGAGGATAACCCGCGGCGGGTCGGTCACACGAGGTCGTTCAGCGCGTCGTAGCCGAGCTTGCAGATGAGCGCGCCGACCACGACGACGAACACGACGCGCACGAACGCGCTGCCCTTGGCGACCGCCATGCGCGCCCCCACGTAGCCCCCGACGAGGTTGGCCATGCCCATCGCGAGGCCGAGGCCCCAGATGACGGCGCCGTGCGGCACGAAGAAGATCAGCGCGCCCAGGTTCGTCGCGAAGTTCACGATCTTGGCGAGCGCCGACGCCGGCAGGAACGCGTACCCGAGGATGCTCACGAGCGAGATCACGAGGAACGTGCCCGTGCCGGGACCGAGCAGGCCGTCGTAGGCGCCGATGACCAGGCCGATGAGCGCCGCGGTCCCGCGGTGGCGGTTGCCCTCCCAGCGCAGGTCGGTCGTGTGGCCCACGCGCGGCCGCAGGATCGTGTAGGCCGCGACGCCCACGAGGATCACGAGGATGATCGGCCGGAACAGCTCCGACGGGATCTGCGCGGCCAGCGCCGCCCCGGCGACCGCGCCCGCGAGCGCCGCGACCGCCATGGGCCCGGCGGTCGTCAGGTCCGGGCCCACCCGGCGGTAGTACGTGAGGGCGCTGATCGAGGTGCCCATGATGGAGCCGACCTTGTTGGTCGCGAGCGCCTGCACGGGCGAGATGCCGGGGACGAGCAGCAGCGCCGGCAGCTGGATGAGCCCGCCCCCGCCGACGACGGCGTCCACCCACCCGGCGGCGAGCCCGGCGAGGACGAGGAGGACGATGGTGAGGGCGTCGAGCTCGAGCACGCGCCGATCCTCGCACGCCCAGCCCCGGCGTGATGCCGGGGCCGCGCGTCAACCTGCGGCGTCAGGCGTGGAGCGCGTCGTACTCGGCCTCGGCCGCGACGTCGTCGTCGACGTCGAGCCGCACGTGCGCGAGCACGGCCTGGAGGACGCGCAGCGCCGACGCCGCGCGCTCGCCCCAGCTCGACAGGTAGCTGAACTGCCACCACCACAGGCCCTCGAGCTCGTGGCCCTCGTCGAAGTGCTGGAGCCCCTTGCCGAGCTCCTCGGCGACGCACGCGAGGTCGCCCGAGATGGTCGCGGGCCCGATCTCGGTGCCGAGCACCGGGTCGACGACCTCGGCGTAGTCGTCGAAGCCGTCGAACATCCGGGCGAGCGCGTCGCGCAGCGGGTCGACGTCGAGCTCGGGCCCGGCGTCGGGCTCGAACCGCTCACGCGGGACGACGTCGACGACGGCCGCGAGCCGCGCGCCCGCCGACAGCAGGTCCGACGTCGCGAGGATGAGCAGCGACAGCTCGGCACCGGGCGCGGCGCCCGAGGCGACCTGCGCCGTCGTCGACAGGAAGGCCCGCGCCTGCGCCGACATCTGCTCCGCGACGTCGCGGAACTCCGAGCCCTTCTCGATCTCGCCCACGGTCCCCCACCTGCCCCTCGTTCTCGGCGTCCTGCTTCAGCTTCCGACCACGCGCCGGCCCTCGAAGGCCCGCCCGAGCGTCACCTCGTCGGCGTACTCCAAGTCTCCGCCCACCGGCAGCCCGGACGCCAGACGGGACACCGTCACGCCCATGGGCCCGATGAGCCGCGACAGGTAGGTCGCGGTGGCCTCCCCCTCGACGTTCGGGTCGGTCGCGAGGATGACCTCGGTGACCGTGCCGTCGGCCAGGCGGGACAGGAGCTCGCTGATGCGCAGGTCGTCCGGGCCGACGTTCTCGAGCGGGTTGATGGCCCCGCCGAGCACGTGGTAGCGCCCGCGGAACTCGCGCGTGCGCTCGATCGCCACGACGTCCTTGGGCTCCTCGACGACGCAGATCACCTCGTCGCTGCGCCGCGGGTCGCTGCAGATCCGGCAGCGCTCCGACTCCGCGACGTTCCCGCACACCTCGCAGAAGCGGACCCGCGCCTTGACCTCGGTCAGGGCGTCGACGAGCCGGCGCACGTCCGCGGCGTCGGCCGCGAGCAGGTGGAACGCGATGCGCTGCGCGCTCTTGGGCCCGACGCCGGGGAGGCGGCCGAGCTCGTCGATCAGGTCCTGGACTGCGCCCTCGTACACACCCGCCAGCCTACGGCTCGGTGCCGACAGCCCGTGCCGCCGTCACTCGCCCAGCCGCAGCGACTCGGTGAGGACGCGGCCCTGGGTGCAGGGCCTCGTCGGCGAAGCCCTTGTCGAACGTCGTCATCCCGTGGTCGCCCATGACGACGAACGCCGTCCGCCCGTAGATGCCCGCGTCCTGGGTGGCCTCGACGATCCGGCCGAGCTGGGCGTCGATCATCTCCAGCGCGGCGGGGATGTCGGGGTGGGCGTCGCCGCCCGCGTGCCCGAGGGCGTCGAGCGTGTCGCAATACACGGCCAGCATGGACGCCGTCGAGCCTTCTCGACGAGGCGCGGCGCCTGCCCCCGGTCGGACGGCCCGGCGAACGCTTCCACTACTCCGACACCGGCTACGTGCTGCTCGGCCGGGTCGCCGAGGAGGCCGCCGGGGCGGACTTCCCGACCGCCATGGCCGAGCTCGTCCTCGGGCCGAGCGCGATGGAGCGCACGTCGATGCCCTACTCGGTCGCCCGCACGCGCGCCGACGTCGAGGGGCTCGACGTCGCCCCGTTCTGGGTGGGCGACCACGAGCTCAGCGGCGCCCTGAGCATGAGCCTCGACTGGGCGAACGGCGGGCTCGTGACCGTGGCGGAGGACCTCGTCCGGTTCCAGCAGGCGCTGGACGATGACCCTCCGCTTCGGCGAGTTCACACCGCCGCTCCTGCGCGGCCTGCCCGAGCCGGTCGGGCACCTCGGCGTCCTCGGCAACCACCTGTTCTACTACCCGCGGCAGGCCGCCCACGTGGTGCTCAACTTCCACTCCACGCGTGAGATGGGCCGCAGCTTCCGCACGCACGTGGCCGGCGCGCGGCTCCTGGCGACGGTCACCTGACCGGCCGGCGTCAGACCCAGCCCTTGCTGCGCGCGACGCGCACGGCCTCGTGCCGGTTCGTCACGCCGAGCTTCGCGACGGCGGACGACAGGTAGTTGCGCACGGTCCCGGGCGCGAGCGCGGCCCGCTCGGCGATCTCCTCGACGGGCGCGCCGTCGGCCGCGAGCTCGAGCACGTCGGCCTCGCGCGCGGTCAGCGGCGAGTCGCCCGCGGAGATGGCGTCGGCGGCGAGCTCCGGGTCGACGTAGCGCCCGCCGCCCGCGACCTGCCGGACGGCGGCCGCGAGCACGGTCGCGGACGCCGTCTTGGGCAGGAAGCCGCGCACCCCGGCCGCGAGCGCCTTCTTGAGGTAGCCCGGGCGGCCGTGGCTCGTGACGATGACGACGCCGACCCCCGGCACGCGCCGCGCGAGCTGCTCGGCCACCTCGATGCCGTCGGCGCCGGGCATCTGCAGGTCGAGGACGGCCACGTCGGGCCGGTGCCGCTCGACGACCGCGACCGCCTCGGGTCCCGTCCCCGCGACCGCCACGACCTCGAGGTCGTCCTCGAGCGCGAGCAGCGCCGCGACCGCGTCGCGGATGAGCGTCTCGTCGTCGGCGAGCACGAGCCGGATCATGCGTTCCTCTCCCCTGCGGCCTGCAGCGCGTACGGGTCCGGCACGACGGCGGCACCCGCCTCGCGCGCGACGGCCGGTGGCGGGTCCGTGGCCGGGACGCGGGCGGTGAGCGTGAAGCGGTCGCCGTCGCCGTCGGCGGTGAGCGTGCCACCCACGGCCTCGACCCGCTCGCGCAGGCCCGCGATGCCCGAGCCGTCGGACGACGTCCCGGACGCCGCCGGGACCACGCCGTCGTTGACGATCCGCAGCTCGGTGCCGCCGTCGGACAGCCGCACGAGCCGCAGCATGCACTCGCGCGCGTCGGAGTGCCGCACCACGTTGGTGACCGCCTCGCGCACGACCCAGGCGAGTGCCTCGGCGTGCGGCGCCGCGAGCGCCGGCGCCTCGCCGACGACCCGGGCCGCGATCCCGGCGGCCCGCAGCACCGACCGCGCGCCGGCGAGCTCGGTGGCCAGGTCGGGCGCCCGGTAGCCGGCGACGACGCCGCGCACCTCGCGCAGCGAGTCCTGCGCGAGCGCGCGCACCTCGAGCATCTCGTCCGCGGCGCGGTCGTCGCCGCGCCGGGCGAGGGCCGCGGCGAGCTCGCTCTTCACGGCCACGGCCGACAGGGCGCGCCCCACGACGTCGTGCATGTCGCGGGCGATGCGCAGCCGCTCCTCGGCGACGGCGAGACGCGCGGACACCTGCCGCGCGGCGTCGAGCTCGCGCACGACGAGCAGGATCCAGACCGTGAGGCGGAAGCTCGCCACGGAGAAGAGGATGATCGCGAACGCCGACACCGCGAGGCCGATCAGCCCGCTGCCGGGGTCGCTCACGGCACGGGCCGCGACGACGACGGCCGTCGCCCCGGCGGCCGCGACGGTGAGCCGGCCCATGGTGTGCACGGCCGACAGGGCCGCGAGCGTGAACGCCGCGACCACCGTGACGACGACCGACCGCGGGTCGTTCTCGAACCAGAGGTGCCGGTCGCCCGACGTCGACGGCAGCGCCACGAGCGCGACGAGCACGAGCGCCACCGAGACCGCGCCGAGCGCGACGAGCACGGCCCGCTGGGCGCGCGTCGCGAACGGGTCCCGCCCGAGCCCGAGGTGGGCGGTGAGCGTGCACAGGCCCGTGTGGGCGACGGCGAGCACGGCGACCGCGATCGCGACCGCGGGCGTGGGGGGCTCGCCGCGCGCGAGCGCGGCGACCGCCAGCAGGTAGAAGAACGGCTCGTTGAGCGCGAAGGAGTACATCGTGCAGCGCGTGTACACCTCGACGCCGCGGGCGCCGGCCATGGTCCGGAGCGGGCCGTGGGGTCGACGGTCCATGCGGTCAGCCTGCCACGGCCCGCCCGCGCCGGGAGACGCGCCGGCTCACCGCCTCGGCTCCCACCGCATCCACCGGCGGGCCGCGAGCACGCCCAGCACCGTCCAGGCGGCGAGCACGCCCACCGGCAGCGCGGCCGCCGCGAACGTCTCCGCGAGGCCGAGGGTCCGGCCGTCGGCGTCGACCCCCGCGACGCCGAGCCACACGAGCTCGACCACCGGGCGCAGCGGGGTGAACCGCGCGACGTCCCACAGGACCCCCGAGGTCGCCCCCGGAGGGCCGAAGACCCCGGCGAACGGCAGCACGGCGACCACCACGGGCAGGGTCGTGAGCTGGGTCGACTCGACGGTCCGCGAGAAGCCCGACGTGGCCGCCGCGAGCACCGTGAACAACAAGGTCCCGCCGAGCACGCCCACGGTCGCCAGGACCGGGTTGACCAGCCCCGGCGGCTCGACGAGCAGGCAGACGGCTCCGTAGCCGACGAGCACCTGGGCGACCGTCACGAGCAGCGCCGGCACGGCCGCGGCGGCCAGGATCTCGGGCCGCCGGCACTCCCCCGTGAGGAGCCGCTGGAGCACCCGGTCCTCGCGTCGGGCGACGTACGCCGTCGTGAGGTTGTAGTAGACGACGAACAGGACGCACAGGCTCACGAGCGAGGCGAGCACCGACGTCGCGGCGGTGACCGGGTCTCCGTTGCCGGCGCCGCCGACGAACGAGAAGAACGCGACCATGACCAGCGGCAGGAGGAGTGCGTTGAACAGGGCCGTGCGGTTGCGCACGAGCAGCCTCGCCTCGGCCCGCGCGAGCGCGGTCACGCGTCGCAGGCTGCCCGACGCCGGTCGTGCGGCCGCGCTCGTGTCGCGCGGTGTCGTGGTGGTCGTCATGCCGTCACCTCCTGATGGTCGGCCGCGTCGCCGGCCAGGGCGCCGTCGGCCAGGGCGAGGAAGGCCTGTTCGAGCGACGCCGAGCGTGCCTCGAGCTCGTGCAGCCGCAGGCCGCGTCCGCGGGCCCACGCCAGCACGGTCTCCAGGTCGTCCTGGAGCCGCTCGGTGCGGACGCGCACGCGTCCGCGCTCGACGCTCGCCGCACCGGCGGCGCCGGCCAGCGGCGGCAGGTCGGCCGGAGCGAGCGCGACGGGGCGGCCGGCGGCGTCGCGCGGCGCGAACTCGATGCGCGCGGGCTCCGCGGCCGTCACCTCGGCGACCGTTCCCTCGCGCACGATGCGCCCCGCCTGCATGATCGCGATGCGGTCGGCGAGCGCCTCGGCCTCCTCGAGGTAGTGGGTCGTCAGGAGGACCGTCACGCCGTCGGCGAGCAGCCCGCGCACCAGACGCCAGGTTGCCTGGCGGCTCTCGGGGTCGAGGCCGGTCGTGGGCTCGTCGAGGAAGAGGACCTCGGGGTCGCCGAGGATCGCGAGGGCGAGGTCGAGCCGGCGGCGCTCGCCGCCCGAGAGGCTGCCGACGCGCACGTCGGCGCGGTGCGCGAGGCCGACGGCCGCGAGCACCTCGGCCGTGGGGCGCGGGCGGCTCAGCGTGCCGGCCCACATGCCCACGGTCTCGGCCGTGGTGAGGTCGGAGGAGAACCCGGCCTCCTGCAGCATGATGCCGACGCGCGGCACGACGAGGTGCCGCTCCAGGTAGGGGTCGCGGCCGAGCACGCGCACCTCGCCCGCGTCGGCGGGCGCCAGGCCCTCGGCGAGCTCGACGAGCGACGTCTTGCCCGCCCCGTTCGTGCCGAGCAGGGCGACGAGCTCGCCGCGGTGGACGTCGAGGTCGACGCCGCGGACGGCCTCGAAGTCGCCGTACCGGCGCCGGGCCCCGCGGACGGAGACGATCGGTTCAGCAGTCATGCCTCGAGCGTGCCGCGGCCGTGTCCTCCCAGGTAGTGCGGCCGGTCACCGGTCCGTGTGAGGGCTGCACGGACGGGCCGTGACATCTGTCATGCGGTCGGTCCGTCCCCGCCGTCAGGTCAGACCGCGAGGATGTCGAGCTCGCCGGCCAGGTGCCGCGTCAGCAGCGCGCGGAAGTCGGCGTCGGCCGGGCCCGTCTTGCCGCGGCTCGGCAGCTCGGCCGCCATGACGACGTCGACCCACACCCGGTACAGGGCCAGGCGCGTCCGTGCCGCGGCGTCGAGCACGACGGGGCGGCCGGTGGCCAGCCCCGACCGCCGCCACGTCCCGTCCGCGTCCGGCAGAGCGAGCACGTTGCCGTCCCACAGGTCGACGTGCACGAGCACCGGCCGGTCGACGTCGTCGAGCACCTGGCCGTGCCGGTCGAGGGCCGCGCGGACGCGCGCAGAGGGCAGCAGGTCGTCGCCGACGCCCCAGGCGGCGCCGTCGTGAAGGAGCGCTTCCACGGCCGCGACGACGGCCTCGCGCCACGTGCTCGCGTGCGGGCGGTCGCCCGTGTAGCCGAACCGCTCGCCGCCGGTGAGCTGCGTGGCGGCCACGGGCGTCTCGCCGAGGGCGTGCCCGACGAGCGCCGTCACGTCGTCGGCGCCCAGCTGCTGCTGGGTCGGGCTCCGGGTGAGGCTCGACATGGCCGACATCCTGCCGCAGCGTCGGTGGCCTGCGGCAGAATGAACTTCGTGCCCGAGCTGGTCGCGCTGTACGACGACGCCGGCCGCCCCTGCGGGGTCGCCGACCGGGCCCGCGTGCGCGCCGAGAACCTGCGGCACGCGGCGACCGCCGTCGTCGTGCGGCGCAGCACCGGCGAGGCCTACGTGCACCGGCGCACCCAGACCAAGGACGTCTACCCGGGGCTGTACGACTTCTGCGCGGGCGGCGTGCTCCAGGCCGGCGAGGAGCCGCGCGCGTCGGCCGAGCGCGAGGTCGCGGAGGAGCTCGGCGTCGGCGGCGTCCAGCTCGAGCCGCTGGGCGAGGACGACTACGCCGACGAGCACACCCGCTACCACGCGTACCTCTACACGTGCACGTACGACGGGCCGGTGACGTGGCAGCCCGAGGAGGTCGCGTGGGGTGCATGGGTCACGCCCGAGCGCCTGGCCGAGATGCTGCGGACACTGCCGTTCGTCCCCGACTCCACGGCGCTGCTCGGCCACCGGGTGCTCGCATGACGACGAAGACGAACCTCACCACGAGCCTCGAGTGGTACCGGGCGCGCCCGGGCGAGCTCCGGCTCGTCGACGTGCCCGAGCAGACGTACCTCATGGTCGACGGCGAGGGCGACCCCAACACGTCGCCGCTGTTCACGGCGGCGGTCGAGACGCTCTACCCCGTCGCGTACACGCTGAAGTTCGCGAGCAAGCGCGAGCTCGGCCGCGACTACGTCGTCCCGCCGCTCGAGGGCCTGTGGTGGTCCGACGACATGGACGCGTTCACCGTCGCGCGGGACAAGGCCCGGTGGAGCTGGACGCTGCTGCTGCTCGTGCCCGACTGGGTCGAGCGCGACCTCGTCGCCGCGACGATCGACCAGGTGCGCGCGAAGAAGAATCCCGAGCGGATCGACGACCTGCGCGTCGAGAGGCTCGCGGAGGGCCGGTGCGTGCAGACGCTGCACGTCGGGTCGTTCGACGACGAAGGGCCCGTGCTCGAGCGCATGCACGACGAGTTCGTCCCCGCCCGCGGGCTGCGCCTCACCGGGCGGCACCACGAGATCTACCTCAGCGACTTCCGGCGCGTGCCGCCGGAGCGACGCCGCACGATCCTGCGCCAGCCGGTGGCTCCGGCCTAGGCGTCGGGGCTGCCGATGCCCGTCGCACGCAGGAGCTCGGTGGGTCCGAACGACACGTTCTGGTCGACGGCGACCTCGACGTACCGGCCTTCCCCGTCGCCGCCGAACCGCAGCGCCACGTCGAGCGCGAACGGCGTACCCAGGCGCAGCAGGCGCAGCGTGAGCGTGGCGTGCTCGGTCCACGCCGCGGCGCCGGCCACGGCGACCTCCTCGCCGTCGAGGTCCGCCGTGCCCCGCACCCAGTGCCCGACGCCGCAGCGCACCACGTGCTCGGGCCCGCCGTGCTCGCGCGTCCAGACGAGGTCGATCGCGTCGCCTCCCTCGCCTCCGCCGCGTCGCCGGTGGACGGCGACGGAGTGCATCGGGAACGGCGGACCGCCGGGGTGCTCCGCGCGGGCGCCGACCTCGGGCTCGAGCACGAACCGCGACCCCGCGACGAACGGCTCGATCGCCGCGGTGGGCGCGCCGTCGGGCACGTGCACGGCGAGCCCCTCGAGGACGAGCGACTCCCCGCCGGCCGGGGTGCCGGCGTCGGGCACCTCGGTGAACGCGCCCTCGAGGTGGTCGAAGACCGCCTCGAGCTCGACGTTCGTCTGCGCGGTGCCGGAGGTCAGGACGACGACGGCGTCGTGCTCGGGCCAGACGACGGCGAACTGGCCGAACGCGCCGTCGGCGCGGTAGGCGTCGCCGCGGCAGCGCCAGACCTGGTACCCGTAGCCGCGGCGCCAGTCGAGCCACTCGTGCGGGCCGTTGTCGACCTGGGCGGCCGACAGCTCGTCGACCCACGCGGCCGGCACGAGCTGCGCGTCGCCCCACCGCCCGCGCTGCAGGAGCAGCTGCCCGAACGCGGCGAGGTCCTCGGTCGTGATCGCCAGGCCGTACCCGCCGACGTCGATCCCGCGGGGGTCCTGCTCCCACGTGGCGCCGGTGATGCCGAGCGGGGCGAGGAGGCGCGGCGTCAGGTAGTCGAGGAGCCGCTCGCCGGTGAGGCGGTGCAGGATCGCCGAGAGCAGGTACGTCGCGCCCGTGTTGTAGACGAAGCGCGTACCGGGCTCGTGCGTCACGGGCGCGGCGAGGATGTCGCGGGCCCAGCTCGCGCCGGGGCGGTGGAGGTTGCGCAGCGTGAAGTTCATCGTGTCGGTGCCGTGCCCGCTCGTCATGGTGAGCAGGTGCCGCACGCGCATCGCTGCGAGGTGCTCGCCCGGCTCGGGCGGCGCGTCGCCGGGCAGCAGGTCGACGACGCGGTCGTCGACGCCCAGCAGCCCCTCGGCGACCGCGAGACCGACGGCCACGGCGGTGAACGTCTTCGAGACGGAGAACATGACGTGCGGCTCGTCGGCGCGGTACGGGTGCCACCACCCCTCGGCGACGACGTGCCCGTGACGCAGCACCATGAGGCTGTGCACGTCGCGGATGCCGTCGAGCGCGCCGACCAGGCCTCGCAGCGCCTCCGGATCGACGCCCTGCGACTCGGGCGTGGCGCGCGGGAGCCTGCGCGGCGCGGTCGCGTCGGGAATGCGACGATGAACATCCGACTTTTGATTGACGCCCGTCATTAGTCCTCCTACAGTCGATGAGCGGTCGACGCCGACCATCTTCGACGAGGAGGACACCCATGCACCCACGCGCGCCCAGACGTACCCGAAGGTACGTCGCGGGTCTCGTCTCGCTGGCCCTGGCCGGGACGGCGGCCACCGCCCTCGCGGTCCCGGCGGCCGGGACCACCGAGCTCGCGGCGACGACGTCGTCGACCGCGAACCTACCGCCCCAGGAGCCAGGCATCACGCTCCGCACCTACGACCTCCAGCAGGGCCTCAGCCAGCTCTGCACCCTCAAGGCGGGCCAGACGCCGAACGTCGACAAGCTCATGCCGAACGTCAACTGGACGACGGCGGCCCAGTTCGGCTTCGAGGACAACTTCCTGACCCACGCCGTCGGGCACATCCACGCCCCCGTGGACGGCCAGTACACCTTCCGGCTCACGAGCGACGACGGCTCGCGCCTGTCGATCGACGGTCAGGTCGTGATCGACCACGACGGTCTGCACGGCGAGACCTCCAAGGACGGCACGGTGACGCTCACCGCCGGCCCGCACGAGCTCTTCGTCGAGCACTTCGAGGCGGGCGGCGGCCAGGTGCTGCGCCTCGCGTGGCAGCCGCCGGGCGCCACCGGGTTCACGATCGTCCCGCAGGAGGCGCTGTCGACCGAGGCGGGCGTCGTCCGCGTGACGGCACCGGGCACCAAGTACTGCGAGGGCGCCACGGACACCGCGGGCGACGGACTGCGGCTCGACGCCGTGCACCCCGGGTACACGCTGACCGACCTGCGTCCGGAGGGCTTCGAGCCCATGGTCTCGGGCATGGACTGGACCGAGGACGGCCGGCTCGTCGTCGCGACGTCGGGCTCCGTGAGCCCCGGCGGCTGGGTCCAGAACCCGGAGCCGGGCGAGATCTTCGTGCTCGACCAGGTCACCGGTGAGACGAGCGCCGACCAGGTCACCGCGACCAAGCTCGCGACCGACCTGTTCAACCCCATGGGCGTGGCCGTCATCGACGACTCGATCTTCGTCACCGAGCGTGACCGCCTGACCGAGCTCACCGACCCGGACGGCGACGGCTTCTACGACCAGCACACGACGGTCGCGGAATGGCCGTTCGGCGGCAACTTCCACGAGTTCGCGTTCGGCCTGCTGCACGACGAGGACTACTTCTACGTCAACCTCTCGGTCGCCATCAACAACGGCGGCGCGACGACGAACCCGCAGCCGGCCCCCAACCGCGGCACGAGCATCACGGTCGACCGCGAGACCGGCGAGGTGTCGTACGTCGCGGGCGGCCTGCGGACCCCCAACGGGATGACGTTCGGGCCCGACGGCGACCTGTTCGTCATGGACAACCAGGGCGCCTGGCTGCCGAGCTCGAAGCTCGTGCACGTCAAGCAGGACCGCTTCTTCAACCACTACACGAACCCGGCCGGCCCGTTCGACGACCAGCCCGTGTCCCAGCCCGCCCTCTGGATCCCGCAGAACGAGATCGGCAACTCGCCGAGCGAGCCCGTGACGCTCACCGAGGGCCCGTTCGCCGGCCAGATGCTCTTCGGCGACGTGACCTACGGCGGCCTGCAGCGCGCGTTCCTGGAGAAGGTCGACGGCGAGTACCAGGGCGCGGTGTTCCGGCACAGCGCCGGGCTCGAGGCTGGCGTCAACCGCACCGTCGTCGGGCCCGACGGCGCGATCTACGTCGGCGGCATCGGCGAGGCCGGCAACTGGAGCGAGCCCAACAAGCTCCGGTACGGGCTGCAGAAGCTCACGCCGAACGGCCAGGAGTCGTTCGACATCCTTGAGGTGCGCGTGCGCGAGGGCGGGTTCGACCTCGAGTACAGCCAGCCGCTGTCCGACGAGACGGTCCAGAAGATCGCTGACGACGTCGCCCATGCGTACCGGGCCACCCAGTGGCGGTACGTGCCGACCCAGCAGTACGGCGGCCCGAAGGTCGACGAGGAGGTGCTCCGGGTGACCGGCGCCGAGGTGTCGGCCGACCGGACCACCGTGTCCCTGACGATCGACGGCCTCAAGCCGGGCCGTGTCGTCCACCTGCGCTCGCCGCGTCCGTTCACCGACGCCGAGGGCCGCGAGCTGTGGAACACCGAGGCCTGGTACACCCTCAACAGCCTGCCGGGCTACGTCCCGCCGGCCGACCGGGGCTACCACGAGGCCGAGGAGTCGGCCCTGACCGGCTCCGCCGGCATCGGCACCGAGCACAGCGGCTACTCGGGCTCGGGCTTCGTCGACGGCATCCAGTCGGTCGGCGCGGGGGTGACGTTCACGGTCCACGCCGACGAGGCGGGGACGCAGCCGATCAACCTGCGGTACTCCAACGGGCCCAACCCGTTCCAGGGCACCAAGACGATGTCGCTGTACGTCAACGGGCAGAAGGTCGGCCCGTGGCAGCTGCCCAGCACGGGTGACTGGAAGACGTGGGCCTTCGCGACCCACGACGTCGAGCTCCAGGCCGGGGCGAACACGATCTCCGTCAGGTACGACGCGGGCGACCACGGCAACGTCAACCTTGACGTCCTCTCCGTGGGCGAGAACCCGGACCTCTGCTCGCCGACCGAGGCCGACCCCGGGTACACGGCGCTGTTCGACGGCACGCTGGCGACGTTCGACAAGTGGCGTCTCGCGGGTGCCGGCTCGTTCGGGCGGCAGGACGACTGCACGCTCAAGAGCAACGGCGGCATGGGCCTGCTGTGGTACACGGCCGAGCAGTTCGAGTCGTACAGCCTCACGCTCGACTGGAAGCTCGTCAAGGACGACAACGGCGGCGTCTTCGTCGGGTTCCCGAACCCGGGCAACGACCCGTGGGTCGCGGTCAACCGCGGCTACGAGATCCAGATCGACGCGAGCGACGCGCCGGACCGCACGACGGGCGCGATCTACACCTTCCAGGGTGCCGACCCGGAGGCGATCGCCGAGGCGCTGCGTCCGGTGCCGGAGTGGAACTCCTACGACATCCGTGTCGTGGGAGAGCGGATCCGCGTGTTCCTCAACGGCGTCCTGGTGAACGACTTCACCAGCACCGACCCGGCACGCGACCTCGCCGGCTACATCGGGGTCCAGAACCACGGCGGCGGCGAGACGATCTTCTACCGCGACATCCAGGTCAAGCCGCTCGGCGAGCTCGCCGTCACTGCGACGGCGGAGGCCCGCTGCGAGGCGACCGAGGCCGTGCTCGACGTCACGGTGTCCAACGGGGAGACCGACGTCCCGCTCGACGTCACGATCGAGACGCCGCACGGGTCGCGCACGCTCACCGGCGTAGAGCCGGGTGCGACGGTCGAGGAGACGTTCGCCGCCGGGACGTCTCTCGCCGCCGGCAGCGTGCAGGTCGCGGCGGCCGGTGACGCGCGGACGATCGAGCTCGAGGTCGCCCACGACGCCGTCGACTGCGCCCAGCTCGAGGTCACGGTGGCTCCCACCAAGGTCAAGCAGGGCGTGCCCGGGCGGGCCGTCGTCCAGGTCCGGACGGCCGGTCCTGAGGGCGCACCGCTGCCGACCGGCACGGTGCGCGTGACGCTCGGCGAGACCGAGCGCACGGTCGAGCTGGTGGACGGCGAGGCGACCGTCCCGATGCCCACCGCCGGCCTGGCGGCCGGGTCGCACGACGTGACCGTGGCCTACAGCGGTGACTCCACGTACGCGGAGAGCGAGGTGACCGCCACGCTGACCGTGCGGTAGTCACCGCCGCGGGGTCGTGACCGCCCCGCCACGCGTGCCCGTCGCCCCTGCCCGGGGCGGCGGGCACGCGTCCGCGTCACGCCGGGCTGGTCACCGGCGACGAGCTCGACCTCGAAGCCCGCGTCAGGCGTCGACGTCGCCAGAGGCTGCGGCCAGCGCGAGCAGGTCGAGCGACAGCGGCGCGATCGGGTGGCTCGTCACGGGATCGGCGGGATCCACCCAGACCAGCTCCTCGAGCTCGGCCCGCGCGGCGGGCTCGAAGCCGGCGGGGAGGTCGACGGCGAACGCGTGCGCGTCCACGACGTGATCGGGCTCGTTGGCCGCGACCGCACGGAAGCGCCCGAGCGGGCGGACGGCCGCGGGGTCGACCGTCAGGGCGATCTCCTCCGCGCACTCTCGGGCCAGCGCGGCGAGCGGAGCCTCCCCTGGCTCGATCTTGCCGCCGACCTGCATGAACGACGTCGTGCCGCGCTTGCGCACGAGGAGGAAGCGGCCGTCGTCGCGCACGATCACGGCCGCGACGATGTGCAGCGTCGTCGTGGTGGTCGACGACATGTCAGGCCGGGTCCTCGGTGATCTCGTCGATGACCTTGCCGTCGAGGACCTGGACGACGAGCGGCACGCCGACGAGGCCCGTCGACGCGATGTCGGGGTCGTCGGCCGACGGCTCGTCGTAGTCGACGGCCGGGTGGTCGTCCGCCGTCGGCGCCGGTGCCTGTGCCTGGGCCCGGTACTCGCGCGCCTGGCGCTCGGCCGCCTGCCGCGGCGTCTCGCGGACCTGCGGCCCCGGCGTTCGGGCCGCCGTCGGGCGCGGTGCAGACCATGACGGTGCGACGTCCTCGGGCGGCGGCTCGGGCGCGTCGTCGGGCTCGGGCGGCTCGGAGAGCGGGACGCCGGCGAGCCAGGCGGCGTCGGCGTCGTCGGCCGCGCTCGGCGCCGCCGCTCCAGGCGCGGGCGCGACCTCCGGCTCGGGCTCAGGCGCTGGCGGCGTGGACACGGCCTCGGGCTCGGGCGCCGCCTCGTCGGCCGGTGCGCCAGGCCGCTCGGCGAGCGCGACGGCGGACCGCGGCGCGTCGACGGCACCGACGCGGGCACCGGCCTCGGGCCGCCCGACGGGCGCGATCGCCGACGCGGGGCTCGCGGCCGACCGCGCTGCCGACCCCGGAGGCGTGACGGCGGGCCAGCCGCCGTCATCGGTATCGGCAGGTCGTGCCGTGACGCCGGGCGAGGTCGCCGGTGCACCGGACTCCGGGGACGCCGCGGAGCTGCCGCCCGGGCCGGCCGGCGCGGACGGTCCCGGAACGCCGGCTCCGCCTCCCCCGGCCGGGCCGCCCGAGGAATCACCGCGGCCCTCGTCGATCGTCGCCTCGACCCGGACCTGGACGCCGAGCGTCTGGTAGACGGACTCTGCCACCGCGTCGATGTGCCGCGGCTGGGAGAACGTCCGGGCCATGCCCGCCGCGGTGAAGCCGAGGCGCAGCAGACCGGCCTCGAGCGAGATCACCTGCGCATTGGGGCCGACCAGCGCCCGCGTCACGGGGCTGCCGATGTTGGCGACGACCTCGTCCCACCGGCGGCGCACCACCTCGGCCGTGACACCGGCCGTCGTTTCCGGCTCGCTGGGTGCCGGCTCGCTCGGCGCCGGCTCGCTCGGCGCCGGAGGCGTCGCCGTTGCTGCAGGTTCGGGCGCTACCTCGGCACCTTCACGCGCTACTTCGGCGTCGTGGTGCGCTACTTCGGCACCCTCAGGCGCTACCTCGACGTCCGGCCGCGCTACCTCAGTGTCCTCGCGCGCTACCTCGGCGTCCGGCCGCGCTACTTCGGCGTCCTCGCGCGCTACCTCGGCGGGGGCAGGCGTCGCGGTGCGCTTCGCCTCGAGCGCGGCACGCACGGCCGCGGCGCCGGAGAGCCCCGACGCCGCCGGGGCGGGCGCGTCAGCCGTCACGTCGTCGTCCCGACGCGGGGCCGCACCGGGCGCCGCGACGGCCGCCACCACGCCGCCGCGCTCCAGGCGGTCGATGCGGGCGGCGAGGCCGGCGGTGCCGTCGTCGGCGCCCGGCAGGAGCAGCCGCGCGCACAGCAGCTCGAGGTGGAGCCGGGGCGACGTCGCGCCGGTCATCTCGGTGAGCGCCGCGTTGACGAGGTCGGCCGCGCGCGACAGCTCCGAGACACCCAGCCGCGACGCCTGCTGGCGCATGCGCTCGAGCTGGTCCGCCGGCAGCCCGCGAAGCACCGCGTCCGCGGCGTCGCCCGAGACGGCGATGACGATGAGGTCGCGCAGGCGCTCGAGCACGTCCTCGACGAAGCGCCGCGGCTCGTGACCCGAGGCGATGACCTGGTCGACGACGCGGAAGATCGACGCGCCGTCGCGCGCGGCGAGCGCGTCCACGACGTCGTCGAGCAGCGTGGCGTGCGTGAACCCGAGGAGCCCGACCGCGACGTCGTACTCGACGACGCCGCCCGATGCTCCCGCGATGAGCTGGTCGAGGACCGAGAGCGAGTCGCGCACCGAGCCCCCGCCCGCGCGGGTCACGAGCGGGACCACGCCGGCGCCGAGCTCGATGCCCTCGGCCGCGCAGAGCTGCTCGAGGTAGGGGCCCAGCACGTCGGGCGGGACGAGCCGGAACGGGTAGTGGTGCGTCCGCGAGCGGATGGTGCCGATGACCTTGTCGGGCTCCGTCGTCGCGAAGACGAACTTCACATGGGGCGGCGGCTCCTCGACGATCTTCAGCAGCGCGTTGAAGCCCTGCGGCGTGACCATGTGGGCCTCGTCGAGGATGAAGATCTTGTACCGGTCGCGGGCCGGGGCGAACGTCGCACGCTCGCGCAGGTCGCGCGCGTCGTCGACGCCGTTGTGGCTCGCGGCGTCGATCTCGACGACGTCGAGCGAGCCGGGACCGCCGCGCGCCAGCTCGCGGCACGAGTCGCACTCGCCGCACGGGGTGTCGAGCGGCTTGTCGGGGGTGTTCCGCGCGCAGTTGAGGGTGCGGGCGAGGATGCGCGCGCTCGTCGTCTTGCCGCACCCGCGCGGGCCGGAGAAGAGGTACGCGTGGCTGACGCGCCCGCTGCGCAGCGCCTGCATCAGCGGCCCGGTGACGTGGTCCTGGCCGATCACCTCGGCGAACGTCTCGGGCCGGTAGCGGCGGTACAGAGCGGTGGTCACCCCCGCAACGATAGACGCCCCGACCGACACCCCGGCAGCCCCCGTCCACAGACCCCGGCGGTGCCCCGTCGTCGCGAGAGGCCCGCGATCCGTGAACGCGAAGTACGTGCGGAACTGCTCGCCGACTGCCGTGGGCGTCGACCCTGAGGGCCGGCGCAGCGAGACCGGGGAGTTCGATGCCAGCACGTCGAGCCCGCGCGGCGCGTCCGGCTGGAAGGCGAGCGGGAAGGCGTCGCTCGCCGTCATCGAGGTATACGCGAGCGCCCGGCCCTGGGCTCGGTGGGCCGGGCGCTCGCGCTCTCGGGTCAGTCCGTGCGGACGGCCAGACCGTCGATCCGTACCGGCTTCTTGTTGCTCGTCACCAGCGTCAGCTCGCCGCTGCGCGGTGCCGTCCAGTCGGCCACCGGGACCAGCACACGGGTCCCCCCCGGTCCTGGAGTCGAGCGACACGCTGCCCACCCGGGCACCGTCGACCAGGACGTCGACCTTGCCGTCACCGCTCGCCGTCGTGACGACGAGCGCGACACCGGTCGCGCCCTCGATGCGGGTCCGCAGGGTCGCGTCCTTCTGTACGGCAACCGAGTACGAGCCGCCGAACGCGGCCGCGTCGGTGACACTCGACCAGCCGGACGACCGCGCCAGCTCCGTGTCGTCGATCGGCACGGTGAACGTCCGCACCTCGGGGGTCGGGTCGGTGTTGCCCGTGACATCGACGGCCGCGACCGAGAACACGTGCGTCCCTCCGGCGAGCCCCGTCAGCGTGACGGAGCTCCCGGTGCAGCCCACCGGCTCGTCGTCGAGCATGCACGTGAACCGTCCCGGCTCGCTCGAGGAGTAGGAGAAGGTCACCTCCCGGTCGACGAGGTACGCACCGTCGGCCGGTCCGTCCGTGATGGTCGTGGTCGGCGGCTCGGTGTCCGGCAGGACGATCTCGAAGTCGGCGTCGTTGACGTCGTGCACCTGTGGCGGCGCCTGACGGACGTGTGACGGCGCGTCAGCGCCGCAACGCCCGGCGCGCCAGCGCGTTCCCGAGCAGCTGCACGAGCTGCACGATGGCGATGATGAGCACGACGACCGTCGCGGTGACGGCCCAGTCGTACTGCCGGTAGCCGTGGACGATCGCGAAGTCGCCGAGGCCGCCGGCGCCGAGGTAGCCGCCGATCGCCGACATGTCGAGCACGCCGACGAACAGGAACGTGTACCCGAGGATCAGCGGCGAGAGCGCCTCGGGGACCAGTACCGTGCGGACGATCCGCAGCGGCGACGCCCCCATCGCACGCGCGGCCTCGACCACGCCCGGGTCGATCGACACGAGGTTCTGCTCCACGAGCCGCGCGAAGACGAACGACGCCATGACGCACATCGCGAACGTGAACGCCTCGATGCCGATGGCCCGCCCGACGACGGCCCGCGTCAGCGGCCCGAGCGCCGCGAGGAAGATGATGAACGGCACGGGCCGGACGACGTTGACCGCGACGTTGAGCACGGCGAACACCAGGCGGTTCTCGAGCAGGTTGCCCGGCCGGGTGAGGTAGAGCCCGAGCCCCAGCGCGAGCCCGACGAACCCGCCCACCACCAGGGTGATGAGCACCATGTACGCGGTCTGGCCGGCCGCCTCCCACAGCAGCGGGCCGAGACGGTCCCAGCTCATCGCGAGCTCCTCTCGTCGTTCGTCGGGTCGTCGGTCGTCGGGTCGTCGTTCGCCGGTCGGTGCACGACGGCGGAGGGGTCGTCGTGCGGGTCGGCCGCGGTCCCGTGGTCGACGACGTCGGTCACGGCCCGCAGGCCGGCGAGCGCGCCGGCCACCGCGCCGTCGGGCCCCACGAGCTCGAGCGTGAGCGACCCGAAGGCGCGCTCCGCGACCTCGGTGATGCCGCCGTAGACGATCGTGCCGTCGACGCCGTGCTCGCGGAGGACGTGCGTGACCTGAGCCGAGGAGCCGGACACCTCGTCGACGCGGACGGTGACGATGCGGCCGGGGTGCCGCTCGCGCAGCCGGGCGAGCACCGCGGGCGACGGCCGGTCCTTGAGCGCCGAGGCGACGAACCGGCGCGTCACCGGGTGCCGCGGCGCGCTGAAGACCTGGTAGGCGTCGCCGAGCTCGACGACCTTCCCGTGCTCCATGACCGCGACGCGGTGGCAGATCGAGCGCACGACGTCCATCTCGTGCGTGATGACGACGACCGTGATGCCGAGCTCGCGGTTGACGCGACGCAGCAGCGCCAGGACGTCGGCCGTCGTCTCGGGGTCGAGCGCGGACGTCGCCTCGTCGGCCAGGAGGATCTTCGGGTTCGTGGCGAGCGCGCGGGCGATCCCCACGCGCTGCTTCTGCCCGCCCGAGAGCGCAGAGGGGTAGACGTCGGCCTTGTCGCCGATCCCGACGAAGTCGAGCAGCTCGCGCACGCGCTCGCGGCGGCGCTCGCGCGGCCAGCCCGCGACCTCGAGCGGGTACGCGACGTTGCCGGCGACCGTCCGCGACGAGAGCAGGTTGAACTGCTGGAAGATCATGCCGATCCCCGCGCGCACGGGCCGCAGGCGCGCCTCGCTCAGCCCGGTGAGGTCGGTGCCGTCGACGACGACCGACCCGGCGGTGGCAGTCTCGAGCGCGTTGATGAGCCGCACGAGCGTGGACTTGCCGGCGCCCGAGTAGCCGATGACGCCGAAGATCTCGCCGGCGTGCACGTCGAGCGTGACGCCGTCGACGGCCCGCACCTCGCGAGCGCCCCCGCGGCGCCGACCAGGGAAGACCTTGGTGGCGCCGCGGAAGCTGATGATCGGGGCCGTCATCAGCCCTGGGCCTGCAGGTTGGTCTCGATCTCCTCGAGGATCTCCTGCAGCTCCGCCGGGTCGTTGTTCTTGATGACGCCGGTGCCGCCCGACGCCTCGAGGACGCCGGCCTCGACCTCGGGGGTGTGGAAGATGTCGACGAGCTTGGCGACCGTCTCGTCGTCCGCGTCCTCGGCGCGCGCGACCCACACGTTGATGTACGGCTCGGCCGCGGCCGAGTCCGGGTCGTCCGAGAAGATCGCGTCGTCCGCGGTGAGGCCCGCGTCGCCGACGAAGTCGTTGTTGATGATCGAGGCGTCGACGTCCTGCAGCGCGAGCGCCGTCTGGGCCGCGTCGACCGGCGTGACGGTGACCTTCGACTCCTCGGCGATCACGTCGGCCGGCGTCGAGAACGAGTTGCCGCCGTCGCGCAGCGTGAGCAGGCCGGCCTCCTGGAGCACGAGGAGCGCGCGCGCCTGGTTGGTCTCGTCGTTGGGGATGGCGATCTCGCCACCCTCGGGGATCTCCTCGACCGAGCCGTGCTTCGCCGAGTACAGCGCGAGCGGGTAGACCGCCGTCGCGCCCACGGGCGTGAGGTCCGCGCCGCTGGCCACGTTGTAGCCCGCGAGGAACTGCAGGTGCTGGAACTGGTTGAGGTCGAGGTCGCCGTCCGACAGTCCCTGGTTGGGCAGCTGGTAGTCGGAGAAGTTGACGATCTCGACGGTGATGCCCTCCTCGGCCGCGGCCTCGGTGAACGTGGTCCAGTAGTCCTCGCCCGCGGAGACGACGCCGATGCGGATCGGGTCCTCGGCGGTGCCGGCCGACAGGCCGGCGGTCGCGCCGGCGTCGGCGCCGCAGCCCGCGAGCGCCAGGGTGCCGGCGGCCGCGAGGGCGGTGAGGGAGAAGAGCTTGCGAGACATGGGTGTCCTTCCGGGTGGACGACGGCGCGCACGGGTTCGCCGTGACACGGCCGTCGTGGAGGTGCTCGGGGGGCGGCGGGCCGCGGCCATCAGCGCGCGGCGGGCGCAGGTACGGGGGTGGCCCGGGCCGTCGGGAGGACGGCGGGCCGTGCGGCAGGTCAGGTGCCTGGGAGGGCCTGGGTCAGGCGCCGCACATTCGGTCCGCGGGCATCGCGGCACACCGCACGACGACGCCGGGTCGCGTGGTCGGGGCGGCTGCGGTCACGATGCGGGACATGCCCACAAGGTGAACACCCGGCGGAGGGATCCACCAACTCGGCCGGGGCCAAATCTCACTCTGCGGACGAAACGGTGTCCGCATCGTGGAGGAAGGTCGGGCGTCGTGCAGCAGGTCACATCCGCGCAGGTCTAGGCACGGTCGTCGCGCGTGCCCGCCGGCTCGGCGTCGCCCGCCTCCTGCGCCGGCTCGCGCCCGGGGACGTACACCGACGTCTCGGGCTCGGCGTGGCGCCGGCCCTGGACCACGAAGATGCCGACGCCCAGCAGGACGGCCGCGCCGGCCGTCCAGATGTTCGCCGGGACGCCGAGGGGCGCGGTGCTCGTCGGGTCGATCCGCAGCGCCTCGAGCCACGTACGGCCGAGGCCGTACCAGACGAGGTAGAGCGCGAACAGCCGCCCCCAGCGGAGCCCCGGCCCGGGGCTCAGGCCTGCCGCGACGCGGGCCGCCGCGCGCCGCACCGAACGGCGCTCGAGCACGAGCAGCACCGCCACCCCGGCGAGGTTCCACAGCATCTCGTAGAGGAACAGCGGGTGGAACAGCGTGCCGGCCGGCGTCCCGTCGGGGAACATCGCGGCGTCGGGCGAGATCTCCAGGCCCCACGGCAGCGTGGTCGGCGACCCGAAGAGCTCCTGGTTGAACCAGTTCCCGAGCCGGCCGATCGCCTGCGCGAGCAGCATGGCCGGCGCGAGCGCGTCGGCGAACGACCAGAAGCGCAGGCCGGCGATACGGCAGGCGACGAGGACGCCGAGCGCGCCGCCGATCAGGGAGCCGAAGATCGCGATCCCGCCCTCCCAGATCCGCACCCACTCCCAGGGGTCCGAGCCGGGGCCGGTGTAGTCGCCCAGGTGGGTGAGCACGTGGTAGATCCGCGCGACGACGATGCCGCACGGCACGGCCCACATGACGACGTCGAGCGTCACGTCCCCCACGGCGCCGCGCGCCCGCAGGCGTCGGTGCGTGAGCACGGTCGCCGCGGCGATGCCGGCCAGGAGGCACAGCGCGTAGGTCTGGATGGTGATCGGGCCCAGGGCGATCTGGGACCACACCGGGTCAGGACTGGGGATGCTGCCCGGAAGCATGGGCCCACCGTACCGACAAAAGAAAGGACCCCCCGCACACCCACCAGAGCTCACCTACCCTTGCTGCCTTCCGGCCCTGGGGGAGTTCGGCGAGATGATGCCGCACGAGGGGTCTGCTCCCTACCCTAACCGAGACCCCGGCCCGCCCCGAAACCGGGCGGCGTCGGCGGCCCGCCGGCGAGACCACCGTCACCCCGGGGCGATTCGGAGCCAGCGGTCCCGGTCCGGTATCCTGCTGGGGCTGCCCGCGTCCCGACGCAGGTGGCGCCACCAGGAGGATTCGCCTAGCGGCCTATGGCGCACGCTTGGAAAGCGTGTTGGGTTCACGCCCTCGGGGGTTCGAATCCCCCATCCTCCGCCGGTCACGAAGGGCCCGCACCGTCTGGGTGCGGGCCCTTCGTCGTTCTCGCTCTTCTCCGCGAGGTCGTACCTCGGCGACAGGTCAGCCGCGGCGCAGGCCGCGGATCGCGGCGGCGGCCAGCAGGCCGAGCGCGACGCCGGCGGCGAGCGCACGCCCGTCGGGCACGGAGGGCCGGATGGGATGCCAGGTGCTGCGCCCGTGGGCGATCTCGACGTAGCCGAGCGGGCGCACGTGGGCGCCGCCGCCTCCTCCCCCGCCGTCGCCGCCCTCGGTGGCCCCGGCGCCCGGGCCGGCCTGCGCGGTGGTGCCGTCGGCGGACTTCCACCCGCCCCCGGCGCCGCCGCCGAACCCCAGGGCGGCCCGGGCGACCGGCACGATCGTCACGTCGCCGTGCGTGATCGGCTCGCCGTAGACGGCACGCACGCTCGCGTGCCCGCCCAGCGCCGCGGCGATCCGCTCGACGAGAGCCACAGCCCGGGTGGGCTCGCCGTCCGGGGCGGGCGCGCCGGGCACGCCGCGCGGTGCCGACCCATCGCCTCGTGCGCGCGACGTCGCCTCGTCGGGGCTCACGACATCGGACATGGTTTCCTCCTAAGGTGTTGGTCAGCCTCGACCGCAGCACGAGCTCGACGAGGGTGAGCGTGGTCGACGTCGACGCGGTGGCCGACGGCAGTCTTCACGAGACGAGCATCGTCCGGTCGACGACGGCGCACCCGCAGGCGCACCGGCCGGGCCCGCCGTCGTGCACCACCCATCACCGAAAGGCACGTCCCCCCATGGCCTCGTTCGCCATCGGCCCCGAGGACTTCCTCCTCGACGGGCGCTCGCTGCAGATCGTCAGCGGGGCGCTGCACTACTTCCGCGTGCACCCCGACCAGTGGGCCGACCGCATCCGTAAGGCGCGGCTGCTCGGCCTCAACACCGTCGAGACGTACGTGGCGTGGAACGTCCACTCGCCCGAGCGCGGCGTCTTCGACACCTCGGGACGCCGGGACCTGGCCCGGTTCCTCGACCTCGTCGCGGCCGAGGGCCTCCACGCGATCGTCCGGCCCGGCCCGTACATCTGCGCGGAGTGGACCGGCGGCGGTCTGCCGGCGTGGCTGTTCGCGGACCCGGAGGTCGGCGTGCGACGCGCGGAGCCGCGGTTCCTCGAGGCGATCGGCGAGTACTACGCGGCGCTGCTGCCCATCGTCGCGGAGCGCCAGGTGACACGCGGCGGGCCGGTGCTCATGGTCCAGGTCGAGAACGAGTACGGCGCGTACGGCGACGACCCGCCGGTCGAGCGCGAGCGCTACCTGCGTGCGCTCGCCGACATGATCCGGGCGCAGGGCATCGACGTCCCGCTCTTCACGAGCGACCAGGCCAACGATCACCACCTGTCGCGCGGGAGCCTGCCCGAGCTGCTCACGACGGCGAACTTCGGCTCGCGCGCGACCGAACGGCTCGCGATCCTGCGCAAGCACCAGCCCACGGGCCCGCTCATGTGCATGGAGTTCTGGGACGGCTGGTTCGACAGCGCGGGCCTGCACCACCACACGACGCCGCCCGAGGCCAACGCCCGCGATCTCGACGACCTGCTCGCGGCAGGCGCGTCGGTCAACCTCTACATGCTCCACGGCGGCACGAACTTCGGGCTCACCTCGGGCGCGAACGACAAGGGCGTGTACCGGCCGATCACCACGTCGTACGACTACGACGCCCCGCTGTCCGAGCACGGCGCCCCGACGGCGAAGTACGTCGCGATGCGCGAGGTCATCTCCCGCCACGCGCCCGTGCCGGACGAGGTGCCGGGTCCCGCGCCCGCCGCGCCCACGGGCACCGTGCGGCTCGACCGTCGGCTCGCGCTGTCCGACGTCGCGGGGATGCTCGGGACGGAGCGCTCGTTCGACCGCGCGCCCACGCACGACGACGTCGGCGCGTGGGACGGCTTCGTGCTCTACCGCACCCGGGTCACCGAGGACGACGCCGTGCTCGTGGTCGGCGAGGTGCGCGACCGCGCGCTCGTCGCGCTCGACGGCGAGCCCGTCGGCGTGCTCGACCGGGCGACCCACACGGTCGCGGTGCCGCTGCCGCGCCGCGCGGGCGAGCTCACGCTGCTCGTCGAGGACCAGGGCCGCGTCAACTACGGCCCGCGCATCGGCGAGCCCAAGGGGCTGATCGGGCCGGTGCGCACCGCGACGCGCGAGCTCACCGGCTGGCAGGTGCGGCCGCTGCGGTTCGACGACGGCGACCTGCTCGACGCGCGCGTCGCGGACGCGCTGCGGTCGGCCCCGCCCGTGCGGGGCGACGGTGCGGACGACGTCGACGGCGCTCCGTTCGCCGGGCCGGTGCTCGCCCACGGCACGTTCGACAGCACCGGGGGCGCCGACCACTTCCTGCGGCTCGACGGGTGGACCAAGGGCCTGGTGTGGGTCAACGGCTTCTGCCTCGGCCGGCACCGGAGCGCCGGACCCGCCCGGACGCTCTACGTGCCGGGGCCGCTCGTGCGCGACCAGGGCAACGAGGTCGTGGTGCTCGAGCTGCACGCCGCGGCGCGCGGCGTCGTCGAGCTCGTCCCCGAGCCCGACCTGGGCCACACCGAGGAGTAGCCCCGCCTGCTTCCTACTCCGCGGGCGGGTTCGCCAGCGCGATCAGCTCGTCCGCCTGCTCGACGAACCACTGCCCCGCGGGCGGCGCGACCATGCCGCGCTCGGGGTCCTCGGGGCCGCCCGTGCCACGGAAGCACTGGCCGTCGGACTCGCCGGGCACCTTGATCCACAGGAACCCGTCGACGAGCTCCTCGCCCGTGTCGAGCGTCGGGCGCAGCCCCAGGCCGCGGTCCGGCGGGTTGCACCACGCCTCGGCGTCCGGGTACGTGTTCGCCGACGTCGCCGGGTCCCACGGCCCGAGCCCGTTGCGCGACGTGTCGACGACGAAGGTCGTCGTGGGCTCGACGTCGCCGAGCTGCGCGGCGTACCGGGAGTCGACGCCGATCGTGTTCCGCTCGAGCGGCACCTCCGACAGCGGCCCGGACGCCCACTCGGCGTACGGGTCCATGCCGGTGCCCTGCCAGTCGGTGGCGGGGCCGCCGTTCCAGTACTGGTTCCCGCAGTCCCCCACGCCGGCGTCGAGCTGCGTGACGAGCGCGATGCACGACGAGATCCACCGGCCGTACGCGACGGAGTTGGCCGTGTACTGGTAGTTCGACGCGTTGAGGAAGAACCCGGTCGCGCGCTCGACGCCGGCCTTGAGCAGGCGGTCGGTGATGTCGCCGACGTTGAGCCACGCGGGGTGGGTGCCGTCGAGGTAGACCTCGGTACCCGGCAGCGAGCCGAGGGTGTCGACCGCGTAGCGCAGCATCTCAAACCGGTCGGCCGCGGCGGTCTCGGGGTCGGCCTCGGCGGGCTTGCACCACTCGGAGACGCCCTCGACGGTCGTGTACCAGGGGATGATGCCGAGGCCGTCCGGCTCGAGGATCACCATCGCCTGCTTGTTGCCGATGCCCTTCGCGAACCCGTCGATCCAGGCCTTGTACTCCTCGACGCTCGTCGCGCCGCCCGCCGAGTACTGCGCGCAGTCGCGGAACGGCAGGTTGTAGGCCACGAGCACGGGGATCTCGCCGTCGGCGTGCGCGTGGACGACGACGTCCTTGACTTCCTGCTTGACGCTCGTCGGCGTCCCGGCGGTGAACCACGTGGCGGTCGGGAACTGCGCGAGGTACAGGGCGTCGTCGCTGGCGTCCCCCGTGAGGCCGAGGTTCTCGACGTGCTCGTGGTACGTGCTGTCGGGGTTGACCCAGAGCTGGGGGTCCGACGGCGGCGGCGGGGCGGCGAGGGCGGGAGCCGCCCCGGCGAGCCCGACCGACGCGACGGCGGCGACGGCGAGCGCCGCCGTCCGGGTGCTGCGCGCACGGTGGTGCATGAGATCTCCTTTGATCCGGATGTCTGGTGCGGGGTCCGTCCATCGATTCGATTCGAGGCGTCGTGGAAGCGCTCCCACGACGCCGCCCCACCAGATTCCCCTGTGAGTCGTCTCACGTCAAGACGGGGCGGCCCGCGAGCCGCCGGCTCCTGGCGAAGTCGTGGGGAGATCGTGATGACATCATGACCGCCCGGCGGGCCAACCTGGCCCTGCCGCCGGGGTTCGGCCCTACGATGAGACGCATGATCTTCAAGGCCGTGGGGGACGGCCGCCCCTACCCCGAGCACGGGTACGTCTCCACCAAGGACTGGGTCGACGTACCGCCGCGCCAGGTCCGGCTCGACGAGCTCGTCACGACCAAGCGCACGCTCGACCTGGACCACCTGCTCGCCGAGGACTCGACGTTCTACGGCGACCTCTTCGCGCACGTGGTGGAGTACCGGGGCACCCTCTACCTCGAGGACGGGCTGCACCGCGCGGTGCGTGCCGCGCTGCAGCAGCGGCCGGTCCTGCACGCCCGCGTGCTCACGGTGCGGTGACCCGCCCCGCCCCCACGATGTCGGGTAGTTTCTTCGCGTGACATCTCCAGCCCACGACCCGGTCCGCGTCGAGCTCCGCCGGCGCGAGCGCGAGCGCCAGGCCGTCGTCTTCGGGCTCCTCATCGCGGTGCTCGCGGTCAGCGGGCTGGGTGCGCTCGCGCTCTACACGGGCGCGATCGAGTCGCCGTTCGACCAGCCGATCAGGACGCCCGGCACCGAGGCGGCCCCCGCCGGGCCCGTGCCGTGCCTGCCCGCCGTCGAGGGCCAGCCGGACGGGGCGCTGCCCGTCGCGTACTCCGACGTCGAGGTGCGCGTCATCAACGCGTCCACGACCTCGGGCCTCGCGGGTGCCCACGCCGAGGTCCTGCGAGACCGGGGCTTCAACGTCGTGCTCACAGGCGACCTCGACCACCTGCTCACGCACTCCGAGCTGCGCTTCGGGACGTCGGGCATCGTCGCCGCGTACACGCTCGCGGCGCAGTTGTCCGACGTCCGCATGGTCCTGGACGACCGCCAGGACGCCGTCGTCGACCTCCTCGTGGGCGAGGAGTACGAACGTCCCGTGCCCGAGGAGGAGGTCGCGCTGCGGGCCGACGAGCCGCTGCAGAACGCCCCGGGGTGCGTGCAGGTCGAGGAGATCACGCCGGTCGCGCAGGAGTACGCCGTCGGCCAGGAGCCGACGGAGGAGGCCGCCGAGGAAGGCTGACGGCGGCCCCCTGCCTGACCACAGGCCCCTGCCGGGCCGCGCTCAGTCCCGCCGCTCGGGCGCGGCCGGCACCGAGGCCGGCGACGCCGGCTCCTGCGACGTCCCGCGCCACCGCGCGATCGCCCGCATGCCGTGGTGGACGACGAGCGCCGAGGCCGTTCCGAGCGCGATGCCCTCGAAGACCAGGTCGCCCGCCGCCCACGTGTAGTTGGCGATGCCGACGATGAGCGGCACCGCGGCCGTGGTGAGGTTGACCGGGTCGGAGAAGTCGACACGGTTCTGGACCCAGATGCGGGCGCCGAGGATGCCGATCATGCCGTAGAGCAGCGTCGTGACGCCGCCGAGCACGCCCGGCGGGATGGTGTTGATGACGGCGCCGACCTTGGGCGACATGGACAGCACGAGCGCGCCGCCCGCCGCGACCCAGTACGCGGCGGTGGAGTACACGCGGGTCGCTGCCATGACGCCGATGTTCTCGGCGTACGTCGTCGTGCCCGAGCCGCCGCCGACGCCCGCGAGGGTCGTCGCGACGCCGTCGCCGAGCAGCGCGCGGCCCATCACGCCGTCGAGGTTCTGGCCGGTCATCGCGGCCACCGACTTCACGTGGCCGACGTTCTCGGCGACGAGCACGAGCACGACCGGCACGAAGAGCCCGAGGACCGCCGGGTCGAACGACGGCGCCACGAACTCGGGGAAGCCGACCCACGACGCGGTGCGCACGCCCGAGAAGTCGACCTCGCCACGCACGACGGCGAACACGTACCCGACGACGACGCCGAGCAGGATCGCGAGGCGCCCCAGAATGCCGCGGAACAGGACCGAGATCGCGATGATCGCCAGGAGGGTGACCAGCGCCGTGACCGGCGCCTGCTCGAAGTTGCTCCACGCGACAGGCGCGAGGTTGAGCCCGATGAGCGCGACGATGACGCCCGTCACGACCGGCGGCATGACGACGTCGATCCAGCGGGCGCCCGCGAAGTGCACGAGCACGCCGACCGCGGCGAGCAGCAGGCCCACCACGAGCACGCCGCCGACCGCCACCGACTGCCCGCCCGACGCCGTGGCGGCACCGATCGGCGCGATGAACGCGAAGCTCGAGCCCAGGTAGCTCGGCAGGCGGTTGCCCGTGATGAGCAGGAAGCCCACCGTGCCGATCGCCGAGAAGAACAGCGTCGTCGAGGGCGGGAAGCCGGTGATGACCGGCACGAGGAACGTCGCGCCGAACATCGCGACGACGTGCTGCAGACCGATACCGACGGTGCGCGGCCAGGTCAGCCGCTCGCCGGGCGCGACCGCCTCTCCGGGTGCGACGCGCCGCCCATCGCCGTGCAGGGTCCAGCCGAGGCTCATGATTCTCCGATCGTCGAGGGCCGACGGACGTGAAGGTCCGGTGAATGCCAGCGCACACCTTAGCGGCGCCGTGTTTCGACGACGGTCCTCTCGCCCGCGGCCCTCGCGCCGGGGTCAGAGCTGCGGCGCCACCTCGCGCGCGACGAGGTCCAGGTGGTCGAGGTCCTGCAGGTCGAGCACCTGGAGGTACACGCGCTGGACGCCCTGGTCGCGCAGCGACGCGAGGCGGTCGACCGCCTCGGAGACGGTGCCCGCGATGCCGTGCTCGCGCAGCTCGGCTGGCTCGCGCCCGATGGCCGCGGCGCGGCGCGTGAACTCGGCCTCGTCCTTCCCGACGGCGAGCACGAGCGCGACCGACTGGGTCAGCGACTCGGGCGAGCGGCCGGCGTCGGCCAGCGCCTTGTTGATGACGTCGATGCGCGGGCCGATCGCGTCGATCTCGGGGAACGCCTGGTTGTACTCGTCGGCGAAGCGGGCCGCGAGCGCCGGGGTGCGCCGGGGACCGCCGCCGCCGACGATGACCGGGATCTTGGCCTGGGCCGGCTTGGGCAGCGCCGGGGAGTCGGTGAGCGTGTAGTGCTCACCCGAGAACGAGAAGGTCTCGCCGACGGGCGTGCTCCACAGGCCCGTGACGATCGCGAGCTGCTCCTCGAGGAGGCCGAAGCGCTTGGCCGGGAACGGGATGCCGTACGCGGTGTGCTCGGCCTTGAACCAGCCCGCGCCGAGGCCGAGCTCGACGCGCCCGCCGGACATCTGGTCGACCTGGGCGACCTGGATCGCGAGCACGCCCGGGTAGCGGAAGGTCGCGGACGACACGAGCGTGCCGAGGCGCACGGTCGAGGTCTCGCGTGCCAGGCCGGCGAGCGTGGTCCACGCGTCGGTCGGGCCGGGCAGCCCGTCTCCGCCCATCGTGAGGTAGTGGTCGGAGCGGAAGAACGCGCTGAAGCCGAGCTTCTCGGTCGCCTGGGCGACGGCGAGCAGGGTGTCGTAGGAGGCGCCCTGCTGGGGCTCGGTGAAGATGCGCAGGTCGAGGGTCATCGCGGGCCTTCCGTGCGTCAGCTGAAGTCGGGGCGCTCGGTGCGTGAGCGCTTGATCTCGAAGAAGTGCGGGTACGACGCGAGCGCGACCGCGCCGTCGAACACGCGCAGCGCGTCCTCGCCGCGCGGGATGCGCGTGAGCACGGGGCCGAAGAACGCGACGCCGTCGACGTGCAGGGTCGGCGTGCCGACCTCCTCGCCGACGGGCGCCATGCCGGCCTCGTGCGACTCGGCGAGCGCGGCGTCGTAGCGGTCCGACGTCGCGGCGTCGGCGAGCTCGGCCGGCAGGCCGGCCTCGGCGAGCGCGGCGCGCGCGACGGCGTCGAGGTCCTTCTCCTGCTCGACGTGGATACGCGTGCCGGCGGCGGTGTAGAACGCCGAGAAGGCGTCGGGCCCGTGCTCGGTCTGCACCGCGGCGGCCACGCGGCCGATGCCGCGCGAGGCCTCGATCCGCGCGCGGTAGTCCGCGGGGATGTCCTTGTCGCGGTTGAGCAGGTAGAGGCTCATGAGGCGGAACGTGAGCCGCACGTCGCGCTGCCGTGCGACCTCGAGCGCCCACCGCGAGGTGATCCACGCGAAGGGGCAGGTCGGGTCGACGTAGACGTCGACGACCGGGACGGTGCCGGCGGGTCCGCCGCTCGACGGAGTCTCGGCCGGGGCGGTGCGCTGGGCGACGTCGGTGGTGGTCACGTGTCGCCACGATACCCGGGGCAGCGGAACCGCTTCTAGGCGGGGTCCGGGACGCGCCTGCGGCACGCGCGACCGATAGGCTCGACGGCGTGCGCAGCGTGCGGTGGTCCAGCGTCGGGACGGTCGTCGGCGCGACCGTGATCGCGCTCCTCATGCTCGTCCTGGTCGTGCGCGGCCGGGTGTGGGCGTGGATCCCGCTCGCGATCGCGGCCGGCGTGGCCGTGCGCGAGGTGCGGTTCCTGCAGCGGTCCGGGCGGGCGTCCGAGGTGGGGTTCGACGAACGCCGCCGCGGTCGCGCGGAGTAGCCTCCCTGCCATGACCGCCGTCCGGACGCACACCCACGCCCAGGCCGTCGACGCCGCGATCGAGCTCTTCTCGCGCAAGGGCTACGAGCAGACGACCGTCGAGGAGATCGCCGACGCCGCGCAGGTCAGCCGTGCGACCTTCTTCCGGCGCTTCCGCTCGAAGGAGGACGTGATCTTCGCCGACCACGAGCTCCTGCTCGAGGAGGTCGTGGTCATGCTCGCCGAGACGCGTCCCGAGGCGCGCGCGAGCGAGGAGGCCGCCCGCGCGTCGGAGCGGGCGTGGGACCCGGCGGTCGACCCCTACCTCGAGGTCTGCCGGGCCGCGCGGCTCGTGTTCGACCACCACGTCGGCCAGCGCGAGACGTCGCTCGCCCGCCACAAGCTGCTGCAGCAGGTCCCGGCACTGCGCGACCGCGAGCTCGTGACGACGCACCGCTACGAGCGCGCGTTCACCGCCTACCTGCGCGACACCCTCCCGCCCGACCGCAACATGACGACGATGTCGATCGCGTTCGCGGCGGCGGTCGTCGCGGTCCACAACGCGATCCTGCGCCGGTGGCTGCGCAACCCCCACCTCGACCTGCGGCCCGAGCTCGAGGAGGCGTTCGCGGACCTGCGCCGCGTCGCGACCGCGCCTCTGCCCCGCTCCGACTCCGCCTCCGACCGGCTCGCGTCCCCCTCCGCGGCCCCCGAGCGTCTCGCCGACCCGGCACGGCCCGCGACCGGCGCCACGGCGTCGGTGCGCACGGCCGGCACCGACGGCAGGCGCGTCGTCGTCGCCGTGCTCGAGCCGGGTGCCGGGCCCGACGACGTCGCACGCGCGGTGCGGGACGCGCTCGCCTGACGCACGTCCCGCCGTCGGGCACGTGCGACCTGCGCGGAATGGCCCTGTGGCATCCTGTGTTGCAGCAAGCAGCGTGCCGGCGACCGCCGGCACCGACACGCACACACGTGCTCCGGGGTCGGTGAGAGTCCGAACCGGCGGTGACAGCCCGCGACCCGCGGTCCTCCTCGGAGGGGCGCGGTTGACCTGGTGGAACTCCAGGGCCGACGGTGAAAGTCCGGATGGGAGGCAGCACGTGCGGCGCCCGCTCAGGCGGGTGCCGCCGGTCGTCGTGTCGCCGTCGCGGGACGGTTCCGTCCCGGCCCGACGGCGCGGCGCGTCGACCCGTCCACCCCGGTGACCGCGTGACGACCGGGAGTGGGACTGCATGGACGTGATCGAGTGGCTCTTCGGCGCCACCTTCCACATCGGTGACCAGCAGCTGCTGTGGCGCGAGGTCATCGGCAACGTGTTCGGGCTCGCCTCCGCGCTGGGCGGCATGCGCCGCAAGGTGTGGGCGTGGCCCGTCGGCATCGTCGGCAACGTGCTGCTGTTCACGGTGTTCGTCGGCTCGCTGTTCGGCGGCTCGCCGCTGCCCGACATGCTCGGCCAGGCCGGCCGGCAGGTCATGTTCATCGCCGTGTCGATCTACGGCTGGGTCCGCTGGAACGAGACCCGCAAGGCCGACCTCGAGCTGCGCGCCGACGGCAAGGTCCCGGCCTCGGGCGGCGCCGCCGTCCACCCGCACTGGGCCACGTGGTGGCAGCGTCTCGGTCTCGTCGCCGCGATGGGCCTCGGCACGCTCGCGCTGACGCCGGTGTTCCGGGCGCTCGGCTCCTACGAGCCGGTGTGGGCCGACGCGTGGATCTTCATGGGCTCGCTCCTCGCGACGTACGGCATGGCCAAGGGCTGGGTCGAGTTCTGGCTCGTCTGGGTCGCGGTCGACGTCGTCGGGGTGCCGCTCCTGCTGTCCGCGGGCTACTGGGCCAGCGCCGCCATGTACCTGTTCTACGGCGTGTTCACGCTCGTCGGCTTCGTCGTGTGGTGGCGCGTCCACCGGCGCGAGCAGGCCGAGGCCGAGCCCGCGGGCGCGGCGCGGGCCTGACCCGGGGCGGGCCTGTCGGCTCCGGCTTCCGCGCCCAGGCGTTCCTGCGCGTGTGCGCGGCACTGCCGGCGTGGTTCGACGTCGTCGGCGTCGCGGCACGCAACGCCGACGCGCGCGCCGGGCTCGCGGCGTCGGGCCTGCTCGGCCGCGTGACCGACGCGCACGTGAACCCGTTCCGCCCGGCACGGCTGCCCGACGACGAGCTGTCGATCGCGGCGATGCTCGCCCGCACTGCCGCCCACGTGCGCGACGGCGCGGCCGCTGACCCCTCAGCGTTGTGAGCACCCCTCAGCGCTGTGAGCGGTCAGTCGTCGATGTCGAGCACGGTCTCGGGAGCGGCGGGCCGCGCGCGCAGGCGCGGGTCGCGCAGGACGGCGTCGACGAGCTCGGGCGTCCCGGCCACGACCGCCTCGCGCGAGTACTCGGGGATGCTGAGGAACCAGGACCGGTCGTCGGGCCACACGAGCGACGGCGGGTCGGGCCAGTGCCGCAGCGCCGTCACCGCGCGGAGCGGCCCGGTCCACAGGTGGTAGGAGCGGTGCGGGTGCTCGAGCGTGCGCGACGCCGGCCGCTCGACGCGCTGCGCGGCGAGCCGGTCCTCTGCCCTGGCCTGCGCCGAGGCGCGCGCCGCGCGGGCGCGCAGGCGTCCAGCGACGTCCCACCACGCCACGCGCTCGTCGGAGAGGACGAACGCCGCCATGCCGGGCGCGCGCCGCGGGTCGACGCCGTGGTCGTAGAGCCAGCCCCAGCCCTCCCACAGCGCGCAGTGGACGGGCTGGTCGCCGGTGGCGCCGTCGAGCACGTCGAGCAGCGGGTCGAGCGCGGTCATCGCCTCGGACGGGTCGTACGGCTCGTCGTCCTCGATCGCGACCACGGCGTGCGCCGCGTACCCGCGCGGGACGGTCGCGGCGACCGTCGGGCCGAACTCCCCGAGCAGCGGGCGGATCCACGCGCCCGCAGCCGGGTCGGCGTCCCAGGTGGCGCCGGCGCGGGCGAGGGCGTCGCTCATGGCCGCGAACCTACGCCACGCGCCCGGGCGCGGCGACCGCCCGCGCCGACCCGCGCGACGACCGTCAGGCGAAGGCCGAGAAGCCCGTGACGTCGCGCCCGACGATGAGCGCCTGCATCGACTCGGTGCCCTCGTAGGTGTGCAGCGCCTCGATGTCGGCGAAGTGCCGCGCGACCCGGTTCTCGAGCAGGATGCCGTTGCCGCCCATCATGTCGCGGGCGATGGCCGCGATCTCGCGCGCCTGCCGCGTGCACGTGTACTTCGCGAGCGAGGCCTGCTCGCCGGTGAGCGTGCCGGCGTCCGCGAGGCGCGTCGTCCGCGCGACGAGCAGCTGCATCTGCGTCAGGAGCGAGAGCATGCGCGTGAGCCGCTCCTGCACCATCTGCTTGGCCGCGAGCGGGCGGCCGAACTGGATGCGCTGCTTCGCGTACGCGAGCGCGGCCTCGTAGCAGGCGGTCGCGTGCCCGACGGCGGACCACGCGACCGTGAGCCGGGTCGCGAAGAGCACGGCCGCGGTCGCGGCGAACGACGTGGCGCCGGGCAGCGCGGCGTCGGTGGGGACGAACACGTCGTCGAGCACGATGTGCGCCTGCCAGATGGCGCGCAGTGCGACCTTGCCCTCGATCGTGGTCGCGCGGTAGCCCGGGGCGTCCTGCGGCACGACGAACCCGTGGACCTGGCCGTCGCCGTCGTCGCCGACGAGGCGCGCCCAGACGATCGCGATGTCGCCGCACGAGCCGAAGCCGATCCACTTCTTCTCGCCGGTGATGACGTAGCCCTCGACGCCGTCGCGGACTGTGCGGCGCGCCGTCGTCTCGAGCGAGACCGAGTCGGAGCCGTGGGTGGGCTCCGTGAGGGCGAACGCGCCGAGGATCTCCCCGCGCGCCATCGGCTCGGCGTACCGCTCGACCTGTTCGGGGGAGCCGTGCATGACGATCGACCGCAGCGCGAGCCCGCCCTGGACGCCGCAGATCGTCGCGACCGACCCGTCGCCGCGCGACATCTCCATGCTCGCGAGACCCTCGCCCATGAACGAGATCCTCGGGCGGCCCGGGACGTCGACGCCGTCGCGCAGGAAGTCGAGCTCGGCGAGGCGCTTGACCAGGTCGAACGGGACCTCCGCCCGCTCCCAGTACCCGTCGATGACCGGCAGGACCTCGTCCTGGACGAACGCGCGCACGGCGAGCTGGTGCTCGCGCTCCTCGGGTGTCACGTCGGCGAACGCGCCGACGTAGTCGGCGTCCGACGGCTGCGCGACGTCGTAGTCCGGGGCGGTGACGCCGGGCATCACCGGGGCGTTGCGGGTCATCGGCGACCTCTTTCTCGAGGACCTGGACGGGTGCGGCCGCGTCGCCGCCGAGGCTGGTGGCGAGCGGCGACGCGGGCCTGTCTCCATCCTCGCCGCGACCGCGTCTCACGTCAAGCGATACTCCGTATCAGGACGGTGGCGACGTAGCGCTCCGCGCGGCGACGTAGCGCGCCGACGTAGCGCGCCTCGCGCCACACTGGCCCCATGCCGACGACGAGCGCAGGCCTCCTCCCGTACCGCCGGACGCCGGCTGGCGGGCTCGAGGTTCTGCTCGGCCACATGGGCGGGCCGTTCTGGGCGCGCAAGGACGCCGGCGCGTGGACCGTCCTCAAGGGCGAGCTCGATCCCGGCGAGGATCCGCACGCCGCGGCGCTGCGCGAGGCGAGCGAGGAGCTCGGGATCGACCTGCCGCCGTCGTCGGGGCCTGACCTCGACCTCGGCGAGGTGCGCCAGAAGTCGGGCAAGCGCGTGCTCGCGTGGGCGCGGGAGTGGCCGCAGCCCGGGCCGGACCTCGAGCGGATCAGCAGCAACCTCGTCGAGGTCGAGTGGCCGCCGCGGTCAGGCCGCCGGATCGAGGTCCCGGAGATCGACCGTGTCGCGTGGTTCGTGCCCGACGACGCGCGGCGCGTCGTCGTGAGCGCGCAGGCCGCGTTCGTCGACCGTCTCGAGGCCGCGCTCGCGCGGTGAGTGCCGCGCTACGTCGCGCGAGAACGCGCTACCTCGGCGAGTCCAGCGCTACCTCGACAAACGGAGCGCTACTTCGGCGAGTCCAGCGCTACTTCGGCGAGTCGAGCGCTACCTCGGCGAGTTCGGCGCTACCTCGGCGGGGGTTCACCCGGCGAACGTCAGCCACAGCAGCGCGACGTTGAGCGTCACGATGACAGCGGCGACCGCCCACGCCGCGAGCTGCGTGCCGAGCGCGTTGCGGTGCTCGCCCAGCAGCCGCGCGTCGCGGGTGACGCGGACGAGCGGGATCATCGCGAACGGGATGCCGAAGCTGAGCACCACCTGGCTCAGCACGAGAAGCCACGTGGGTGACAGGTCGGTCGCGAGCAGCAGCACGGCGGGCACGAGGGTCACGAGCCGGCGGGTCAGCAGCGACACGCGCACGCGCAGCAGGCCGGCCATGATCTCGGCGCCCGCGTAGGCACCCACCGAGGTCGAGGCGAGGCCCGAGGTGAGCAGCCCGATCCCGAAGAGCACGGCCACGACGGGCCCGAGCGACGTCGAGATCGCGGCGTGCGCGCCCTCGATCGTGTCGGTCCCGGCGCGGCCGGGGAGGTTGGCGGCCGCGAGCAGGAGCATCGCGATGTTGACGCCGCCCGCGATGACGAGCGCGAGCACGACGTCGAGCCGGGTCGCGGCGAGCAGCCGGTGCGTCGAGGCCGACCCCTCGGGCCCGCCCACCAGGCCCTGCCGCTCGCGCTCGCGACGGTCGAAGCGCACGCGGTCGCGCGCGAGCGAGGAGTGCAGGTAGATCGCGTGCGGCATGACGGTCGCGCCGAGCATCGACGCGGCGAGCAGCACCGAGTCGGGGCCGGCGAGCCGCGGTACGAGCCCGCCGAGGACCGCGCCCGTGTCGGGCGGCGCGAAGAGCAGGCCCGCGCAGAACCCGATCGTGATGATGCCGAGCATCGACGTGATGACGGTCTCGAAGACCCGCTGCCCGCGCCGCTGCTGGATGACGAGCACCGCCATCGACACCACGCCGGTGATGAGCCCGCCGAGCACGAGCGGGACCCCGAACAGCAGGTGCAGCGCGATGGCCCCGCCGATGACCTCGGCGAGGTCGGTCGCCATCGCCACGACCTCGGCCTGCCCCCAGTACGCGAGCCGGGCGCCGCGCGGCATGCGGTCGGCGAGCACCTCGGGCAGCGACCGCCCGGTGACGACGCCGAGCTTGGCCGACAGGTACTGGACGAGCACGGCCATGACGTTCGCCAGGACCAGCACCCACACGAGCAGGTAGCCGAACTCGGCACCGGCCGTGAGGTTGGCGGCCACGTTGCCAGGGTCGACGTAGGCGATCGCCGCGACGAACGCGGGTCCGAGCAGGGCGACCAGCCGCGTACGGCGCAGCGTCGGGACGCGAGGTCGGCTCACAGGTCCTCCAGGCAGGTTTCGGGTACCCGAAACCCTAGACGGGGACGCCCGGATCCGCCAGGTCCCGGCCGGTGTCTGACACCATGTGGCGCGTGCCGACGTCGAACCGCTCCCGCCTCGGGGCCCTCCTGTCCTCCGGCTGGCTGCTCGCCGTCGGCTTCGTCGCCGTGCACGCGTGGGTGATCGCGGCCGCGATCCGCTGGGGCTACACGATCTACGGCGACGTCACGCTCTACGAGTGGTGGGCCCGCCACGGCCTGCAGACCGGTCAGTGGCCCGTGCTCGACTACGACTGGGTCTACCCCGCGCTCGCGCTC